>DDLU01000103.1 GCA_002340305.1 Desulfovibrio sp. UBA2564
ATTATCTCCGAAAGTCGAGTAATAGATTTTTAGCTATGCTATGAACAGAATCTTTAATGACAGGAAATGTTATGACCTTTTTAGTACCGGGGATTGCCGGACTGTAGACTGCGCTTCCGAAATTTGTATGAAAAATAGGGCCTCTACTACTTCTGAGACCTCTGCCAGTCCGGCAAGTGGAGAGTATGAAATCATTTACACCTCCATTCCGCTGATAACCCGTAGCGGTGAGATCGTTGGTGCAACTGAGGTTATAATTGATCAGACCGAAATAAAGCAGGCGCAAGCGACAATGCTTGATGTTGCCGGTCAGGCTAATGATATTGCTAACAGGGTCGCTTCTGCATCTGAAGAGCTCTCTGCCCAGATTGATGAAGTAAGCAATGGGGCAGAGATTCAGCAACAACGGGTAGGTGAGACTGCAACCGCTATGGAGCAAATGAACTCCAGTGTGTTGGAGATTGCGCGTAACGCTTCCGAGGCAAGGGAGCAGTCTGACAATGCCAGAGGGAAGGCTCAGGAAGGGGCTGAACTGGTAAGTGATGTTGTCGCAGCCATTAATAAGGTGAATAGGGTCGCTAACACTCTTCAGGTAGACATGGAAAAACTTGGCGATCAGGCCAAGTCTATCGGCGGCGTTATGACGGTAATCACTGATATTGCAGACCAGACTAATTTATTGGCATTAAACGCAGCAATTGAGGCTGCCCGCGCAGGTGAAGCAGGGCGTGGTTTTGCTGTTGTTGCCGACGAAGTCCGTAAATTGGCAGAAAAGACAATGGATGCTACAAATGAGGTCGGTTCAAATATTCAGGCTATCCAGTCGGCAACAGATACCAACTTGCGCAATGTGAACAGTGCAGTAGAGAATGTCGCTCAAGCTACTGAATTGGCGAATAGTTCCGGAGCAGCCCTTAGCCAGATTGTAGGCATGTCTACGGATTCATCTTCTCTTGTAGAGGGTATTGCCACCGCAGCTGAGGAGCAGTCCGCCACAAGTGAGCAGATTAACCGTGCTGTTGCCGAAGTAAACCGTATTGTATCAGATTCCGCAGAAGGGGTGCTCCAGTCTGCCGGAGCGGTCCAGGAATTGGCTGAAATGGCTCTTAAGCTCAAAAAAGTTCTCAGCAATCTTAAGCAAGATTAGATTGACTCGCAAATTAATATTCAAAGCAGGGCGGTTCTTAAGGCTGCCCTGCTTTTTGCGTTTTCAGCATGTTTTACCAATAAATTATTGAATACCCCGCCAACTCCCTGCTTGTCTTGAATCTCCATGCGGGTTATGTCCCTGCCTATGAACAAGGACAACCTCTTCACTTCCGGAATCAGTCTTTCCCCGCAGGATTTGATCCTCTACGAGCATACCCTCAAGGACCTCATTCAGGAATTCCTGCCTTTCGAATCCTACAGCCTATACTTTCCCAAGCCGCCAAAAGGGCAGTTCAGGGCTAAGCTTGAGGCACGCTACAATGCCGATGAAGCTCAGCTTATGCTTCCGTTACGTTTGCGTGGTCGCGATCTCTGCTATTTCATAGCCAGAGGTGTGGAACTGGAAGCACCGGAAGCCCTACCTCCTTATCTGGAAGCACTGGCAGCCTGCTCGCTGGAAAAGATTCTGCTCTACAAGAGCTCCATCACTGACCGGCTGACCGGAATGGCAACCCGTGAATATTTTATGTCCAAACTCAATAAGGAACTGGACCTGATTCAGAATTGCATGATGCCCACCACCGGTGGTTGTAAAGACCCCGGTATTCCGACTTTCAGCGGATCAGTCGGGGTTGTTGTTCTTGATATGGACTTTTTCCAGCGTATTAATGACCGCTACGGTTATGGGCTGGGTGATTCCATCATCGCTGATCTTGCAAAGCGTATTAATGATGCAGTTGTTGAGTCCGTAATCTGTGCTAGAATTTTTGATGATAAGTTTGCTTTCCTGATTCCTGACGGTCGTCCTAAAGCCTGCGCCAAGCTGGCTGAAGAGTTGCGTTCTTTGGTGGATAATTTCAAGGTCGAGGCCCCTGTTACCGGGGACGTAATCAAAGTGAGCGTCAGTGCCGGATATGCCAACTATCCGCAGTCTCTTTCCGGTCCTCACTTCAAACGGTCTGCTGACGAGCAGGCCCGTATCTTGATGCGTAAAGCGGCTAAAGCTGTTGCAACAGCCAAGGATTTCGGTCGCAATTGTGTTTTTGCATACTCTGATATTCTCCAGAAGGGTGCCAAGGTTTTGGAAGTGTTGCCTTTGCAGCGTCTGGCTCTTTCCATCGGGCAGAGTGTTGATGCCCGGGAAGGTGCTCGCTTTCTGGTCTGGTCCCCTGATTATCAGTCAGGCACACAGGCCCGCCTGACTGAAGACGAACGTATTTCCGGTACTTATCCCACCATGTACAAGGCCGAGGTGGTTATCATTGAGGTTCAGGAGGAGATTGCTTTTGCGGAAATCCTGCACCTGAGTGATCCGGCGTGGCCTGTTACCAATGGGGACCGCCTGACCTTACTTAATGAAAAGGACAGTTTTTTCGATGCTCAGGCCGGACCGGAAGCGAACTCTTCCCCGCAGCGTGATATTGTTACAGGTCTGTATAGTTATAAAGAATTCATCGGGCGCTACAGCCGTATGCGTCAGAATCTGGATAAATTTTCCGTGGCAGTGCTGCGGCTGTCCTCGAATCCGGCGGAGCAGGGCGGTAATTTCCAGAAGTTGACCGACGCGCAGGTGCAGAAGGTGGCTTCCCGTGCTGAAACTTTTTTTGATGAATCATGCATGGGCGGTCGGTACAGCCTTAACAGTCTGATTTATTTCTTCCCGGGAGAGGAATCGGATGCGGTGATGGAAAATATCCTGCGTTTGGTTCGTGAGTGTGCTGAGGATTTTGAAATTGAGCTTGCTGCCGGGGTGGCGGCATTTCCTTTTCTCAATTACAGACGCAGTGAGATTCTTGAGAACTGCCGCAAGGGTCTTGACCATTCACTTATGCTTGAAAAACCCATGGTCGCCCAGTTCGATTCTGTTTCGCTGAACATTTCCGCAGACCATTTTTACGTTGATGGTGATATCTACGGTGCCATTGAAGAGTTCCGCCTCGCTCTGCTGGCTGATTCCGATAACATTCTTGCCCGTAACTCCCTTGGAATCTGTTACGCGCAGGTTGGTAAGCCGGAGCAGGCCCGCAAGCAATTCGAAGAAGTTCTCAGCATCACTCCCAAAAACATTATGGCCCTGTACAACCTTGGCTGGACCTGCCAGATGCTCGGCAGTATGGACAAAGCCCGCGAAGCTTACGAGAAATGCCTTGAGCTGGAGCCGGAGAACGTATTTTCACTTGTCCGTCTTGGTGTGCTTTCCGAGCAGGATAAAGGTCTGGATGAAGCCGAGCAGTACTATCTCAAAGCCGCCAGGCTTAAAGGTGGTGATGCTTTGAGTATGCGTCATCTTGCCCGTATTTCCCATTCTCGCGGTGATATGGACAAAGCTCGCGAGTATCTGCATCAGGCTTTGAATGCCAACCATAACGATGCCGCAGCCATGAACATGCTCGCTACTATCTATCTTGAAAGCGGTGAAGACCCGCAGGTTGCAGAAGTTCTGGCCCGCCAGAGTGCCGCGCTTAAACCTGCCAAAGAGCAGTTCTGGAAGACTCTTGCCAAGGCTCTTGAGGTGCAGGAAAAGTTTGAAGAAGCCGAACAGGTGCGCTCCAGATTTTAATATTGAGCATTAATGTCCAGATTCATTGTAGTCTTGTATCTTCTCCTCAGCGGAGCTATCGTGTTCCGTATGATTGTCCCTATTGAGGTGGAACGTGAATTTTCGTTCTCTCAGCGGCATGAGGTTCAGCAGCGTATAAAGGTTGCTGACCGCGAGCGGATACCGCTTCCGCCTTTGTTCGGGCAGGTTGCCGAGGAGTTTTCGCTGCATCCTGAAATTCTCAATGCCATTGCAGATCACGAAAGCGGATATAACCCTTGGGCCTTGAATATTGAGGGCCGAAGTGTTTATCCTGATTCCCGTGAAGAAGCACTTGCCATTATCAAGGAATACAGGGGTAAGAGTTACGATGTAGGGCTGATGCAGGTAAACTCCTACTGGATCAGAAAATTTGATTTGAGTCCTGCCGAGGCCCTTGAGCCGGAGGAGAATCTGCGTTTGGGCGCATGGATTTTACGTTACTGCCTTGACCGCTACGGCCATAATTGGAGAGCCATCGGGGCATATCATACCGGATCACCGAAAAATCTTCCGGGACGGGCACGGGCTTACGCTGTAAAAGTGATGAAGAAATATAACGCGCTGATGGAAAAATCAGCAGCAGCCGGGAAGTAAATTTTTATGGCAAATAATGAATACGTTATTTTTGAGGTTGATTCCTGCAAGTTCGCTTTGCCTTCGGTTGCGGTGGATCGTGTCGAGCGTGCGGTTCAGCTGACTCCGGTTCCTGATGCCCCCGTTCCGGTTCTGGGTGTGGTTAATCGTGGTGGTGATATAATTCCCGTGCTTGGTTTACGGGGCAGAATCGGTGTGGTGGAACGTGGCATAATTCTCAGTGACAGACTTATTTTCAGTAATGCCAATGGTCGGAATATGGCTTTGCTTGCGGATCGTATCAGTGATGTTTTGGAAATTAAGGATGACGTGGCTCGCAACGCAAGTGAAATCTGGCCCGGATTGTCTCTATTGAAATCTCTTGCCGGATTGGGGGCTGATGTTGTGCTGGTGCAGGATATGGGGGCGTTGCTTGCGCCTGATCAGGAGCGTGATTTACTCGCAGCTATAGCAGCCATGGATGCAGGGGAGGATTCTGCAGCAGATGCTTAACTCCCTGACTGAAGTTAAAGTCAACGAACTAGCGGATATGGTCCGTGATAGGTTCGGGCTGGATTTCCCTCGCGAAAGATGGAAAGATTTGCGTAGTGCTGTTGTGCGCTACCAGCGCGAGGACTCCTCTTTCAGCACAGCTTCAGAGTGTCTTGATTATCTCCTTTCTCCCACAGTTGAAGATGGTTATCTTGAACAATTCATAAATCGTCTGACCATCGGCGAGACTTTTTTCTTTCGTGATACCAATGCACTTAAAGTCTTCGAATTCGCAATCCTGCCTGAACTTAGGGATAGAGGGAGCGGGATTAACGGGGCAGTGCGGGTCTGGTCTTCTGCCTGCTCAACTGGTGAGGAGCCATATACTCTGGCGATGATCTGCCGCCGTTCCGGGCTTAATGCCGAGATTTTCGGGACTGATATTGACAGCAAGGCCCTGATTAAAGCCCGTGAAGGCTGTTACCGAAAATGGTCATTCCGTTCAGAAGATTTAGGTTTCAGGGATATTTTTTTCCGCAAGGTCGGTTCAAATTCATTTGTGCTTGATTCAACCATTAAAAGGATGGTCAATCTATTCCGTCTCAATCTGATTGAAGCAGCGGTGCCATCTTCATTGCGGGATATGGATGTGATCTTCTGCCGGAATGTGCTTATGTATTTTTCTTCCGAAGGAGTCCGTGCTGTACTGGATAAACTCTGGGATTGCCTGACCCCCGGTGGCTGGTTGATTGCTACTCCCAGCGAATCCGGTCTGCTTAGCAGTCATGGCAGGTTTGAGCCTGTTAACATTGATGGTGTCCTTGTTTACCGGAAAAATGAAGACTATGAGCCGCAGTGCCAGATGGTTTTCGACGGATTCAAATACCGGGATGGGGGGCAGGCTGCGGAACCACCAAATACCGAAGATATTGAGTTCGATCTGCCGTTGTTGCCTGATCTGAACATAGTGGACGTGAACCCCGCGGTCGACACCGTTGCAGCAGAAGCCGTGATCGAACAGGAGTTTGTGACTCCTGAGCCTCTGGTCCGGCTGAGTGACGCTGTTGATGGAAAAGGCTTGCTTGATCAGGGTGATAGTTTGCGCACACAGGGAGATACTGTCGGGGCTGTTGCCTTGTACAAGACAGTTGCTGCTCTTGATTGCCCCCGCGAACTTAAGGTTTCCGCATATCTTGGTATTGCCGGTATTAAAGCAGATTCAGGCTTTGCTGAAGATGCTGCCTTATGGTGTGGAAGGGCGATTGAACTGGATCGTGTCTGCCCTTGTGCTTACTTCCTGCTCGGTCAGGTCAGTCTACAGCAGGGCGACAGGGATAAGGCTCTTGCTCATATGCGTAATGCAATTTTTCTTGATAGTGAATTTATCATGGCCCATGTGTTGCTTGGGAATATATACATGGAAACCAATGATAAGAACGCTGCTCTAAGACACTTCCGAATTTCCATGCAGGAACTTGAGAAAATGGAGCAGGATGCCCCGGTTCCCTGCTCAGATAATACCACTGCCGGACGTTTGATGGAAATGGTACGGTTGGTTCAACAGCAACTGGTTTAGCGGAATTTGAATTGAGGTGGGATAATGGAAACCGATACCCTGGATTATTTCAAACGGGAAAGCGATAGAGAGCTTCTCCGTAAGCGTGCTGAAAAGCTGGCACTGACAATTTCCGATGACAGGCACGGGCAAGAGGGCGATTACGGTAAGCGGGAGTTTGTCTTTTTTCGTATGGGTCCCCATACCTATGGTTTAGAGGCGGCTTCAGTCAAAGAAGTGATGATCCCGGAAGATATTGTTTCCGTTCCATGTACCCCCGATTTTCATCTTGGGGTAATGAGCGTTCGCGGACACCTTTGGGCAGTTATTGATCTCTGCGTATTTTTTGGTTTGGAAGATAAACTTGAATCGGATAATCCCGGTGTTATTCTGCTTGCTGACGATTATACTGAATTCTGCATTGCAGTGGATGAAATTATTGGAGTGATAGCTGTTTCTGAAGCAGAAGTTAAGCCTTTGCCTGAAGGTGAAAACCGTTTTACCAGTTTCAGTCTCGGAGTTACTTCTGATCGCAGTACGATTCTTAAGGGTGCAGCGTTGCTGCTTGAAGAAGCTTTCGTCGTCAATGAGTTTGTTGGTAGTGGGCAGCATGGCCTGTCATAACGGCGAGTACGGAGAATTGAAATGTCCATGATTGACGGTGATCTCAAACAGAGACTGCTGGCTGCCTTTAGAGGTGAAAGTGCTGATCGCATGCGCGTTCTTTCCGCAGATTTTTTGAAACTGGAAAAAGGCTGCGGGGCAGAAGAGCTTTCCATAGTAATTGAGTCCTCATACAGGGAATTGCATAGCCTCAAAGGTGCGGCAAGGGCCGTGGGATTAAGCATTGTTGAGGAATTTTGTCAGGCGTTCGAATCTTTCTTTGCGGTGCTCAAGAAGATGCGCTTGGCCCCCTCACTCAAGACTTGTGCGGTCATGCTTAGCTGGCTTGATCTTTTGGATGATATGATCCGGGAGGAAGACGATTCCGCTGATGCCAAAATTTCACCGCAGGTCCAGTTGGCCATTTCCCGCATGAAAGAATTGGTTGATTCCCCGCAGGAGATAGAAACCGGCGGAATTTCTACTGATCATGTTTCAGAGTCGCCTGTTGATGAAGCCGGGGAGGGGACCTTAGCTGAATTAGGGGGAAATGCCGCCGGGGCAGAAGCAAATGATCCTGTTGCGGACGGTGGAATTAAGCAGGACTTTGGGAATGTGCCTACATCCATGGGTGATTCTGTCCGGGTGAGTTCCTCTTTTTTGACTGGGCTTCTTTTGCAGACAGAGGAGCTTATTTTTTCACGCAATTCACAGCATAATCGCGTGAATGAGATCTCGGAGGTTAGTAAATTACTCGAAGATTTCAAGGTCCTTTTTGATGGATTGCAGGAAAAAAGACTTGATTCATTTTCTGATGAGGAACTCAAGTTAAGCGCACAAATGGATAAGACGCTTGAAGAATTTTCCCGGCGGGTCGGTCTGCTGTCAACTTCCGCCCGGCAGGCAGAGCGAGATCTCACCTCCAAGATAGATTCACTACTCGGTGATTTCAAAAACTCCATGCTGCTTCCTTTTTCCTCTCTGCTGGACGTTTTTCCCCGTATGGTGCGTACTTTGAGTGCAGAGCAAGGTAAAGAGTGCCGTATGGATACAAGCGGTGAGAATGTCCGCATTGACCGCCGTATTCTCGAAATGTTGCATGATCCGCTTATGCATATGATCCGAAATTCTGTCGATCACGGTATTGAGAACCGCGATAACCGGGTTGCCGAAGGTAAGAACCCGGTCGGTCGTATATTTTTCTCCATTACCCAGTCGGATCGCGATGTAGTCAAAATCGTTTATGGTGATGATGGGCGGGGTATTGATCTGGAACGTTTGAGAGCTGTTGCTGTCAGCAAGGGGGCTATTTCAGCAGAAGAGGCGGAAAGAATGGACCGCCGTACCGTTCTGGATATGATTTTTGTTTCCGGCATGTCTACCAGCGCGATCATCACTGATATTTCCGGGCGGGGTTTGGGAATGGCAATCGTCCGTGACAAGGTTGAATCTCTTGGGGGGAATATTGTTGTTGCAAGTCCCGAAGGTAAGGGGTTCCGGGTTGTAATAACTATTCCCGTGGCTCTGACATCTTTCCGGGGGATCGTTGTTGAGTCTGCTGGGAAATCTTTTGTTGTCCCTAAATCAAGTGTCCGCAAAGTAATGCTTATCCGGCAGGATGATATTGTCGTTGCCGGAGGGAAAGAGACTGTATTTATCTTTGGCCGTCCTCTGCCTTTGGTCAGCCTTTCCGATATCCTTGAGCTAGAGGGTGCAGATGGAAAAGCCGACTCTTTCCCGGTTTTGGCAGTCGGAAAAGGTCGCAAGGCTGTTGCGATCAGTATTGATGGCTTGCAGGGGGAGCAGGATGTCATGGCTAAAAGAATAGGACCTTTGCTTAAAAGAGTTCGAAATGTTGCCGGATTTTCCATGCTCGGATCAGGTGAACTTGCTCCTATTCTTCATACTCCGGATATGGCCCGGACTGCTCTTGGACTTCATGCGGAGGGTCGGATCAGGTACGTTGTTCACAGGCAGGGTGTTCAGGAACGCAAAAAAGTGCTGGTGGCAGAGGATTCGATAACCTCCCGCATGCTGCTTAAGAACGTTTTGGAAGCTGCCGGGTATGATGTAGTTACCGCAGTGAACGGACTTGATGCTTTGCATAAAATTGAATCTGTTGTCCCTGATGTTTTGGTATCCGATGTGGAAATGCCGCAGATGGATGGTTTCACTTTAACCGCTAAGGTTAGAAAAATGATGAATTTTTCCAGTCTTCCGATTATATTGGTTACGTCCCTCGGATCAGCTGATGACCGTGAGCGCGGGGTTGATGCCGGGGCTGATGCTTACATAATTAAATCCAGCTTTGATCAGGGTAACTTGTTGGAGGTTATTGGTCGTTTAGCTGGTTAGTTTTTATATTAAAAACAGGATGTTGTAATAGTTGTTGTAAGGATGCTACGCTTGGGTTTGCATGTATGGAAATTTGAGTGTAGGGGATATTCTCTGTAGTAATAATGATAATTTTTATGGAGACAACTATAGGTGATTAAGGTTCTAATTGTGGACGACTCCGCATCTGTGCGCACTTTGTTCGTAGAGATGTTTAAGCGTGAGGAGGATTTTGAAGTTGTCGGCTGTGCCGAGGACGGATATTCTGCTGTGCGCATGGTTCGTGATTTGAAACCGGACGTGGTCACCATGGATGTGAACCTTCCTGACTGTGATGGATTCCGCGTGACCCGGATGATCATGGAAGAAAATCCCGTTCCTATCGTTATTGTCAGTGCCATATACCGGGCCTCAGATGCCGAAATAGGATTTCGCCTCATCGATACCGGAGCACTTGCATTTCACAATAAACCGGCACTCAAGAGTGAGGATTTTGCCGATCAGATGCAAGATATCATTGTTTCGGCCCGCTTGATGTCCGAAGTACGGGTTGTACGCCGTAAAATCCGTTTCAGTAAAGATAGCGCACCGAAGGTTGTTGATCCGGTTGCATCAGCTATTCAACCGGAATTACCTTCTGCAAAAGGGAAAGTCGTTTGTGTGGGTGCTTCCACTGGTGGACCGCAGGCTATCAAAGAAATTTTGATGACTTTGCCGAAGGAGTTTCCGGCTCCTGTCCTTGTTGTGCAGCATATGTCCGAAGGATTTACCAAGGGCATGGTTAGCTGGTTGAAAAATAATACCGGACACGATATTCGGATAGCTTCACAGAATGATAAATTAATTCCCGGTGTCGTATATTTTGCGCCTGAGGGGATCCATATGGAAGTCTCGGCGAATAAACGAATAGTTCTGACAGATGCTCCAAAAGTAAATGGAATTAAACCTTCTGCTTCAATTCTTTTTAATTCAGTTGCCTGTAATATCGGAAGTTCAGCAGTCGGGGTCTTGCTGACCGGTATGGGGCGGGACGGGGCAGACGGATTACTTGAGATAAGACGCAATGGCGGCTACACTATCGCGCAGGATAAAGAGAGTTCAATCGTTTTTGGAATGCCCGGTGAGGCAGTTAAAATTGGAGCCGCCAAATCTGTGTTGCCACTTGATAACATAGGCGGGGAACTTTGCAGGATTTTTTTGGGATTGCTGGAGGATAAGTAGTGGAGAGCAGTCATATTCTGGTTGTGGAGGACAGCCTCACTCAGGCGGTTAAGCTGGAATATATCCTATTTGAAAAAGGGTTTAAGGTCTCACTTGCGTCTAATGGTGAGAATGCCCTTCAGGTTCTTGGTGAAAATGATATTGATTTGATCATAAGTGACGTTGTTATGCCCGGAATGGACGGCTATGAGCTGTGTGAGAATATCCGGGAAAATTCCAGTTACAAGGATGTCCCGGTTATCTTGCTGACCAGCCTTGCCGAGCCGGGAGACATCATTCGTGGACTCAAAAGCGGGGCTACCAACTTTGTTACAAAGCCTTATGACGAAGCATTTCTTATCTCCCGTATCGAGTCGGTTCTCAAACACAAATATTTCGATTCCAAAAAGACTTCTGTTCAAGAAGTTGATTTTGAATTCCAAGGTGTTAAGCATGTTTTGAGGGCTGATTTCAGTCAGGTCTTTCATCTGCTACTTGCGACTTATGAGAACACTCTTCTGCAATCAAGGCAGCTTGATTTTGCCAACCGCAAGCTACTTGCCCGAGAAGAACAGTTGAGTTCTGTACTGGGCTCCATGTCTGCTAAAATCGCAGTGCTTGATACGGATATGAAAGTTATCGCTGCCAATGAATCGTGGCGGGACATTTTTGTTCCGGGAACCAGAGAAGAAGACCTTAACGGCCTTGATTTCAAGGATGCGGTTTTTTCTTCAGGTTGTTTGCGTGGTTCTTTGAATGAATTGATGAACGGAGTCCGTTCTGTTGTGGAAGGACTCAGCGAGAAATTTTCCTACGAATATTCATTTGACCATCATGACATACCCTGCTGGTACATGTTGGAAGTTACTCCCATGCAGGGTGAGTCCGGCGGTGCTGTTGCTTCATTTATTGAAATAACCGAGCGTAAGAAGATGGAGCGGGAAATCATAGATGCCCGTGATACAGCGGAAAAAGCGAACCGTTTTAAATCGCGTTTTCTTGCTTCCATGAGTCATGAAATCCGTACCCCGCTTAATGCGATTATCGGTATGACTGACCTCACATTGTGTTCCGGGCTTTCGGGAGAACAGACCGATAATCTTGAATTAGTCAAGATTTCTGCCGATCAGTTGCTAACCTTAATTAATGATATCCTTGATCTTTCCAAAGTTGAGGCCCGTATGCTTACTCTTGATCAGGATGATTTCAGTTTGGTGTCAGCCATGCGCGATGTTGTTCGAAGCATGGAACAGCAGGCCAGCGGTAAAGGTTTGGCACTCAGTATTGAGATTGATGACGATGTTCCTGTTGCTGTCAGTGGTGATCAAGGTCGCTTGAAGCAGGTCCTTTACAACCTCATCGGTAACTCCATTAAGTTTACCGAACATGGTGGTGTCTTTGTTCAGATCAGCAAGCTTGAAGATCTTCAGGATTCTGGAGAAGTCGCAATTCAGGTTTCAGTCCGTGATACTGGAATCGGAATTCCTGAAGAGAAGCAGGCTTTAATTTTTGAAAGTTTCCGCCAGGCCGATGACTCCACAACTCGTAAATTTGGCGGAACAGGTCTTGGACTCGCCATCTCGCGTGAGCTTGTAGAGATGATGGGTGGGCGTATCGGGGTTAAAAGTTCCGAAGGCTTCGGCAGTGTTTTTTCTTTTCAAGTCGTTCTCAAGCATGGCGATTCCGGTAAGTTGGCAGTTAATAATGCTGGAAGTGCTCCCGAGGTTTCTGCAACACCGTCTGAGTACTCCATTCTTCTGGTCGAAGATAATCCTATTAACGTGCTGGTGGCTACGAGCCTGCTGGAGAAGATGGGGCATTCTGTGGAAGTCGCCTCAAACGGTCAGGAAGCTGTCAGCATGCTTTCAGGCATTAGTGTAGACCTTGTGTTGATGGACCTTGAAATGCCGCAGATGGATGGTTTTACGGCTTCCAGGTGCATTCGTAATGGGGAATCCGGTGATGCTGCACGGAATATACCGATTGTTGCTATGTCTGCGCATGCAATGGCCGGCGTTATAGAAAAATGCACTAACGCCGGAATGAACGATTACATAGCCAAACCGGTCCAATATGTTGCGCTTCAGGAAGCCATTCAACGGATCATGTGTGATTGTTCCGAAGCTCCCCAACTGGTCGAGAAAAAGTTTGTTCCGGTTGGCAAAGTAATTGATCCTGAAAAAGCGCGATCCATGTATCAGGGTGACAGTGCTTTGTACAACGAACTTTGTTCCATGTTCATTAATGATGTGGCTGGAGATATTGAGAGGTTTAAGGAAGCCCGTGAGGACAATAAAGAGGTTGTTGCCCGTAGAATTGTCCATACTTTGAAAAGCAGTTGCGCGGCTATTTGCGCTCCCAGAGCACGCGATGCAGCTGTTATGCTGGAAAAGGCATTGGCAAAGGATGATCCATCGGCAGTGGAAGAAATGCTGGCCAAATTTGAAAGTGAAGCAGCTATGGTCTGCGAGCGATTGTCCAAGTAGTTTGTATTTTTATTGTAGGTATAAAAAGAGCGGGAAGCATAAGGCTACCCGCTCTTTCGTTTCTAATGGAGCACTAACTTATTTCATTGCAACTTCAAATGCAGCGTTGACGATTTTGCCGGCTTCTTCCTGAATAGCCACAAGGTGGGCCAGTCCTTTGAAAGATTCAGCGTAGATTTTGTAAATGGATTCAGTCCCTGAAGGACGGGCGGCAAACCAGCCATTCTCAGTAACAATTTTGAGACCACCGATAGCTTCTCCGTTACCGGGAGCTGCGGTGAGGCGTTCTTCAATTGTCTCGCCGGCAAGGGTCTTTGCCTGAACCATTTCCGGGGTCAGGATGCTGAATGCTTTTTTCTGCTCTTCTGTTGCCGGGGTATCAATGCGTTTGTATACCGGATGCCCGAACTTGCTTTCCAGTGCGGTGTAGTGTTCGCCCGGATCTTTTTCGGTGATGGCAGTAATTTCAGCAGCCAGCAGGTTCATGATGATGCCGTCTTTATCTGTGGTCCAGACAGTGCCGTCTTTACGCAGGAATGATGCACCTGCACTTTCTTCGCCGCCGAAGCCACATGTCCCGTTAAGCAGTGGATCTACGAACCATTTGAAGCCGACCGGAACTTCCATGAGCGGACGGTTGATGGACCGGGCCACCCTGTTGATCATGGAGCTGGATACGAGGGTTTTACCAACGGTAAGTTTATCGCTCCATTGAGGTCTATGTTTGTAAAGATATTCAATAGCAACTGCCAGATAATGGTTGGGGTTCATCAGTCCGCGACTTTTGGTAACAATACCGTGCCTGTCAGTATCCGGGTCGTTGGAGAATGAAATATCATATTTGTCTTTCAGTTCGATAAGACCTGCCATAGCGTAAGGTGAGGAGCAGTCCATACGAATCTGTCCGTCTTTATCCACATGCATGAAGGCATAGGCCGGATCAATTTGTTTATTTACCACACTCATATTCAGGCCATATTTCTCAGCAATAGGCTCCCAGAAATCAATAGCCGCACCACCAAGGGGGTCAACACCGATGCTCAAGCCTGCTGCGGCGATAGCTTTCATATCAACGATGTTTTCGAGGTCATTTATATAGGGAGTAATGAAATCAAATTCCTGCGAGGTATCGGCTGCCAGAGCACGGCTGAAAGGAATGCGCTTAACATCCTTGAGGCCGTTTTTCAGGATCTCGTTTGCACGGTTCTGGATGGTGCTGGTGATGGCTGTTCCGGCAGGTCCGGCACTGGGCGGATTGTATTTGAAACCGCCGTCACGCGGAGGGTTGTGTGAAGGAGTGATAACAACACCGTCAGCAAAACCGTCCTTGCGCTTTTTGTTGTAAGCGAGGATTGCATGGGAAATTGCCGGAGTAGGGGTATAACCCTTGTCATTGAGCAGTACGGTTACATCATTAGCTGCAAAAACCTCCAAAGCTGAAATCTGGGCCGGTTCCGAAAGGGCGTGGGGGTCCTTACCCATGAAGAGCGGACCTGTGAAACCTTGCGACTTTCTGTATTCGCAGATGGCCTGCGCGATTGCGAAGATATGATCTTCGTTAAAGGAACCGTCAAGGGCGCATCCTCTGTGCCCGGAGGTACCGAAAGCTACAAGATGTGAATCAACGGAAGGATCAGGTTTTACTGTGTAATATGCTGATACGAGTCTGGGTATGTTTTCAAGGATCCCGGCTGGAGCCGGTTGTCCTGCTAATTTGCTGAGTGGCATTTAATCCTCCGAATTAATGTGTACCGATGAAGAATATCAAAGAAATATAAAAATACAATAGTGAACAGTTCTTTTTCAGCTGATTGTAACCTGCTTTTAAACAGGACTCCTTTTGTCACAATTTACAACTTACTCCCGCCTTTGTCCATGATTCTCGGCAGATGTGATCGTTGTTTTTATTATAGTTTAAGGGAAGAGATAAAGTGGGCAGGGCGCAGGTGCTCAGGATGGAAATATGAAAGCCCAGTTCAGCACCGTACCGTAGAGTGTACAGATTCCGGTTAACAAGGTTATGATGGAAAAGAAAATTTCTTTTGTCTCTGTTTGATGAGGTCTTTTAAAAAGCTGATAAAGTTGCACAGGCAGAATTAATCCCCGGATACTGAATATTACCCCGATTACAATTAATACGGGGCCGAGTAAGGGAAGGCGAGCGAATTTACCGGCACCGGAAAAAGCATATAGCCCGAACACAGCAATAACTGTGGCAATGAATACAGTTAGAAGAGGCGGGATTATTGAGTGTCTTTCTGCAAGGGAAGAGATGTCTTCACCCGCGCCGAAATAGCGGTATGCCTTTGGCCCGACAATAATAATTACAATGTGCAGGATGGCGATCAGAAAGCAGACAATGCCGCTGAAGGAGAGTAAGTCAGCTGCGTTATGCATATGAACTAGATTGTGCCGTTAAGGAATGTGTCGCGGGAGGCAGACATGTCGCGTTTGCCGTACTTTTCACCATTTAATCATTTTTTTGCAACGTTAGCACAATTCATTTTTATTTACGAGAGTAAGTGAAGGGTTTATTTTTGCCGTATAAAAACAAAAGCTCCCTTACCGTAAAGGCAAGGGAGCTTTTGTAAGTGCTATGTAAAAAAACTAGCGGTGTGTTTCGAGTTCCTTGAGGAAGTCAGCGGATACGTCAAAGCCGGTTTCGATGGCTTTGTCCACGCACTCGAGTGCTTTTTTGTAGTCTTCTTTTTCGGTATAGCAGAGAGCCAGGTTGTTCCATGCGGGACCAAAGTTATCTGCCAGCTTAAGGGCTTTTTCGCAGACTTCGATGCAGTCGTCAAGTTCGCCTTCGTTAAAGTAAGCCGCGCCGAGGGTGGAAAGAGCCTGTACGAAGTTAGGATCGTACTTGATAGCGCGTTTCAGGGCCTTGATAGCCTTATCTGTTTCGCCCTGTTCCATGTACACGTAGCCGATGTTGCCCCAGGGAACTGCGAAGAAAGGACGCTGCTGGGTAGCGGTGATGTTGTAGCGCAGACAGCCTTCGAGGTCGCCACGCTGCATGGCGATACCGCCGAGCTGTACGTATGCTTCAGCCATTTTGGGGGATTCGTCGATAGCTACGAGGAATTCACGTTCAGCTTCCATGAAGTCCCTTTTGGATAGGTATGCAACACCAAGGTTGTAACGGGTGTTACTACAGGTCGGGCTGGCTTCTTTTTTCTTTTTCAGATCAGCAATGTAATCATCGATATTATCAAATTTCTGCATGGGAAAAACCTCTTATATTTACAAAAGTTCTGTCGTTATTGGTGGACTGCCTGTTTCCGGTTCACACTAAACGTGTTTGCCTTCTTTCTTGAGCAGTTCTTCGTACCAGACGCAAAAGTCATAAATGGGGCGGACTTTTTCAAAGTTCATGACCAGCATTACCCCGAACTCGGCGGCGGCTTGTGCGTATTCCGAGTTGCGGTTTACATGGACTTCACGGATGAATTCTTCACAGAGTTGCTGTGAAGTTCTTCCGGTTATATCCTGACGCATGTCAATGGGATCGAAAGGTTTCGCAAAGGGGTCCCATTCATCATAACCGATCTTATCGACAAACCTGCGCCTACGCGGTGAAAGTTTGTCGTACATGTACCGTTTTTGTTCTTCTATTTCTTCCTGAGTAAGGGTGCCCACATTTATCTCCTAAGGATTCTCGGGCATTGCGCCGAGTTCAACAGAGTAGTTGCAGGTGGCACAGGCGGACTTGTCTTTGTCACAGGTTCCGCATGCTTCGGAAGTTTCGGCCGCAGGTGCGGGGTCTTCAACCTTGTCTCCGGTGTTGGCACCGAGGTATTCCGGTGTGTATTCGGTTACCAGTGCCATGGAAACAGGAACGAGAACTTCAGGAAGTTCCTTAAGCGAAGAGTTGATGGAAGCTGCAAGTTCTTCACTGAGCTGCATCAGCTTAGACTGCAATGTGTCCATGTTGATGGTGGGGTATGCTTTACCCGCAGTGAAGCCTGATTTCTGGCAGGAGTGAGCCTGTCCGCCGATATTCATGGGAACACCGTAAATGCGGCAGGTCAAGGGTCTGAAATCGTAGAGGGCACAGGTGTTGTCTTCTTTCAGGCAGGGACATTTAACCCTTGCGAGAGAGACTTCCTTTAGGATTTCAGCAGTGGAGGCTCCGGACTGGCTGGCCTTGAAAGCTCTTCTTTTAATCTTGTGGATCAGGCGGTCTGCTTTGTCGGCATCCTGCATGATAACAGAGCGTTCCATACCGCTGTAAGTCTCATTGAACTTGCGGTTAAGGTAGATTGCTTCCACAAGGGTCAGATCGAAGAGGGCGTGGCAACAGTCGCTGCAACCTTTAGCACACTTGATGCCGTCTTCTGTCTGTTCGGATATTTTATCGAAAGTCTTGTCTACTTCAGCGACAAGAGCTTCATATTTCTTAAAAATTTCTTTGAACTCCAAAACAAAACCTCCGTAAAAAATATGTTCAGAGCTTTTGCGGAAAGGTCCGCGTAAACTCATATAAGCTAAGTATTATTGGTTAACAGTCAATTATTTGCGTGAAAATAATTGCTGATTTTCTCAAACCGATCCGCATGGCGGTTCAAGGCGGCACTGTGAGCATGCCGGGGATGGCGTATAAATAAGGAAAGGAGATCGGGGGAGGAGAAAAAGAAATCCGGCTCCGGCAGGCAGGTCCGCTGAATGGAAAATTCGTTGACCCTTTAATTAAAGATCAGGCGGGAATCTGGGCTGACCCTGATTCCCGCCTTTAAAACTTCACTAAGAAGAGTTTTCTACTGCTCTTCGATGGTGATAGCATCCTGTTCGCAAACTTCGATACAGGATTCACAACCGAGGCATTCGTCTTCGTTAACAGCTACTGCTTTGTTGTCCTGAAGTTCGTAAACTTCGGTAGGACATACATCAACACATTCGCCGTCGCCGTTACATTTGTCATTATCAATGGTAATTACGTAGCTCATAGAGTTACCCTCCAAAAAGATTGATTTTTTAGCCTCTGGTAGCCTGCGTACATAAGCCAACAGGCTACGCAGTCTTTTTACAAATAGGATTGGGCCGAAAATATCTCGGCTTTGACCCCTGACTCAGGGCTATTGAAACGTGGATAGCCACAAGCCTTTCACATGTCAAGAAGGCAGCAGCTAAAATCGATAAGAAACATATTAATTATCGAGATTAATATTTTCAAGCGGAGATTATGATTTTCAGTCCAGTGGGCTGACTTTTCTTCAGTATAGATGATGACATTAGTTGAACATTGAATTAATAAGTGGCTTTAGCTCGAAAGAATATACGTTATAATTTTAGGAGTTTTTTATGCTGACTGATGAACAGCTTGATAAATATGTTGATGCCCTCTGGTGGGGGCTGACCACAGCCCGGACCGAGCCTTATGAAAAAGGTGATCTGATTATGGTCCGCTATGAAGCGGAAGCGTTGCCCCTTGCTGAAGCAGTTTTTAAACGTCTTATCAATGAAGGCCTGAATCCTGTTCCGAGGATGACCCTGACCCCGGAAATGGAAAAAAGTTTTTATGGCGATGGTAACGATGACCAGCTTCGTTACGTCTCACCGGGTGAAGAGGAATTTACCCAGGGCCTTAACGGACTTATCGTTCTGCTTGCGCCTTCCTCTCTGACCCATCTGGCTGGTGTTGAGCCTTCCCGGATGGGTAAATGTGCTGTGGCCCGCAAGTTCCTGCGTGATATTATGGAAAAGCGCGAACAGAAAGGTGAGCTTGGCTGGACCCTTTGTTCATATCCTACCAGAGCACTGGCAGAGTCCGCCGGACTCAGCCTCAGAGAATTTACCGACCAGATTGTTAAGGCCTGCTACCTTGATGAAGAAGATCCCGTAGCTTGCTGGAAGGGTGTTTTCGACAAGGCTTCTGAGGTTAAAAACTGGTTAAATGGTTTGAATATCGAATCCTACCGCGTAGTCACCGATGATATGGACCTCACAGTTCAGCATGGGGAACTACGTCAGTGGATTGGTGTTTCCGGTCACAACATTCCCAGCTTTGAGCTTTTTATTTCCCCTGACTGGCGCGGCACTTCCGGTGTTTACTACGCTGACCAGCCTTCCTACCGTTCGGGTAACTATGTGGAAGGTGTGCGCATTGTATTTGAAGATGGTGTAGCCACTGAAATCAGCGCAAAGGAAGGTGAGGAGTTCGTCAAGAAGCAGTTTGCAATGGATGAAGGTGCCTCCCGTCTTGGTGAGTTCTCCCTGACTGACCGCCGCTTCTCCCGTATCGACAAGTTCATGGCAAATACTCTTTATGATGAGAACTATGGTGGTGAATTTGGTAATTGCCACGTAGCAGTAGGCTCTTCTTACTCCGATACCTATGCAGGTGATCAGGCCGAGTTTAATGAGCAGATGAAAGAAGAATTGGGTTACAATACTTCCGCGCTGCATTGGGATTTGGTAAACACGCAGGATAAAACTGTTTACGCTAAACTGAAAGATGGCAGCGAAGTTGTTATCTATAAATCCGGGGAGTTTCAGATTTAGTTTTTCAGCGTCATAATTTTGGGTGTAAAAAAGAATCCCGGCTGATTGATTTCAGCCGGGATTTTTACGTTTGTTTTTAGCTTAAAAAAGCGATCGAGTTGCTGCGAGTAACTCTTTTGTTTTTTCTTCTCTGAGTTTTCCAATTCTGCGAAGAATTTTATTGTCGGCGGTTAAAAGTTTTGCAGGGAGAGCGAAACTTTCCTGTTTTCTTAATTGACCGTCTTTAAAATTTTCAGGCTTGATTGAGACACTGTCGCTACCCCATCTGGAACTGGAGGTAACAGCGCAGAGTATGCAATCATTGGAACCGGGTACAGACAGGACTATTGCGGGTCTTATTTTTGCGTTACTCTGATCAGTAAATGGAAAAGGAACTGTGACTACTGTTCCTACTGTAAATGTGACCATGCTTCATCCTCTTCAGGGGTATTCCATACTTCAGCAAGAGAAGATTCCGATGTGAGCATGCAAAAATCGGCTATCTCATTTTGTTCTTGTATATAAAGCAAGTATTGTTCATATGACTCATGGGGTTCGTCAGTCAACTTTTCCCATGCAGCTGCATACCGTAAAAATGATTTAGTGTCGTCTAGGTCTTGAGATAACTTAATTAAAAAGTCTATGACATCAGAGCGGGCTGGATTTAGGTCATAGCTCACCTTCGCATAAGTCATCGCATCTTCAAGTAGCCCACATCCGGCAAGAGAGTTTGCGTAATTGAAAAAAAAGTCTGGGTCAGGTCTTTCTTGCAAAGCTGCTTTGTGGTACCGGTGCATTTCTTTTATGTTTTTCCTCATTGCAGCAATGCTGCCTAATGCACAAAATCCTAACGCTAGATTATGGCTTTTGATTTTTTTTGCTTTTTCTTCAAGTCCGCTCAGAACCCTTGCTTTTTTGAGTTCATTTGTTTCTTTTGACTCTATCAGCTTATTAAGTGTGTCCATGATTTCATTGTACAACACTAAGCTTGATGACAACGGATTGATCATTTTTTGTTCTCTTCTATTAAATCTTGAAATTAAACTAAGCGAAGTCGCTTATATTATTTTAGGTTAAAACAAGCAAAGGCTATGCACAAGTAAATGTTTAAATCCTCCAACACGCGGCCCATCAACTTATCTCCGGGATTTTTACGTTTATCCCTTCCGGCACTTAGCTTGCTTATTATTTAGTAACCGTCGATTTTGTGGCAGTGAGTACTTGTTTTTTGAAAAACAATGCATAATATATTTATATATGCTTTTAAGTGCATAGTTAAAACTTTTTGAATAATAAATGGTTGATTTTGAAATATAAAAATTCACTCAATTCTAGAGTTATTGACTAGGAAATTGAATCAGGTTATTTTTACCCCAGAGGGATTGGTGGAGGTGGTTCTCATGAAGAATATCTTAAGTCTATTGGCCCTGCTGGTGCTGTTGGTTGTTCCGGTACAGGCCGCTGCTTCGTCCTATTACCTCACTTTTGAGGGTACTGTAGGGTCAATTAGTGATGGCGGAGGACTTGCCGGTGCAGCAGGAATATCCATCGGGGATACCCTCCGCTATGTTGTTGAAATCGATACGGACCGGACTGGGTTTTACACTAAGAGCAATGGCAAGGATAAGACTGTAAGAGGATCTTATTATACCTCTCTCTACTCCGGTGCTCTCAATGGGATGACTACAGGATCTTACAACTATTTGAATCCTTACTATAATGGCTTTTATTCGCAGACTGGTAACGATCAGTCGGCTTTGTCCTTTAATAATTGGTCTGGCAGTGTGCAGAATTTGGCTGTCGGCTCTAGCATTAATAGCCTCTACGAGTCCGCTTTCAACGAAAACTGGGGTTATACCAAGATCAATCTGAACTCGGTTACTGTAACAAACATTTCTAACGTAGCTCCTACTCCTCTTCCGGGTGCAGCCTTCCTGATGCTCGGTGGACTCGGTGTCGTAGGATTTGTGAAGCGTAGATTTGTTTAACTCTTCACACATTTAAACAAATAAAGAACCGGAACCGTGGCCTGATTTAATGGTCGCGGTTCCGGCTTTTTGTTTTTGGGTGAATGGAATATTAGTGCGTTTGCTTAAGGAAGCTCCTGCGGCGTGGGGTAGTTTTGGGCTAAAACTTGTGATCTCCGTTCAATTGGCATAAGTTGTCCCTGAAATATGAATTTAAGCTAAAAAGGAGCACCCGGATATGGCAAAACAATACCAGCCCCGTATGCATTCTGCGGAGCATATTCTAAATCAGGTGATGGTGCGTAAGTTTGATTGTGACCGCTGTTTCAGTGCGCATATCAATAAGAAAAAATCTAAATGCGACTACAATTTCGAGCGCGGCTTGACCGATGCTGAAGCTTCTGAAATCGAGCAGGGCGTTAATGAGGCTATTGCATCTCATTTGGTTGTTACTGAACAGATGATCAGTCTTAAAGATGCAGATGAACGCTTCAATTTGACCCGGCTTCCTGAAGGCGTGACTGAGGTCAGGGTGGTTAATATTGGCGATTTTGATGCCTGTCCCTGTATTGGTGAGCATGTGGAAAATACCAATGAAATCGGTGAATTCAAGATGGTTTCTCATAGCTTTGATGATGGTGTTCTGCGCATTCGTTACAAGCTTGGTGAACCTGAAAATTAAGATAAAATTAAAAAAAATGTTTACATGGCTGAAAACTGTTGCTAGTTCTTACTCAGCTTTTTGAACACACATTCCGTGCAACTGGCGATGTAATGTGGAATTAACCACAGGGAAACACGGAATTTATATTACCAGCCGCTCGCCTGGGCCTCGTCTTTTTCAAGACGTGCATCCTTACCCCTCCCCGGGGTGAATCATAAGGAGTGCCCATGCAGCAATATCGAAATCTTCTCCAAGCTAACGATCCCGAAATTTTCAATGCTCTTTCCGGCGAGGAATCCCGTCAGAGAGCTGGTATTGAACTGATCCCTTCTGAAAATTACACCTACCCCGAAGTTCTCTGCACCCTCGGCAGTGTTTTTACAAACAAATACTCCGAAGGTTATCCCGGCAGACGTTACTACGGCGGTCAGGAGTTTACCGACACCATTGAAGACATTGCTCGCGAAAGAGCGAAGCAGGTCTTCCGCTGTGAGCACGCCAATGTGCAGCCGCTTTCCGGTTCTCCCATGAATCAGGCTGTATATCTCGGACTTCTTGAACCCGGCGATACTATTCTTGCCATGGATCTCTCCCACGGCGGGCATCTCACTCACGGTGCCCCGGTTTCCTTCATGGGTAAGCTTTTCAATTTCATCCGCTACAAAACCGATCCGGTTGATGGCGCGATTGATTTCGACGAGCTGCGTAAAGTAGCCCTTGAGCACAAACCGAAAATGATCCTTTGCGGTTACACTTCCTATCCCCGCGATCTGGATTACGCTGCGTTCAAGAAAATTGCCGACGAAGTAGGCGCGATCACCATGACCGATGCTTCGCACTATGGCGGTCTCATTGCTGCCGATGTCATCCGTAACCCCTTTGACTTCGGGTTTGACGTCGTCACTTCCACCTCACACAAATCCCTGCGCGGTCCCCGTGGCGGTATGATTCTTTGCAAGAAGGAATTCGCGCCCAAGATCGACAAGGCCGTCTTCCCCGGTTTGCAGGGTGGGCCGCACATGAATACCATTACCGGTATCGCGGTCACTCTCAAAAAAGCGCTTGAGCCGGAATTCAAGGAATACGGCAGGCAGGTGCTTCTCAACGCTAACACTCTCGCGGATGAACTGCTGAAATCCGGTGCAGCCCTAGTCACCGGAGGAACTGACAATCACATGATGGTCCTCGATACCGAGAAGAGCTACGGCATCAACGGTAAAGTTGCTGAAGAACTTCTTGATGAGGTCTACATCACCACCAACAAGCAGATCATTCCTGATGACCCTAATCCGCCGTTGAAACCAAGCGGTATCAGAATCGGTACTCCTGCTGCTACTTCCCGCGGCATGAAAGAAGCCGACATGGTCAAACTGGCGGGCTGGATTACCACCATCCTCCATAATCCTGAAGATAAAAATCTGGCTGCCACCATCCGGTCAGAGATTGAATCTTTCTGCTCAAGGTTTCCGGTTCCGGGAATCTAGCAACACTCCTTCCTTCCCATGTGTCCGGGATTCCTACATCCCCGGGATTCCCGGACAGATATTTCCAACCGGGCCGGCTGAAAATTTTAATGTAAATTGTCTTGTGGGTAACAACTTTTTCAGCCGGCCCAGTTAATTTTTCTATCACCTCATCCTTCTATAAAAAATCGACTTGGTTCTTTGGATCAAGTCGATTTTTAGTTGGAGTTACGGTCTATACCTTTCCGGCAGTTTAAACTTAAGCCAGTAGCTCCAGACCAGCCATACCGAGGTAGCGATGCAGGCCCCAAACGCCCATCCGGCCATAACGTCTGTGAGAAAATGTTTACCCAGATATAGGCGTGAATAGCCGACTACGATGGGCAGAAAGAGCATCCACGGGCGTAACTTACGGAAGAAGAACATGAGCATCACCGCAAAGGCCATGGAGTTGGAGGTGTGTGCGGAGGGGTAGGAGTTACCGCGTTCTTTTGTTTGCTGGTAATCAAGTGGTCTGCGCTGCCATTTGCCGTCTTCCTTGAAATAGGTCAAGGCAATGGAGTTGAGCGGGCGAACTCTGCCGATTGATTTTTTAACGAGATTGGTAGAGAAATCTGTCAGCCCCATGGTGGCGGAAATCAGCAGGATGATGACCAGAAATTTAGGTCCTTTTTTCCAGACCCCGAAAATTGTGGCCACTGCAATAATAGACCAGAGCAGGGCAGCGGAGGAGAGTACGGGCATGGCGATATCCAGCCAGTTCTTGCGGAATATCTGGTTGACCAGAACGAATATCTGCATATCCAGCGGGTGGGTATAAAAAGGCACTTATTTCTCCTGTGTGAGCGTTTCCCTTGGCAAGACGGTTGTTTCCGAATAACATATCCGTCCGTTGCAATGATTTTAAGCTCGTAATTTTAAAATTCGGGCGGCTTTAACGCTGCCGGATATGTTTTGCGAGTATCAATATAAATAAAAGCCCGCAAGGGCTCAAATTGCTGAGAAAGCACTATCCGCTTCGTCGCCGTGAAAAACATAAAATTCACGTATGCCTAATACGCTTTGTCCCATTATTTTTCTTGCGCCTGGCATCTGGTTTCTCAACTGTTTGATGCTTTAGTAAATAAACAATGACGTTGGTATAGATCACAATGAAAAGAATCGCACTGCTCCTCCCCCGTTTCAGCCGTTATGGCGGGGTGGAGCGTTTTGGATATAATTTGAGCGTGGCACTTGCTGGTGCCGGATATTCCGTAGATTTTATTTGTGCCCGCGCCGAAGATGGACCGCCGCAGGGTGTGAATATCATCGAAGTCGGCCGTTATGGATTCTGCCGCGCAGGTAAGCTGCTTTGGTTTGTGCTGGCGGCTGAAAAAGAGCGTAAGAAAGGCTGCTACGACCTGACTATCAGTCTTGGCAAGTCCTTGAATCAGGAGATTCTGCGCATCGGCGGCGGTCCGTTGGAATCCTTCTGGGCTTTATCGCAACGGGCGTGGCCTTCCGGATTCGCACGTTCATTCAAAATGTTTCGTCGCCGTACCGCGCTGGTTAATATGCTCATTAAATATATCGAGCGTAAACAGGCTGCATCCGATTGCCGCATGGTCTGTGTTTCCCATCGCGTGACTGACTGGATGGTTGATTCATATCCTGAACTTTGCGGCCGCAGGATGGATGTCATCTACAACAAGCCGGATTTGTCGCTGTTCACCCCGCTCGGTGAAGATGAAAGAGAAGCAGCGCGTGCTGAATTTTCCCTGACAGAAAAAGATGTGCTCATTTCCACTGCGACTACTAATTTTGCACTCAAGGGTGTTTCATTCCTGATTAAAGCCCTTGCCGAACTCCCCGCTAATTATCATTTGCAAGTCGCCGGGGGCCGCAATCCTTCCAAGTACATCAAGCTGGCAGAGGAGTTGGGAGTAGCGAAGCGTGTACGGTTCTTGGGTAAAGTGGAAAATATGCCCCGGCTTTACGGGCGTTCCGATGTATTTGTGTTACCCTCATTCTACGATGCCTGCTCCAACTCCGTACTCGAAGCTTTGGCCTGCGGAGTTCCGGTCATCAGTTCCCGCGACAATGGCAGCAGCTATTTCCTGCCCGAAGAACAGATTTTAGATGATCCGGCGGATTACATGAAGCTAGCTGGAATGATTCTGACAACGGCTATGAAAAATAACGCAGAGCCATTTGAGTGGCC
>DDLU01000053.1 GCA_002340305.1 Desulfovibrio sp. UBA2564
CATCCTGCGCACCACCACCCGCGTGAACCACCTCCGTGGTCCCGTTGAGTACGGGGAAGTGACCAAACTCGCCCCTGCCGAAGGGTTCAAAAAGAATCCCGCACAGTTCGTACCTATCCCGGCTTTCGCCCGTAGAATGCACGTTGAGCTTCTCGAAAAACTCGAAAAACTGCGTGAGATGGCGGAGAACTCCAAATACAACAAAATTTCCGGCAACGGAAAGATCGGTATTGTAGCATCCGGTATCTGTAGAGCATATCTCGCGGATGCACTGGCTGATACCGGTCTTGCCGATAAATTTAAAATCCTTGAGTTGGGCTTTACTTATCCACTACCCACCACCATGATCACTGACTTCATCTCTTCCGTTGAGAAAGTTATTGTTCTCGAAGAACTCGAGCCTTTCCTTGAGAACGAACTCAGGGTTCTGGCCCAGAAAAAATCCATTGCAGTTGAAATTATCGGTAAAGATAACGACCTGCTGCCCCTCAATGACGAATACTCCACCCTGTACATCACCGCGATCATCCGCGAAGTTCTGGGCATGAAAGCTGAAAAAACCGAAGCATGCCCCGCAGAAGAAGGGCTGCCTATGCGCCCGCCGAACCTCTGTGCAGGCTGTACCCACCGTGCCGCGTACTACGCAGTGAAAAAGGTTTTCGGTCCCGATGCTATCTGTTCTTCCGATATCGGCTGTTACACACTCGGTATCCTGCCTCCGCTTAACGCTGCAGACTTCCTGCTCTGCATGGGTTCCTCCATCTCAGCAGGTTCCGGAGCAGCACGCGCAGCAGGCCAGACTGTAATCGGCTTCATCGGTGACTCCACGTTTTTCCACTCCGGTATCACCGGACTGGTCAACGCAGTATTCAACCAGCATAACATTCTGTTGGTCGTTCTTGACAACTCCACCACCGCCATGACCGGGCACCAGCCCCATCCCGGCGTTGAGACCACCGCACTGGGGTCCAACCCTGCACAGGTCGACATCGAGTCCATCGTCAGGGGTTGCGGCGTTTCCGAAGTTCGCACCGTGAATCCGCTGAACCAGAAAGCTATCACCAAAGACCTTGAAGATCTGAAAGCAATGAAAGGCGTGCGTGTCCTTATCGCTAAGGCTCCCTGTCCTCTCTTTGCCCGCAGAACCCTCAAGAAAGCCCCCGGTCAGACTGCTTATGTAGCTAACCAGACCGATGAAGTGCTCAAGGTGATGGAAGAACTCGCCTGCCCCGCATTCGAAAAGACTGCTGAAGGCGTTGAAGTAAACGAAATCCTTTGTTCCGGTTGCATGCTCTGCCTGCAACTGACTAAAGATATTAAAGCCCGGAAAAGGAGCAGCTAATGAGTAATAGGTTGCGTATATTCATGACCGGGGTCGGCGGACAGGGAACCCTGACAGCCACCAACCTCCTCGCGCAGGCGGTTCTTGACTGCGGTGTGAATGTCACTGCTGGCGAAATTCACGGTATGGCCCAGCGCGGCGGTGTTGTAGAATCTGCACTGCTAATCGGACTGGCCTCCCCTAAAATAGGACACGGTGAAGCAGATGTTATCCTCGGCTTTGAGCCTCTGGAAACCCTGCGTGCCCTGCCCTACCTGAAACCCGGTGGAACCGTGCTCTCCAGCACCGAATACGTTCCGCCACTTTCCGTATGCACCGGTAAAGCAGAAAACACCCCACTTGAAATTATCAAGGAAAAGGTTGCTACCTGCGCCGGAAAAGCATACTACCTCCCCTGCCAGTCTCTCGGCCTTGAAGCCGGTGCTGTGCAGAGCGGTAACATTGCCCTGCTCGGAGCGCTTTGCGCCACAGGATGCATCCCCCTCAAACCGGAGCAATTGGCTGAGACGATTAAATCAGCCATGAAACCAAAAATTGCGGATATCAACCTGAAGGCTCTGGAACTCGGAGTGAAAGCAGTATCTTAAGTACATAAATCGACAGCCGCATGACTTTATGCGGCTGTCGATTTTCCAAGACACTATACCTTATTGGGAGGATACTCCCGATGCGCCAAAACAAATTTTAGGCCGGAACCACGAAGTATGATATACTTCGGCAAAGCTGAAATCTAAAAACAGCCTGGACGGCATGAGTAAAAAAATGACTAGAAACGGACTGACGGAACGAGTGGACAATATTTATCTTTCAACTTTGAGCGAGATTCTTGACTCTGTAGCTCCCCATCACGATTTGGAACCCAGCCTCAATGCAATTCTTGAAGTTCTGTCCAAAGACCTCCACTTCCCGCGTGCATTCCTGGCCATTATGGACCCGGAATCGGAAAAGCTGAAGCTTTCCATTACCCACAGCCCTGCAAAAGACTACACTGCTACTTATGCACCGGGCAAAGGAGTTGTGGGCAAAGTATATGAAACAGGTGAATCTGTTATTGTCCCCAGAATGTCTGATGATGACCAGATGCTCAACAAAGCTTTCAACAGGTCTGAAGAAGAGCAAAAAGGTCTCTCCTTCATCTGCGTACCTGTGGTCAGAATCGATTCCGATGGTAATCAGGAAGTTATCGGCGCACTGAGCGTAGACTCCCCGATTCTGCCCATGGATGATTTACAGGAACACCAGCAGTTCCTTGAAGTTGTTGCTGCCCTTATTTCCAATCAGGTATCCAGACTACAGGAAGAAATGTCCTTGCATGCCCAGATGCTCTCACAGGGCATGATGCCCGGAGCAGCGGATGCTCCGCCACCGGCAGATTTTGTTGCCACTTCCAAGAGCATGAAGCAGGTCCTGCGACAGGCCCGTCAGGTGGGGCCCAGCCGCGCAACTGCACTGCTTCGCGGTGAATCAGGAACAGGTAAGGAACTGCTTGCCGAAGCTATCCATTCATGCAGTCCCAGAAGGGAAAAGCCTCTGGTAAAACTTAACTGCGCGGCTCTGCCCGCAGAACTGGTTGAAAGTGAACTTTTCGGTCATCAGAAAGGAGCATTCACCGGTGCTTACCAGAACAAACGCGGTCTCTTCGAAATCGCCAACAACGGTACTCTTTTTCTCGACGAAATCGGTGAACTTTCCCTTGATGCACAGGCCAAGGTTCTGCGCGCAATTCAGGAAAAAGAAATCCAGCGTGTCGGCTCTGAACAGCCCATCGCTGTTGATGTCCGCCTGATCTGCGCGACTCACCAGCCCCTTGAACAGCTTCTGCGTGAAGGTAAGTTCAGAGAAGACCTTTTCTACCGTATTAACGTCTTCCCTGTTTTTATTCCGCCACTGCGTGAACGTCGTGAAGACATTCTGCCGCTGGCAGAGAAGTTCCTTGATATGTTTTCCGGTGAATACAGCAAGGAAATCAAACGCATTTCCAGCCCTGCAATCGACCTTTTCACACAGTACCACTGGCCGGGGAACGTCCGTGAACTGAAAAACTGCATTGAGCGTGCTGTGCTTATCTGCGAGGAAGAGGTAATCAGGACTTACCACCTGCCCCCGACTTTGCAAACCGCCGAATCCACTGCAACCGACACCTCCCTCTCTTTTGGTGAAGCAGTTGCAAAATTCGAACAGGAACTTCTGGTAGATTCCCTTAAGAAGGCACGTGGCAACATGCTGCAGGCTGCAAGGGATCTGCGCGTCAGCTATCGTATCGTTAACTACAAGGTTAAAAAATACAATATTGACGTGAAGAAATACGCAGGCGCAAAAAAGAAGAAATAGAACATGCACACTTTGCAGCTCGCCGGAAAGGGCACTATGAAGCCTCTCATCTGCGCAGCTTTTAGTCTGCTGGCATTAATTCTTACGGGTTGTTCCGGTGCTAAAAATGTACCGGAGCAACCCTTTGTCATTCCTTTTGACTCAAAATACATAACTACAGATAAAACTCTTTCTGTATCCACTGCCCTGAATCCCGATGGCAGTTCCGAGCGGGACTTCAAAACCATCACTCATCAGCATTATTTCTTTGAAAGCAAAAACTGCACAGCAGAAGTAAGAATGCTACTGAATCGCAAAGCCACCGTGGACATGCCGGAAATTGGCGACTGGTCCACAGTCTCCCTCGGCAACTGCCTTGACGATACGCAGGGCGTTGAATGCTACACAGCACACATCGACTGTCATTTGGTGCGCATGACATTTATTCCAACGGGTAAACGCAGTCTGGCGGTTATCAGAGTTCGCAACAGGGCAAGAGAGCCACAAGAACTGTGTGAGCAATGGGACCCGCTAAATCTTACCCCAGATCAGCAGGAAGAAGTCGAATCTTTCAACCAAACGTCAGATTCTTTGTTTAAATTTGAATAAAAAAACTCCGACTAAAAGCCGGAGTTTTTTATTAGATATGTCAGTCAAAAACTAAATTGAATCGTAATCTGCCTCTTCATCTGAAACGATTACGGAATTAGCCTTCCAAAGTTCTTCGGGATCGCCGAAGTTCTTTTTAGCCTCACGGAACCCCATGTTAAAAGCCTTAATATTAATATCCAGAATCTTGGGAGGAAGCACCTCTTCCAAATTCTTGCGCATGGTCCGTTGCTGCGCAAATGGCAGGAGGTAGGTTGCTGCACCCAGTACGATGGTGTTCATAGCCTGAGGCAACCCCAGTTTATCCTTGGCGAGCTTGGTAAAAGGCAGGCCGATGAACTGGTTTACCGGAGGCTGCTTAACCAGATCGGTTTCAATCAGGAGCAGGCCACCGGACTTCAGATTACGGTAATACATATTACACGCTTCCTGGCTAAGTGCGATAAGCAGATCAACAGACTCTGCTTTGGGGTAGCTGATCACATTTGACGAAACCACGAGATCGGAACGGCTGGCTCCACCACGGGCTTCCGGACCGTAGCTCTGAGTCTGGGTCACAAAATACCCGTGACCGAGGGCCAAACCGCCCCCCATAACCTTACCCAGCGTCAGGATACCCTGACCACCAAGACCTGAAAGGCGGACTTCAAATCTGTCCAGAGGCTGATTTTTCATTATACACCCCCCTGACATCTTGCAGCCATCTCATAAAACTTCTCCTCCAGACCGGATTCATCCTTCTGGACAAATACGCCTGCGGGAGTCTTTGCAGCCTTATCCGCTTCGCTAAGTTTGTTGTAGCGTTCGATATCGATAACATCTTTCTTGAGCATCTTGTACATGTCCACAGGGGTCTTGTACTTGTTCTTGCGTCCGTACTGGGTATGGCAGGGAGTCAGAATCTCCACCACACCAAATCCGGGATTACTAATGCCTTCCATGATCATCTTGTCGAGCTTCTTAACATGGAAAACAGTTCCACGGGCCACGTAGTTAGCCTTGGCTGCGGTACAGAGTTCAACACAGTCGAAGCTCTGTTCCATCTGACCAAGCGGAGTGGTCATGGAGAAAGAACCGGAAGGTGTGGTCGGTGAACACTGTCCACCGGTCATACCATAAATGTTGTTGTTGAGGATAAGGGCTGTCACTCCGATATTCCTACGCGCGGCATGGATCAGGTGGTTACCGCCGATAGCCATGGAGTCACCGTCACCCATAACCACGATTACGTGCATACCGGGCTTTGCCATCTTGATTCCGGTGGCAAAAGTCAATGCGCGCCCGTGAGTGGTATGTACAGTGTTGAAATCAACATAAGCCGCCAGTCTGCCGGAACAACCTATACCGGCAACTACGCATACTTCATCTTTTTTGAGGCCGAGTCCATGGATAGCCCTGATCAAAGAACCGAGCACGATACCATGCCCGCAACCTGCGCAGAAAACATGCGGAAACTTCTTGTTATGCCTTAAGTACTCATGAATGAGTTGTGTACCTTTCATATCAACCATGATTACACCCGTGTTAAGACTTTAAGGATTTCAGCCGGGGTAATAATCTGCCCGTCCACCTTATTGATGGTCCGCACGCTTACCTGACCGTTATTGACTCTTTTCACTTCCCGTGAAATCTGCCCCATATTCATTTCGGGGACAACGAGAGTATTGGCTTTAGCCATAATTCTCTCTGTTGCTTTCCTCGGATACGGAAACAGGGTTGAGAGCTTAAGCAATCCAGCCTTAACGCCGAGATCACGGGCCTGTTTGACTGCCAGCTCTGCGGAACGGGCCACAGTGCCATATGCGATAACAACAATTTCCGCATCCTCTGTGTCCACTTCATCAACCAATTGCACATCATGCAGGAACTGATCGATCTTGCGGAACAAACGCTCGTTTAGTTCACGCACTTCATCAGGACGTGAAGTAGGGAAACCGTTAGTATCATGAGTCAGACCGGTAACATGGAAACGGTAACCGGAACCGATGGCAGGCATAGGCGGAACACCACGCACGGTTTCCTCATATGGCTTGTACCATTCAGGAGGCATTGTCGGGACAATGCGATTAAAGACTTCGTATTCATCCGGGTTGGGGATGATGATCTTCTCACGGGTATGAGCGGTGATCTCATCAATGAGTAGAATTACCGGGGTCCGGTATTTCTCTGCAAGGTTAAAAGCCTCGATAGTATTATCAAGACATTCCTGAACATTAGAGGCAGAAAGTACTATAATAGAATGATCGCCGTGGGTTCCCCAACGGGCCTGCTGAACATCGCCCTGAGCCGGGGATGTGGGAAGCCCAGTGCTGGGACCGCCGCGCATAACGTTAACAATAACCAGCGGAGTTTCGGTAATACAGCCGTAGCCCAGATGCTCCTGCATGAGCGAAAAGCCGGGACCGGATGTTGCAGTCATGGCTTTCCTTCCTGCCAGAGACGCACCGATGACAGAGCCGAGCCCGGCGATCTCATCCTCCATCTGGATGAATGAACCGTTGGGAATCAGCGGCAATCTCTGAGCCATAATCTCCATAATCTCCGATGAAGGAGTGATGGGATAACCACCGTAAAAAGTACACCCCGCAAGGAGTGCACCTTCGACAACAGCTTCGTTGCCCAGAGCGAAAATCTCTTTGTTTCTTTTTTTTCTTGGTCTGGCCATGGAAATTCACCTTATCCCTTTTGTTTACCGGAACCGGCTTTTTCCGCAGCACCATCAGAAGCAGCGGTCTTAGGTTTCCGGGCGGCCTTTTCAAGGACAGCCCTGCATACCGCAGGAATTTCATCATTCACCTTGGGGCGAACCATAATTGCGAAATCCGGACAATGCAGCTCACAGAATCCGCAGTTTATACATTCTTCCTCCCGGAGGACGACAGCTTTACCCTGATCGTTCAACTCCATGACCTTTGCCGGACAGAAGGCTGCACAGATGCCGCATCCCTTACACCAATCCGGAAAAATCGTAACCGTGCTATTTCCCTTGCGTTTGACACTCATAACCTGATCCAGGTTGAGGGTGGCTAAATATCCGCTCCTTAACTCCCCTTGAAGCGGACCTACCTCGACGACAGTCACTGTAAATCTGATTTAACAGGACCTAAATTCGGCCCTAGCATGGTAATACCGCACATGCAACAGGAATTGGAACTTTTTTGACAATATTACAAAATTAGACAAACTTAATTGACATGGATATGCTTTGCATCTAAATTTAATAAGAATAGATAAATCCGCCTTAAGAAGACATGATTGATTGTACAATCATTTTTTTGATTGCAAAAAAAAGCCGACACAAGGTCGATTTTTACAAAATTTATTTCCCTACTTTACTATATCATAATTCCAATAGATACCATCTCTTAAAAACACAACCTTAAGCTACATACATCAACAGTTTTTTATCATGCCAAGCTAAATTCAAGCCCCCAACTCGATCTCACCTTTAAAAAAAGATTCTATCTTCATACGACTGATCGGCTTTGAAAACAGGTATCCCTGTCCATATTCGCAACCAAGATCACGCAATGCATCCTGCTGTTCTATCTCTTCCACACCCTCAGCAACAACGTTCAAGCCGAGGTTGTGGGCAAGGTTAACGATAGCCCTGACAATCTCAAGGTTCTCAGAAGACTCATTCATCTTGCGAACAAAACTAAGATCAATCTTCAACTGATCAAGGGGAAATTCCTGTAAATTACTCATGGAAGAGTATCCTGTTCCAAAATCATCAATGGAAACCAGAACACCGGCAGCTTTAAGCCTGTTAAGCATATCCACAGACTGCTTGGCTCTTTCCATAATCGCGGTTTCAGTAATTTCGACCTTCAGGTTACGCGCAGGGAGATCGAACTCACTGAGCTTGGAAAGGATATTATCGACCAGTGCCGGCTGCGAAAACTGGCGTGGAGAAATATTGATGGACATCATCATTTCAGAGGCGGACTCATAACTACCCTGCCAACTCTTCATCTGGCGGCAGGCTTCACTGACAACCCAACTCCCAAGCTCGAAAATAAGCCCTGATTCTTCAGCCATGGGAATAAATTCACCCGGCATAACCAATCCACGGCGGGGATGATTCCAACGAATCAGGGCCTCAAACCCTACAACACTATGGTCTTTCAAAGAGTAAATCGGCTGGTAATCCAGATAAAGCTCATTACCTGAAAGCATTGCCGCACGCAGATCGCTCTCAAGCTGCATAGCCTGCACGGCTTCTTCAAGCATGCGCTTATTGAAAACTTTAATTCTGTCCCTACCGGACTCCTTGGCTTGATGCATCGCAACGTTGGCGTTCTGGATAATCTCTTCAGGCTTGTCATATTCCGTAGGACTAAGCAGCACACCATAACTTGCAGCGATGTTAATCCTATGCCCTTCAATAATGGCAGGATCATTCAAGCAGTCACGGATACGACGGACAATACGGATACCTTCACGCGGTGAAGCAAGCTCCTCAAGCACAACAATAAACTCATCGCCACCAAAACGGGAAACAGTATCCAGTTCACGAATGGTTTTGAGCAAACGTTTGGAAACCTCCACCAGCAGTTTGTCACCGATATTATGCCCAAGACTGTCATTGACAATTTTAAAACGGTCGAGATCCATAAAAACTACAGCAAAGTAGTAATTCTCACGGCGGCGGGAACGCTCGACAGCCTGCAAAATACGGTCACAGCACAGGGTGCGGTTGGCAAGTCCGGTAAGCGGATCATGCAACGCTTCGTACTGCAACTGCTTCTCCATAAACTTACGCTTGGTAATATCGCGAAGCGAAAGCCTTAAGCCAAGTGCAGTTCCGTCATCAGCGAAAACCTGATGTCCTGTGAGGGATACCCAACGCAGAAGACCATCCCTACGGAAAAGGCGCATATCTGCGCCATCCGGTGACGGGAAAGAGCCACGCAAAGCCTGCAACCATGAATCACGGTCGTTCTTATGCAGAATGTGCTCAACCCTGACGGGACCCTCCATAAAATAAGCTTTAGGATAACCGGAAATTCGTTCACATGAAGGGCTGACATATTTGACTGAACCAGTGGGACCGATCCACATTTCCCAGTCAAAAGTATATTCCGCAATGGTCCGGTACTCTTCCTCAGATGCGCGAAGAGCCTTTTCCATCATCTTGTAACTGGAGACATCAGTAACAAATGCGAAAGTAAGCTTAACATTGTCGCTTTCGAATAAATTGGTCGCGTTAATGAAGATATCAACTTCACGCCCATTGCTATTCATAAAGCTGAGTTCAAACTTGTGGACATGACCGTCATTATTCCTGAATCTTTCAGCCGCAACATCGCCGAGAATGCCCCCTACTCCACCGCCAAGCATTTCCTCACGGTTAAGCCCGATCATGGTACAAAAAGCGGGGTTTACATCAAGTATGGTAAAAGACTCGTCGATCATAAAAAAGCCTTCTGCGGTTGTTTCAACCAAGGCCCGGTAACGCTTCTCACTCTTCACAAGGGATTGAGCGGCTTTTTCACGCATATGAACTTCGCCTTGCAGGGCTTTGTTCACTTCTTCGAGTCTACTTTCACGACTGGCAATCTCTTCAGTCATGCGGTTAAAACGCAAGCCGATTTCCAGCAATTCGATGTATTGAAACTCATCAAACCGATAGGAAAAATCACCCATGGCAACTTTATCCATCCCTTTGCGCAATCGGGCAATGGGATTTCGGATAAAGTAATCCATTAAAAATCCGGTAATTATATAGATTACTGCGACTGAGGTGAGAAAAGTAAGACTTGATACAAACAAAATCCAATCGAGGTTACGGCGATAGATTCTGCTACTCAGCTCCATGCGTATGGTGCCGATTTTTTCTTTGGAGATATAAAGATCGCGCACGCGGACAATCGGATTGTTGTCATCGTCCCCGGGACGCACAAAATTGAACAACACTTCGCCGTTCATATCTACAATTTTAAGCTTGGAAAACTGTTCATTCTGGGTATAAGCACTGCATACGTGCTTCAGCGAACCCATATCAAAATTCCAAATGGGAAAAGTAACCGACTTTGCTAACTGCTCGATATAGTTATCAGCCTTGTCCTCAAACTCCTGCCGGAGCATCTTTGAACGACCAAAATATTCGTAAGCTGTGACCAGACCGATGATTATGGCGAGAGCAAAAACAAGGCAAGCGGAAAGATCGCGGGAAATGGATCTTTCGCCTTTTCTAAATATAAAAAATGATCTTTTTGTATCGGCCTTATTCTCAGACATACTCTACTGCACCGGAAATAGCATTAACTCACGAAGAACAAACAGATTTGATTACAATATTTTTTTCACAATTAGCCTTCAAAGTCTATAATTAATAGCAATCGCCTAAAAAAAGATCATATTTCGCCGGAAAGATCGCGCTCAGCAAGGACAACTTCGGCAAGGGCATTGATCACACAGGCAGCCAAAGCCGATCCCCCTTTCCTGCCCTCAATGGCAATATAAGGAATTGATCTGCTATTCATCAGCATTGCCTTTGACTCCGCAGCATTCACGAACCCAACGGGCATGCCCACAACCAATGCAGGTGGAACCATCTTGCCTTCTTCCACCAGATTGACCAACCTGATCAACGCAGTGGGAGCATTGCCGATAACATGAATTGCCGGCTTTAATGAATTTGCCGCGAGCTCAAGAGCAGCATGGGCACGCGTTGTGGAGTTTTTCTTTGCGGAAGCAATAACTTCAGGGTCATTCATCAGACACCGCACATCACAACCCAGCGGAGTCATCCTGCGCATGGGAATTCCGCAACGGGCCATCTCAGTATCGGTGACAATCGTACAGCCGGACCGCAAGGACACCAGTCCGGCAGCAACAGCCTCCGGATGAAAACGCACGAGGTCAATTAACTCAAAATCAGCGGTGGTATGAACCATACGCCTTGTGATCTGCCATTCGATACCATCGTATTTGCGTGGCTCCGGGACTGCGGAATCAATAATTTCAAAAGATTTTTTTTCAATATCACCGGGCTTTGCCACGGTCATCAATTCTATTTTCCCGGACAAGAATTATCTCCTTATTATTGCAATGGAAGAGGATGTACCAATCCTGCTGGCCCCGGCTTTAATCAGCTCCTGAGCCTGTTCATATGATTTAATTCCCCCACTAGCTTTTACGCCGATGTCATAGCCCACAACAGAACGCATAAGCTTGATATCATCCACACAGGCACAACCGGGGCCGAATCCGGTGCAAGTCTTAACAAAAGAGGCACCAGCTGTCACCGCCAGATCACAGGCTATTTTCTTCTCATCATCACTCAGCAGACCTGTTTCAATAATGGCTTTCACAGGAACACCGCCAGCGCCTTCAACGGTCATAAAAATATCATTTAGAAAAGTTTTCCGGTCGCCCGCCTTCAATGCACCGATGTTGACGACCATATCAAGTTCCTGCGCACCCTTTTCAGCCGAGCGCATGGCTTCAAGCATCTTTACTTCACTCATGGTTGAACCGGAAGGAAAACCGACCACAGAACAAACCATCGGCTTCTCGTTAGCAAGAATCTTCGCTGCTCTGGTAATATGGGATGGATGGACGCAGACAGATGCAAAGTCGTACTCAACAGCCTCCCGGCACAATTGCTCAATATCCGCAGGAACCGCTGATACTTTTAACAAAGTGTGATCAATGTACGATGCAAGTTTGTCGATTTTGTCCATATCCGCCTCCGCGGTTTAAGGTAATACTTTGTGTTCTCAAAACGGCAAAAGGCTAGCCGCCCCGAAACTGGAGCAGACTTTCCACTAGAACGACATTAATCCATTACGAAAAATCGGTCAAAAAAAAGTTACAAATACATCAAGTTCTACTTCCAACTAAAAAACCCCTGCTTCATTCGAAGCAGGGGTAACTACATTAAAGATAAATAAAAAGACTAACGATCTCTGGCCTGATACTTTGCCATATGGGCTTCCATGCGGCGACTGGCCCATGTGAGCACGTAACAGACAACAAAGTAGAGAATTGCGATAGTAATAAAGATTTCCGTAGGTGCGGACAGAGTTCTATTGTTGACCTGTGTTGCAGTACGGGTAAGCTCGTTCACACCAATGATATACGCAAGTGATGTATCCTTGGTCAGTGAGACGAACTGGTTAACAAAAGACGGAATCATGTTGCGCAGAGCCTGTGGCAGAATGACATAACGCATGGCCTGCACATGAGATAGACCTGTTCCGCGAGCTGCTTCCATCTGTCCTCTGGGCAGGGCGATAACCCCGGCTTTTACGATTTCACCGATATAAGCACCGGTGAAGACGATAAAAGCGATCAAGGCACAATGGAATTCCGGCAGGGACCTACCCAGTACAACCGGAGCCAAAAAGTAAAACCAGAATATGAGCATCAAAAGCGGCACGCCGCGAATAACCTCAATATAAACCACTGATACGGACTTAACTACCTTATTACGGGAAAGACGCATCAATCCTGCAGCAAGACCGATCCAAAAAGCACCGAAAATACCAAGTAGAGCCAGAATAATGCTGGCAGCAAGACCGCCGATTGGTCCATCAGGAAAGGCACCCCAGAGAAAATAATCAAAGTTGTTCCAAACTACATCCCATTGCACGAGACGCCACTCCTAGTATTTAATTTGCAGCAGGAAATGCTTGTTATACATATTGATCATGAAAGACACGACCAAAGAAATACACAGATAGATAAGGGTCGCCACAGTAAAAGCCTCGAATCCGTGGAAAGTGTAAGATTCAATCTGGCGAGCCATGTAAGTGAGATCCATAACCCCGATTGTCATGACCAGTGACGAGTTTTTGATCAGGTTCAACGACTGTGAAATAAGGGGGGGAATGATAATTCTGAAAGCCTGCGGCAAGATTACGTAACGATATGCTTGCAGAAAGGAAAGCCCGGTCGCACGGGACGCTTCCAGCTGATTCTTGGGAATTGAGTTAATCCCGGCCCTGATTTCCTCAGCCACGAAAGCAGCGGTATATACCGTCAGGGAAATTACCCCGGCCGCAAATTCGAAATCGTGATCGTATAACCATTCGTTCACCGCATCGGGAAGAATGGAGTATGAGCCGAAATACCAGAAAAATATCTGAATCAGCAAAGGAGTGTTACGGAAAAATTCTACAAAAGCAAAGCTGAACCATTCAAAAGGCTTGAACTTGGACATACGCATAACTGCGACAATTGTCCCGAGAAGCATAGTGAATACAATAGATACCGCGGAAATCTCGAGGGTAATCTTAACCCCGTCGATAATCCACTGCCCATATTGTCCGCTGAGAACCAAATTCCAATCAAACTGATAATTCAAAACATCTATCCGTTGTTTTCGGGAAGACCGTGCAGGCACGGTCTTCCCGTTATCTTACAGAACTAAAACATGAGTCACGCTCTTCGAAAGAAATCAACGCGACACGATTGGACAGTCGGCTTAGGGCCAAACTTCCATATTCCAGGTCAGGGGCAGATAGTACTTGGTGTCAGGACCGAACCACTTGTTGTATGCTTTCTTGTAGTCGCCGGACTTCCACATTTTGATCAGAGCCTGGTTAACTGCATCACGAAAGTTGGATTCGTTCTCAGGAAGACCGATACCGTAAGGCTCGGGGGAGATGAACTCACCTACGATATCCCATTTTTCGGGGTTGGGGTCAGAATTTTTGAGGCCGAGAAGGATTGTGGAGTCAGTGGTAACTGCTTTAACTTTACCCTGCTTCAAAGCAAGCATTGCCTGAGGATAACCTTCGAAGGAAAGGACTTTACAATCAGGCTGCGCAGCCATGATGTTCTGCTCGGAGGTGGAACCTTTTGCGGTACCGACTTTTTTACCTTTAAGATCAGCAACGGAGTTAATGCCGGAACCCTTTTTGACGAGCAGCTTCTGACCGTCCATGAAGTAAGTGATGGAGAAATCAATAGTGTCGTCACGGGCGATTTTGTGAGTCATGGTAGCTGCTGCGAGATCGATGGAACCCTGAACAACCATGGGGATACGGGTAGCGGAAGTTACGGGCTTGAACTCAGCCTTCACACCCATATCTTTCGCAATGTATTTGCAGATATCGATATCAAGGCCGACAAGTTTTTTGGTGTCTTCATCAATATACCCAAAAGGAACAACAGCATCTTTAACACCGCACATCAGAACGCCGCGAGCTTTGACTTCCTGCAGCTTATCAGCCATTGCAGCAGATGCGCAAAGGGCCGCCATCGCCAATACCATAGCAACAACAATTGAGAGTCTTCTCATCAGTTTCTCCTGAAATTATTTAAGGTTACCTACCAATATCGCCGACAAGACGATACTTACAAAATCTCCTTCAAGAACTGTTTAGCTCTATCATGCTTGGGATTTCTGAAAAACTCCTCAGGGGGAGCCTGTTCTATAACTTCACCGCCATCCATGAAAATCACACGGTCGGCAACTTCGCGGGCAAAACCCATTTCGTGAGTTACGCAAAGCATAGTCATGCCCTCACGGGCAAGGTCTTTCATTACGTTGAGAACTTCGTTGATCATTTCCGGGTCCAGCGCGGAAGTCGGCTCATCAAAAAGCATTGCCTTGGGCTTCATTGCCAGTGCCCTTGCGATGGCAACACGCTGCTGTTGTCCACCGGAAAGTTCTGCGGGATACTTGTGTGCCTGATCGTGAATACCTACCCTTTCAAGAAGGTAAAGAGCAGTTTCCTCAGCCTCTGCCTTGGGAACATTGCGCACTTTCAAAGGTGCGAGAGTGACATTATCCAAAACGGTCAGGTGGGGGTAAAGATTGAACTGCTGAAAAACAATGCCGATTTCGGCGCGCAGATCATTAATATTTACACTCTTGTCAAGAATATCTTTGTCATCAAAAGTGATGGTCCCTTTCTGGTAGTCTTCGAGCCTGTTGATGCAGCGGATGAAAGTACTCTTACCGGAGCCACTGGGCCCACAGATAACAAGCACTTCGCCTTTGTCCACGTGGTCGTTGATACCTTTTAAAACATGAAAATCCCCGTACCATTTATGGAGATTCTTAATTTCAATCATTGCCATAATGCTTAACTCCAACTCCCGTACCGTTTTTTGAGTTCAGGACCGACCGTTGCTAAAAAAACGCGTATAATCATGATTACGGTCGTCATTTTTCAAACCTGAGTTAATAGCACCCAGAATTCGAGAATGAGAGACTTTTATAGCCCAAAATGATGAAAAGTCAAGAAATTAACCCATTTTTCCATTTATGTATAATTCATAAAACCAACTACCGTTTATGAAAAAAA
>DDLU01000049.1 GCA_002340305.1 Desulfovibrio sp. UBA2564
CCTTTTGCAAAAGGGTTTAAGCACCCGGGGGGACCGCCGGTAGGCATTCTTATTTTTTCCCGAGTTCCCTACTTCGCTCATAGCTTTTGCGAACCGCATCAATGATATTGGCGCGGGTGGCGGTGCGATCCAGATGGATGAGGGCTTGAACGGTTGTTCCTCCGGGAGAGGTAACCATTTCACGCAGCTGGCTGACATGGAATTTATTTTCCTGTGCCAGTTTAGTTGAGCCTTCAAAAAGTTTCTGAACCATGGCTGTGGCCTGTTCGCGCGGCAATCCCAGTTCAACTGCGGACTCGATCATGGCTTCAATGAAGTAAAAAACATAAGCGGGACCGGATCCGACAACCCCGGTAAATGCGTCGAACTGGCTTTCTGCCAGGGCGTATACATCACCGAGGGGGGTGAACATTTCGCGGGTGAAATTTGCCTGCTCATCACTCAAGTGGTTGTCATCCAGACAAACTGCGAACACACCCGCATTCACTAGTGCGGGAGTGTTAGGCATAACCCGGACAACAGGGCAGCGGTTTTCGCAGAAATCCTTGAGCTTCTGAACGGTCAGGCCGGCTGCAATGGAGATAATGCACTTGGACTCATCGAGTTCAGGGGCAATATCTTCCAGAACTGCGGGGGCGTGCTGTGGTTTGACCGCCAGCACGATAAAGTCGGATTCCTTGGCTAGATCGCGGGGAGTCTCACATTGAATAAGCCCGGTCTCTTCGGCAAGGGCATTCAGTGCCGTTTTGTTCAGGTCGGAACCAAGCAGGTTGATGCTGTCATCGCCAGCCATTCCTCTGATTATGGCGGCGCCCATGTTGCCAGTGCCTATAAATCCAACTTTTTTAGTCATATTAGTTTACCATTTCGAGGTTGCTGAAGAAGTAGGGTACTTCGATAGCTGCGGTTTCGGGAGCATCTGAGCCGTGACATGCGTTAGCTTCTATTCCGGCACCGAAAGCTTTACGAATGGTACCTTCTGCAGCTTCATTGGGGTTAGTAGCCCCCATAAGTTCACGGTAACGTTTGATAGCATTTTCGCCTTCAAGAACGGAAACAACACAAGGACCGGAGATCATGAACTCAACCAGCTCACCGAAGAAAGGACGCTCTTTATGAACAGCGTAGAAACCTTCAGCCTGAGCCTGAGTCATGTGGATCATCTTGGTTGCTTTGATTTTAAGGCCGGCATCGGAGATCATTTTCATGATGTCACCTATTTTACCGGCTTTAACTGCATCGGGCTTGATGATGGAAAAAGTAAGTTCGCTCATTGTTTAAGTCCTCCAAGTGTATTCGATTTTGCGGATTATCGCATTACTCAGGTTTTCCTGAATCGGGAAGTACATGTTGCCGCAATCAGGAGAAAAGCATCCTGTCCGTGGCAACATCCTCGCCGCGAAGGGTGTAGAATCTTTCAAGCAGATCTTCGACCTGCAAACCCTTCTTTTCCTTCCCGGAAATATCCAAAATGATCGTGCCCTGATGGAACATGATCAACCTGTCGCCCATGTTGATGGCCTGATTCATATTATGCGTGACCATAAGTGTGGTCAGGCTGTCCCGGCGCACAACGGCATCGGTTATATCAAGAATTTTGCGTCCTGTCTTGGGGTCAAGTGCGGCTGTATGTTCGTCCAGCAATAAAATGTCCGGCCTTGTCATAGTAGCCATAAGCATGGTTAAAGCCTGTCTTTGACCACCGGACAGTAGTCCAACCTTGTCCGCCAGCCTGTTTTCAAGTCCGAGGCCGAGTGTTTCCAGCTGTGCCTGAAACAGTTTTCGGTCACGGGCTTTAACGCCTAAGCCCAACCCTCTACGTTTGCCGCGTTTGAGGGCTAAAGCCATGTTCTGTTCAATAGAAAGAGAACCGCAGGTTCCAAGTAATGGGTCCTGAAATACGCGTCCCAGATTGGCGGCACGTTTGTGCTCAGGCCATTTGGTCATATCTTTTCCGGCAATGGAAATGGAGCCGCCGCTGAGCATGAATGTCCCGGCAACTGAGTTCAGGAAAGTTGATTTACCCGCTCCGTTGGAACCGATGACAGTGACGAATTCTCCGGCTTCAACCTTGAAGTCTATTCCGCGCAGGGCCTGCACTTCGTTGACGCTGTCCGGGTTAAAGGTTTTAGCTGCTCCTTCAACTTTCAGCATTATGCAGCCCTCCTTTTGAGCAGTCCGCTCTTAATTTGCGGGGAAACCAGTGCCACCACGACAAGTGCAGCAGTAACGAGGTTCAGGTCGCTGGGTGTGAAAGCAAAGTCACCAAGCCGCACACCAAGAGCCAGCGCAATGGCGATGCGGTAGACAATGGAGCCGAGCAGGGCGGCAAGCATTGCGCGGGTGACATTGGGTTTCCCGAAAAGTGTCTCACCGATGATGACTGAGGCAAGTCCTGCGATAATGGTCCCGATACCCATATTAACGTCAGCAGCACCTTGGTTCTGCGCAACGAGAGCTCCGGAAAGGGCAACCATACCGTTTGAAAGGCCAACGCCGAAGATAATCATCATATCGCGGTTAACCCCGAGGCTGGTGATCATTTCGGGGTTGTCGCCGGTGGCGAGCATTGCCAGTCCGAAAGATGTTTTCAGAAACCAGATTAATGCCAGCAGCGCAGCACCGGAAATGAGTGCGAAAAGTATGGGAGTGGAAAAGTGGGGTGCAAGTCCGCTCAGCTCAATGAATTGATCGATGAGGGTATCCGCGCCGAGCAGGGTCATGTTCGGTCTGCCCATGATGCGGATATTGATGGAATAGAGGGAGATCATAGTCAGGATTGAAGCCAGCAGGTGCAGAATCTTGAATTTTGTGTTCAGGATCCCGGTTATTGCCCCGGCAATGAATCCGGCACAGACCGCTATGCCCATGCCCACAAGGGGATGATAGCCGTTACTGATGGCAACCGCAGAGACCGCAGCACCAAGAGGTAGGCTGCCGTCAACAGTAAGGTCGGGGAAGTCCAGTACCCGGAAAGTCAGGTACACACCTAAAACCATGAGCCCGAAAGCAGTTCCCTGCTCAATAGCTCCCATAAAAGCGTACAAACTAATCATGATATTTTTTGATGCCTCCGGCGGCTGGGGAAGGGAAACTTTTGAGTCGACTCGTCCTGAGTCTCCCCCCTACGGGGCGTTGCTGTAGAGCAACGTCCAAATCTGCTTTCCGGCAGATTTGTGGGAAAAGTTTTCCTTCCCCAGACCCTACCCCTTCAAAACTTTTCAATAGGGCTTTGCCGCTGGAGGCGCGAATTTAGTAGGTGATTTAAAAAAGGTTTTCCCACGCCCGACTGTGCAAATATCGACGCGAAGCGCAATAAAAGTTTCCTTGGCCCTCGGAGAGCCGCCGGAGGCATCAAAAAAAGGCGCAGAATGTACTGCGCCTTTAACTCTTATACGGGATATTTGCAAATATTTACTTAATCACTTTGTCAGCACGATCAATGACCTGCTGGGGAATTTTAACACCCATTTTAGCAGCTGCTTTCGCATTTACGAAAAGGCGTAGGTTCTGGAGAGTCTCTACAGGCATCTCTGCTGTTTTGGCTTTACCTCCGAGGATACGTGCTGCCATGTCTGCGGTTTGCAAACCCATGCGGTAATAATCAACTGCCAGCGCGGCAACTGTTCCGCGTTTAACGGAATCTGTGTCCGCAGAGAAAATGGGCAGTTTGTTCTGGCGGCAGACTTTGATAGCTGCTTCCAGACCGGAAACAACAGTGTTGTCCAACGGAATGTAGATGGCATCGCATTTACCCACGAGGCTTTTTGCGGCCTGATAAACTCCGCTGGAGTTGGCGATGGATGCTTCTTCTACCTTGATGCCGAAATCCTGACAGATTTCTTTGAGCAGGTTGGTCAGTACGATGGAGTTGGCTTCACCTGCGTTGTAAATAGTTCCGATGGTTTTGACCTCCGGCATAAATTCCTTGATCAGTTCAACCTGCCGTAGAACCGGACTCATGTCTGTCATACCGGAAATATTCTTACCGGGCAGCATAAGACTTTTAACCAGACCGGTCGCTACGGGATCAGTGACACCGGTGAAAAGAACCGGGATATCTTTGATCTTCTGGGCGACAGCCTGTGAAGAAGGAGTGGTGATGGTCAGCACCAGATCGGGATTTTCACCTTTAATCTGGTTGGCAATCTGGATGTTGGTTGCCTGATTACCCTGAGCAATATGCTCATTGTAAATTACATCAAAACCGGCCTCTTTAAGTCTATCTTTAAAACCGTCCCTCATGGCATCAAGGGAGGGGTGTTCGACAATTTGGGAGATGGAGACTGTGTGAGTCTGTGCTGAGTGGATTACGGGGACCGTAACCATGAACAGAAGTACGAGAAATAGGAGGATTTTTTTCATCCTGATACAACCCTTTATTGAAAAATTATTTAATAAAATGAATCTGCCCTTAAAATGACACTTAAGTCAAGGCAGGATAAGAATTATTTTTTACAATTATAGATTTAGCCGTAAATTTGAATTGCAGCTATATTTCAGCCAGCAACATGTCTATGGCAGTAGCCTAGCTGTTGGGGCGCAACGAACTTACCGGAACGATCCTGATTTTACCCTTGTTCTCGGCTATCCACTGGCGGATGGCCTTGAGGGTTTCGTGATTAGGATGTCCGATAGCTATAGCCTGTCCCTTCTTACGGGCGATTTTGGCAGCTTTGGAAAGCTGGTATTTGATCGCGCTGAGATCTTTCACATTATCCAAAAATATATTGCGTTCGTAGAAGGTTACTTGCGTTTTTGATGCCGCTCTACGTCCTGCGCTATTAGGGGTCGTTCTGCTGTCGAGGAAAAAGAGGTGCTTCCTCTTCAACTGTTTCAGAGCGACGAGCATGCCGCTGTAGTTTTCAGTAAAGCTGGAACCCATGTGATTGTTTAACCCGGACGCACCGGGAACCTTCGAGATCGCAGCGAGGGTTCTGGCACTGATTTCATCAGCATTCATACCGACAAGCAGAGCACCGGTTCCGGGATTTATTTTAGGGTATCCCTTAGGCTGCATGGGAAGGTGGACCATGATTTCGTTACCATTCTTTCTGGCAATTGCAATGGTCTTCTTCACATGGGAACTATCGGGCCAGATGGAAAAGGTGATTTTCGCATCGAGAGCAGCAAGACCATTGGCAAGTTTTAAGTCCTCCCCCATGTCGTCAATGACGATGGCAAGCTTGGGAGCGTTGGGATCAAGCGTCATTGGAGCCGGTTTTTGTTTTTTCACTACCGGGGTGAAGATGGAAAATTTATGGGTTGGAACGCCGTTGATACTGATCAGCCATTTATCCGCAGCAACTTCATGCAGGCTGGCGTTGAGTGCTGTTGATTCCAGTCCTTTTTGTACCTTGCTCAGGAAGACCTTTTTGTCACCGGGAACAGGAAAGCTGAGTTGTTGAAAGTGGTAATCCCGTCCATGATGTTTTTTGAGTGATACGTCTTCAAGGCGAAGATCGCGCATGGAAATCTTGGATGCCTTTAAGGTGTTAATCAGGCTCAGGTCGATTTGTTTGACCAGATCATCGAGATCCCCTTCCATGGGCTCTTCGTAGAGCGGGGTATCTGTTGCCTGTTCAGCAATAACCTGATTTTCATCCAAGGTTGCCTTTGAGGTCTCGCTTTCAGGTGAAGGCGTAACGGCTAGGGCAATTATCAGGCATAAGGCTGCCGCAAAGACAACGGTCAGCCCGGCAATAGTGAGAGGTCGGGAAAGACTTGCCTGAAAACCCGGCTTGTTTGCCGGGTTTTCAGGTTGTTCGTTTTGTTCAGAATTGTGCTGATCCACTTCAGTAAACCTTGGTGTTACTTGATTTCTTTGAGACGGGGCAGCTGCTTCACCATCTGGAGAGCCAGTCGGAGCTGGTTGTCTCTTTCAAGCATTTTTTGGGCTTTATCATCCTGTTTTTTCGTTGTTTTTTTATCTTTACCGTTGTTTTCAAGATGACGGCTGAGATCTTTCTCGCGCAGGATGAAACGGTCGTCTTTTTCTTTGTCTTCCACAGGGGCCACAAAGGGGTAGACGATGTCAGGATCAATACCTTCGGCCTGAATGGAGCGGCCGCTGGGAGTGTAGTAAAGGGCGGTGGTCAGCTTGATGCCGGACCCGTCAGCCATGGGGATGATAGTCTGAACGGAACCCTTACCAAAGGTGCGTTCACCCAGAAGCAAAGCGCGGTCATGATCCTTGAGTGCTCCTGCAACGATTTCAGAAGCGGATGCAGAACCTGCGTTGATCAGGGTTACGATGGGTACGTTCACATCAGTAGTCTGGGCATTGGCCATGAAGTCCTTACGGCTGGTTTTGCTGCGGCCTTCAATGTAAACGATCAAACCGTCATTAATGAATGTGTCAGCAACTGATACAGCCTGTGTGAGCAGACCGCCGGGGTTGTTACGCAGGTCAAGAATCACGCCTTTGAGTTCGTATTTTTTAGTGTAGTCGCGAAGAGCCTTATGCATTTCACGGGTGGTGTTTTCATTAAATCTGGTCAGTCGCAGGTAGAGGATGCCATCGCCCAGGGCCTGACTTTTGGCACTGATAATGGGGATGGTGTCGCGGGTAATGGTAATCTTTTCAGGTTTGGTAGAATCTTTGTGCAGGATGGTCAGGATTACGTCTGTGCCGCGCTTACCTCGGATTTTACCCACAGCTTCCAACAGGGAGATGGACTGGGTGGATTCACCGTTGATCTCAAGGATCAGGTCGCCGGCTTTGAGGCCAGCTTTATAAGCCGGGGTATCTTCAATGGGAGAGATAACGGTCAGGCGGCCTTTTTCCATGCTGATTTCAATGCCGATGCCGCTGAATTCACCGCTGGTGGATTCCTGCATTTCCTTGAAATCGTCATTGGAAAGAAAAGTTGAGTGCGGATCGAGCTGTTCGAGCATTCCTTTTACAGCGTCATCAACAAGCTCTTTGCGGGAGATGTCGTTAACGTAATTGTGTTCCACCAGATCAAGCACCTGCGAAAATCTGCGCAGGGGTTCAAAGCGGTTTTCATCAACGGCTTGTGTCGGTTCCGGTGCAACGGAGATTACGAAAATAGAGATGATTGCTATCATCCACAAAGTTTTTCTCATGTGTTCCTCCAGCGTGGTGAGTGCTGTATCTTGCTCAAGTTATTATAAATTAATAGCGTGCAAGCCATTTTTGCGGGTTAACGGGTTTCTGATGAAAGCGTAATTCAAAATAGAGGCCCGTTTCTTTCAAGTTAGGGTAATACCCTGTTTTACCGATAATTTCATCCTTTTCAACCTCCTGTCCGGTTTTAACAAAACTTTCTGCAAGGTAGGCGTAAAGGGAGTAGTAGTTGTAACCGTGATAAATAATCACAACCCGCCCGAATCCTCTAAGGGTATCGTTATGTACGACCTTGCCCCAGAAGATTGATTTTACATCAACATTTCCGGCGGTCTGAATGCCGATTCCCCGCACAGGCGGTTTGGCGCTAGGCTTGAAACGGACTTTGAGTTTTCCCTCACTCGGGCGAGGTAAAGACCCTTTAAAATTAGCAATTTTTTTGCTTGTAAGACTTTTTAATCTGTAGTTCAGATTGTTGATTGTTTCAAGGAGACCTTTCAATTCCTGCTCATGGCTGATTTTCAGGGCACGAATACCTTTAATACCTGCCAGCAGGCTAAGTTTATCTTTGAGCAACCCGTCTTTGGTGCTGTTAATCTCTGAAAGTTTAGATTGCGCTTTCTGGCGCAGGTCTTTCTGAACTTTAAGGTTGGCGGAAATCTCGTCAGCTTTTTCCTGTGCTTTATTCAGTTCGACTTTCGTCTCTTTATATAAAGATGCCAGCCAGACAAAATTACGGTCAGCTTTTTCCCAATCATCAAGTGACCCGAATCTGTTTTCAAGCTTGCGGGAATGTACAGGCCATAGCTTGGTCAGCATGGATTTCAGTTTACCAGTAATTTCTGCCAGCTCATATTCCAGAACTCGCTGATTTGTTTTGGCTGCCAGCTCGTCTTCCATGATGCCCGCGAGATCGTCCTCCTGTCGAAAAAGGTCCCGCTCAACATCAGTAATACGGTCCTCGATGGTGGCTAGCTCCCCGAACATGGAGCGTTCTTCGCGGGTCAGCTTAAGAAGTTCCTGCTTCTGCTGCTTAACAGTTTGCCTGGTGTCCTGAATTTCATCTTTTAATCTATCCACAGTCGAGTCGGCTGCTGCATTGCAAAGCATCAGTAATGTCAAGCTTAAAATAAGCGGATATATTTTGATTGAAAATCGGAGCATAAGTAGGATCAGTTTTCCAGAAATTTACCCAAGGGGCAGTTTTCGCAATCAGGGTTTGATTTTTTACACCATGCCTTGGCTGTGCGCACAATCAAGGCATGATATTCATTGTACATTTCAACGTCAGGATCAAGCACATCCATAAAAAAATCCTGCAATTCATGATAGTTGATGTCTTCATGAATCAACATATGGCGGTTGAAAATCCTGCGGGTGTAGGCATCAACCACAAATACAGGCTTGTTTAGAGCATACAGTAAAATGGAATCCGCTGTTTCCGGTCCGATTCCATTGACTGCCAACAGTTTTTCGCGCAACTGCGGGGTCTTCACTTCTTCCAAGTCCGTGATACACCTTGCAGAATTGTCGTCAAGGAAATCAAGGAAATTATTCAACCTTACCGCTTTCATACGGAAGAAACCGGAAGGCTTGATAAGCTCCTGCAATTCTTCCATGGAGAATTTACGCAAGCCCTGCGTGGTCAGGCCGTCATTTTCTTTCAGATTATTGATGGCCTTTTCCACATTGGTCCAGTTAGTGTTCTGAACCAATATAGCACCCACGGCAATTTCAAACGGGGTTTCACCCGGCCACCAGTTGCTGGGACCGAGCTTTTGCGAAAGGGCTTCGTAGTATTCTATGAGTGTTTTTTCTCGACTCATTTATGCTCCGGCGACTTAAACCCTTTTGCAGAAGGGGTTAAGAATCCCAAAACCTTTTAGTAGTTTTAGCTATTGCTGACTTCGATAAGCCGTTTTGAGAAGCCGGCAGCGCGAAGCCCATTAAAAAGTTTTGAAAGGAGAGTCCAGAGAGGGAAACTTTTCCTAAAAGTTTCCCTCTCTGGACCTCGGGGAGATTTCTAATCTGCACTTACATCGCGCCAGAGAAGTCCGGCCCATTCACCGATGGTAAAGATTTCCGGTGCGGGAAGTCCTGCTTCGATGTATGTTGCTGCAACTTTCTCGGCCTGTTCCACTAGAATACCGGAAAGGATCAGGGTGGAATTTTCTTTTAAACGCGCGGTCACATCCGGGCAAAGCTCAATAAGCGGACCGGAAAGGATGTTCGCGACCACAAGTTCATATTTCAGGGTCGGATCAATGGAATCCGCGCTGCCTACTGAAAGCAGGATACCGTCAACATCGTTGTTGTCGATATTTTCCTGTGCGCAAACGATGGACTGCGGATCAATATCCACACCGACACCTTTCTGGCCCAGTTTTGCAAGGGCAATGGCGAGGATGGCTGATCCGGTTCCGAGATCGAAAAATTCCATGTTGGAATTCAGTTTGCCTTCTTCTGCAAGTTTACTGATCAGTTCAAGGCAAAGTGCGGTGGTAGGGTGACTGCCTGTACCGAAAGCCATTTTCGGTTCGATGATGATGTGGGTCTTGTCTTCTGTTTTCTTTTCCAGCAACCACGGGGGCAGTATTTCAAACTGTCCGCAGGTCACGGGTTCGAAATAATCCTTCCATGCAAGACCCCAGTTTTCATCCTCAATTTCTTCGCCCACACATCCGGCTTTAGGCCAGCGGGTTTTGATCTCTTCAACAATCTCCATTCCCAGCGGATGATCTTCCAGATGAATGGTGTAAAAAATGGAATCGTCATCAAGCGGTTTTTCTTCCCAGCCGTGTGCGACACGTGCACCGAGGTAGACCTGACATTCATCGCTTTCAAGTTCAGAAAGGGTAAACTGGATTCTGAGCAGTTTAGGCATTGCTGTTCCTTGTATTTTGATCAAGTTTGATTGTTTTTGAATCTTTTACCTTACGGAGTAGCACTACATGAAAAAGTCCAAATATTCTACAGAGTGCTTGGGACCAGACAGATGATAAAGCACCATCTGCGTCGTTACCGCAAAAAAAACTGAAACTTACGTATGGCTGTATACGCTTCGTTCCAGTCTTTTTTTACTAGCAGCAGGCACTTTTCAATCTGTCTGCCGGACCTATCTTTGGAGTTTTGCTTGTGTAGAGCTAAACAATACGGTCAATGAGATTGCCTTTGCCGGTTAGACTGTGGATGGCATTATCCACAGCTTTTTGCTGTTCAGTCTCATGCATGTGCATAGTGGGCCCGTCAATTTCAGACGGAACTGAATTGATCTGGTCTGCGGGCAGCCAAGGTTCAACGCTTATGTCTTGAACTCCGCCCCGAACAGGTGTGGCAAGTGCTATATCGCTCATGTAAATAAGATAAGCCCGTATGACCTATCGGTCAAGCTAGGCCTGCTTAGCCAACAGTCCTTCAAGTGTATTAAGGAAAGCAACAAGGTCTTCCTTATCGATTGTCAGTGCCGGGAGCAGCCTGAGGATGCTCCCTTTGGTCAGGTTAAGGATGAAACCTTGTTCGCGCAGGGCAGAGAAAATTTCACTGCCGTCGAAACTCAGTTCCACGCCGAGCATCAGACCAAGTCCACGCACGGATTTGATTTTGCCGGGGAATTTATCCTGCAATTTTCTTGCTTCGGCTTTAAAGAAATCACCCAGCTCGGCTGCACGTTCTCCAAGTTTGTCCCCGGTCATAATGTCGATGACTTTGGAGGCAACTTTGGAGACCAGTGCGCCGCCGCCGAAAGTGGTGGCGTGGCTGCCGGGAGTAAAGCCTTTGGCTACTTCCCCGGTTGCAAGCATGGCCCCCATGGGCAGACCGTTGGCAAGTGCCTTTGCGGAAGTAAAAATGTGCGGGGTCACTCCGTAGTGCTGATGTGCCCACCATCTACCTGTCCTGCACAGGCCGGACTGCACTTCATCCACGATGAGCAGGATGTCATTTTCTTTGACCAGTTCGGTAACGGCCTTAACGTAATCCTCGGGCAGGGGCTTGATGCCGCCTTCTCCCTGAACCATCTCAATCATAACCGCAGCGGTTTTTTCAGTGATAGCGGATTTGAGGGCCTCGGCATCTCCGGCAGGGACATATTTGAACCCTTCCGGCAGAGGAGAGAATCCGTCTTTGATGGGACCTGTCTGGCCTGTTGCGGTCAGGGTGGCCATGGTTCTGCCGTGGAAAGATCCTTCGAGAGTGATGATTTCGTATGCATCCCTTTCTTTTACGGTGCGCATATAACGTCTTGCCAGTTTGATGGCAGCTTCGTTGGCTTCCGCGCCGGAGTTGGCAAAGAAAACTTTATCCGCATCGCAGGTGGCGATCAGCTTTTCAGCCAGCTCGACCTGCTCTTCCTGATAAAAAAGGTTGCTGACTTGAACCAGCTTACGGGCCTGTTCAGCCATAACGTCTGCAAGGTCGTCGCGGCAGTGACCGAGGTTGACCACGGAAATACCGGACAGCAGGTCGATGTACTCATTGCCGTCAAGGTCCCACATCCTGGAGCCTTTGGCTTTGTTTACGTTTACAGGATATCTGCCGTATGTGTTGCAGATGGATTTTTGTTCAGCAGCTACAAGTGAATCGTGTTTATTCATGATATCTATAAGTACAGTGGAGATTATTTTTTTCCTGTATGCCCGAATCCTCCGGCACCTCTGGTTGTGTCGGAAAGCTCTTCGCTGGGGGTCAGTCTGGCATGGCAGTAAGGCATAAAAACAAGCTGTGCAATGCGTTGCCCACGCTCGATTCGTCGTTTTTCACCAGATGTGTTAAGCAGTGAAACTTTGATTTCTCCACGGTAGTCAGGATCGATGACTCCAACTCCCTGACTGACGGTCAGGCCGTCTTTGGTACCCAGTCCGCTGCGGGAATAAACAAACCCGGCAATGCCTGGAGAGGTGATCTCAATGGCGATCCCGGCGGGGAAGGTATATCTTCCGCCGGCTTCGATCTCCACGGAATCCTCTTCAATACAGGCACGCAGGTCCACTCCGGCGGAGTTGGGGGTAGCGTAGTCCAGACCGCCTTCACAGGCAGTTTTGTTGAGGAATTTTACTTTAACTTCAATTGGATTGGATTGGGTGGGATTCATTTTTTTATCCTTGAACAAGTGATATTTTGAAGGAGCAGAATGCTCTTGTCTGCCTTGAGTGTCAACTTTCTATGCATATTATTGCTAAACTGTCTTGAAATGTTAACCTGAATAAGGCAAATAATAAAAATAAGTGTAAAAGGCCCGGGTTTCTGATATATTCGATCAATCATCCCTTTTTGAATCAATATTTAAGGAGATAACTATGCAGCCGCTTCGCGTTTACAGCGTCGTTCCACGTCTGCCCAGTCAGCTGAAAGAGCTATGGGACTTGGCATATAACTTTCTTTTTGTCTGGAACAGCGACATTGCCAGTATCTTTTCTTCCATTGACCAAGTCCTCTGGCGGGACTGCCAGCAGAATCCAGTAAAGTTCCTGAACAGTCTGTCGCAGCAGCAGCTTGAGGAGCTTGCTAAAGATGATTTTTTTGTACAGCGTCTTAAGGAAGCAGCCAAGGTGCAGAGAGTTTACCTTGCCCGTGAAGGTTGTTCCTATCAATTTAAGGATGCACCGAAAGGTGAGGCTGTCGTTGCTTATTTCAGTTTCGAATACGGCATCGGCCTGAGTCTGCCCATTTATTCCGGCGGTCTTGGGATTCTTGCCGGGGACCATCTGAAATCAGCCAGTGACCTGAATATCCCGCTTATCGGGATCGGGCTTTGCTACCAGCATGGTTATTTCCGTCAGTACATGACTCAGGACGGCTGGCAGCAGGAACGCTATCCCAGCCATGACTTCGAGGAAATGTCCATCAAGGCCGCGAAGGATAAGGACGGCAAGGATGTTAAATTTTCACTTGATATGAAGGGGGAGCCGCTGCATGTCAAAGTCTGGTATGTCGAGGTTGGGCGTGTAACCCTTTACCTGCTAGATACCAATTTGCCGGAAAACCCGACTTATTTCCGCAACATTACTGCCCGTTTGTACGGCGGTGATCTTGAGATGCGTCTGTGGCAGGAGATTCTGCTCGGTATCGGCGGTGTTAAAGCTCTTGCCGCTCTCGGTCTTGAACCTAGTGTCATTCATATGAATGAGGGGCATTCCGCTTTTGCAGGACTGGAACGTATCCGTATTTTCATGACCGAGCACGGCCTCTCTTTTGAAGCGGCAATGGAAATGGTCGCTTCCTCGAGTATTTTTACCACGCATACCCCGGTCCCGGCTGGTAACGACCGTTTTCCTGCAGACCTGATGCGTCCCTATTTTGAACCGTATGCCCAGACCATGGGCCTTGCATACAAGGTTTTCCTGTCTTTGGGCAGGGAAGACCCCCGCGATGATGCGGAGCAGTTCTGCATGACAGTACTGGCTCTGAAGCTTTCCCGTTTCAATAACGGTGTATCCAAGCTGCACGGGCATGTATCACGGAATATGTGGCAGAAAGTATGGCCGCAGTATCCTGTTGAGGATGTGCCTATCGGCGCAATCACTAACGGTGTACATATGCCCACATGGGTCGCCACTGATTTCTCCTTGCTTTTTGACCGCTATCTTGGACCCAACTGGCGTGAAGACCCGGATTGCACAAAGGTTTGGAAACAGACCGACAATATCCCGGATGCGGAACTCTGGCGCACCCATGAACGGCTAAGGGAACGCCTTGTAGATTTTGTGCGTAAACGCTTGCGCCGTCAGCTGATGAATATCGGTGCGCGCCGCAAGGAAATCGAACTTGCGGATGAAGTTCTTGACCCCCGTGCATTGACCATCGGATTTGCGCGCAGGTTTGCGACTTACAAACGCGCAGGTCTTTTGTTTAAGGATAAGGAGCGTCTGCTCAAGATTGTTTCTGATGCCAAGCAGCCTGTGCAGTTCATCTTTGCCGGTAAAGCCCATCCGCAGGATAATGAAGGTAAGAAACTTATTCAGGATCTTATTCAGTTCTGCCGCCGTGAAGAATGCCGTATGAGTCTTGTCTTTCTTGAAGACTACGACATGAAGATCGCAGATTACATGGTTCAAGGTTGTGATATCTGGCTGAATACTCCGAGACGGCCTCTGGAAGCCTGCGGTACCAGCGGCATGAAGGCCATGGCAAACGGCGTGCTCCAGTTCAGTACTCCTGACGGATGGTGGGATGAAGCTTACCTGCCTGATAATAGTCTCGGCTGGGCAATTGGTCGCGGTGAAGATTACAACGATCATGAATATCAGGATTTTGTTGAGAGTCAGACTCTTTACAAAGTACTGGAAAATGACATAATTCCTGAATTCTATGACCGAGGTCATGGCAGCCTTCCCCGCAGCTGGATCGCCAAGGTCAAGAAGGCGTTGAGGATTCTTGGACCAGAATTCAACGCTAACCGCATGGTGGAAGATTATACTGAAAAGGCATACCTGCCTGCGTACAGCAACTACGCCACCATGCATAAAGATAACTTCAAGGGGGCCAAGGATCTGGCTGCATGGCGGATAGAGCTGATGACTAAGTGGTCAAGTCTCAAGGTCCGCAATATTGCTTCGGAAACCCATAGCGATGTTTATGTTGAAGAGCCGATCATTATTACCGCAGAGGTCTTCCTTAATGGTCTGACCCCGGATAACGTACAGGTAGAAATCTATGCCGGACCTGTTG
>DDLU01000033.1 GCA_002340305.1 Desulfovibrio sp. UBA2564
GGTGAATTCAAGGCTTCCGCTTTCCATTCCAGCGAAGACAACAAGACCCACATTGCACTGACCATGGGCGACATCAAACCCAGCGAGCCGGTTCTGGTCCGCGTTCATTCCGAATGCCTGACCGGTGACGTTTTCGGTTCCCAACGTTGCGATTGCGGCGACCAGCTGGGCTCAGCAATGTGCATGATTCGCAATGAAGGCAAAGGTGTGCTGCTCTACATGCGTCAGGAAGGGCGTGGTATCGGCCTCGGCAACAAAATCAAGGCCTACCACCTGCAAGATCTCGGCTGCGATACTGTTGAAGCCAATGAAAAACTCGGCTTCGCCCCCGACCTGCGTGAGTACGGTACCGGAGCGCAGATTCTGGTTCAGCTCGGGATCACCAAAATGAAGCTCATGACCAACAACCCCAAAAAGATTGTCGGTCTTGAAGGTTACGGTCTCGAAGTCACCGAGCGTGTGCCCATTGAAATGGATGCCTGTGAAATGAATCTCGATTACCTGAAAACCAAAAAAGACAAGATGGGCCACATGCTGGAACATCTCGAAGATAAAAAATAAAAAGGGAGAGCACCATGTATCATATTAAAACCGTTGAAGGCCAGCTTGACTCCAAAGGTCTGAAAATCGCACTTGTAGCAGGTCGTTTTAACGACATTATCGTTGACCGTCTGGTCGGCGGAGCTGTTGATTACCTCCACCGTCACGGCTGCGAAAAAGAAAACATGACCCTGATCAAGGTTCCCGGTGCATTTGAGATTCCCGTGGTAACAAAAAAGCTTGCTGAATCCGGGAAATATGACGGTATAGTGGTTCTCGGCGCGGTTATCCGCGGTGCTACTCCCCACTTTGACTATGTTTGCAACGAGTGCGCTAAAGGCGTAGCTCAGGTAAGCATGGACAACGATCTGCCCATCGGTTTCGGTCTGCTGACCTGCGATACCATCGATCAGGCAGTTGAGCGTGCCGGCTCCAAAGCGGGCAACAAGGGCGTTGAAGCAGCTTCCGCTATGCTGGAAACTGTCCGCGTTCTACAGCAGATTTAACTAGAGCTTGTAAATTTAAGTCTGTTTCCACGGAAATAGTCTTAATTGCTGAACATAATTTGAAGGCATATGGTCTCCAATCCATAGTTTGGAGGCCATATGCCTGTTGTGTTGTTTAAATAACAATTTAATTGTATCTTGCGTTGCACACCAACTAGGACCCGCAACCGCAGGATAGTGATGCAGATGTCCCAGACTAAAGGTTTAAGAAGAAAAGGCCGCGTGCTTGCCTTTCAGGTTCTTTACGGCTTGAGTTTTGTCCCTCCCGAAGGCGGATGGACATGTGAACGCATTTACAACCAGAGCCCCGCAGTGCTCCGTGAAACCGAGGAAGATCTAATCCTCTACGCACGTGAATTACTACTCGGAATCTGGAATGCGCAGGAAGAACTTGACGAAGTTATCGCTCGCTACTCCAAACACTGGAAGATCGAAAGAATTGCAAAAGTCGAATTGGCGATCCTCAGACTCGCTGTATTCGAACTGGTCCACAAAGCCGATATCCCCCTCAAAGTGGGTATCAACGAAGGCATTGAACTGGCCAAAAAATTCGGCGACGGCAATTCCCGTAACTTCATCAACGGAATTCTAGACGCAGTTGCCCGTGACATCGACACCGGCAAATTCAAAGTGAACAAGAATTTCTAATTGCCTTCGGCGACCCTTCGGGGACCAAAGAAACCCTTTTAAAAAAAGGGTTCTCTGGACTCTCCTAAAACTTTCATTGGGCTTCACCGGGTTATTTTATAAATTTGTATTTTTTTAAGTATATACCGTAACTCTGAAGACAATGCTACTCACAGCAAACGGTATCTTCTGCGGGTAAACGGCGCGAACTTTCCGCCAAACGGTTTTCAATTCCGTTCAGTAATTTTCATTCACCGTTTATCGAAAAGCATGTGCATGCAGAGGCAAAAATGTATATAACTACAAGCACCCGGTAAAAATTTTCTGCTTTGACATGCACTTAAAAAAGCCTCAGGAGGCCACCTTATGACTGAAGAACAAAAAATTGAAAGTCTCTCCAAAGAAAGCAGGCTCTTTAATCCTCCAGCTGATTTCCCCGGCGCATGCGTGAAAAGCCTTGAAGAATACAAAGTCATCTATAACCGTTCCATTAATGACATGAAAGGCTTCTGGGCGGAACGCGCCGAAGAACTGCTCACTTGGGATAAAAAATGGGACAACGTTCTTGATTACGATTTCGACAAACCGGAAATTAAATGGTTTGAAGGCGGCAAGCTCAATGCCTCCGCCAACTGCCTTGACCGCCACATTCAAAATGGCCGCCGTAACAAGGCAGCTCTCATCTGGCAGGGCGAAAAAGACCACGAAGTAAAAGTTTACACCTACGACATGCTTCACCGCGAAGTATGCCGCTTTGCCAACGTGCTCAAAAAACTGGGCGTACAGAAAGGCGACCGTGTTTCCATCTATCTGCCCATGATTCCGGAACTGGCCATCGCCATGCTGGCCTGTACCCGTATCGGTGCACCCCATTCCATCATTTTCGCGGGCTTCAGCTCCAATAGTCTACGTGACCGCATCAATGACTGCGGCGCAAAAGTACACATTACAGGTGACGGGGTTCTGCGCGGCGGACGCAAAATTCCCCTTAAGCCCAACACCGATGAAGCACTCAAAGAGTGTCCATCTGTTGAACAGTGCGTTGTTGTTCCCAGAGCAAACAATGAGATCGAAATGGTTGAAGGCCGTGACCGCCTCTGGGGAGAGCTCATGGAAGACCCGGAAATCACCGACAACTGCCCCTACGAGCTGATGGATTCCGAAGATCCGCTCTTCATCCTCTACACTTCCGGCAGTACCGGGAAGCCCAAAGGCGTTTTCCACACCACCGGCGGCTACCTGACATACGCAGCCCACACCTGCCAATGGGTCTTTGATCTTAAAGACAATGATGTGCACTGGTGCACCGCCGACATAGGCTGGGTAACCGGACACTCCTACATTGTATATGGACCTCTGGCCCTAGGTGCTACCAGCATCATGTTCGAATCAGTGCCAACCTATCCTGATCCGGCAAGATTCTGGCAGGTCTGCGAAAAATTCAAAGTTAACATTTTCTACACCGCACCGACCGCTATCCGTGCTCTCATGCGCGAAGGCGATCAGTGGACTAAAAGATATGATCTCTCCAGTCTGCGCATTCTCGGCACAGTCGGCGAGCCGATCAACCCTGAAGCATGGATGTGGTACCACGAGAATATCGGTGCCGAAGAACTGCCTATCGTTGATACCTGGTGGCAGACGGAAACAGGCGGACATGTCCTTTCCCCCCTGCCCTACGCCACCCCGCTCAAACCCGGTTCGGCCACCCTCCCGTTGCCCGGTATTGATGCGGCTATTGTGGACCGCCACGGCGAAGAAGTCGGTCCCAACGAGGGCGGTTTCCTTGTCATCCGTAAACCGTGGCCCGGTATGCTTCGCGGTGTCTGGGGCAATCAGGAGCGCTTCAAGCAGCAGTACTTTGAAGGCTTCCCCGGAACCTACGAATCCGGTGACGGTGCACGTTGCGATGAAGACGGCTACTACTGGATCATGGGCCGCGTGGATGATGTAATCAACGTTTCCGGTCACAGACTGGGAACTGCTGAAATCGAATCCGCACTGGTTTCCCATCCCGCGACCTCCGAAGCTGCTGTTGTCGGTATGCCTCACGAGGTAAAAGGCCAGTCTATCTACGCATACGTAACACTCAAAGCAGAGTACGATGAAGACGATGACCTGATCAAAGACCTGCGCATGCATGTGCGTAAAGAAATCGGGCCTCTGGCTGCACCGGAAGTAATCCAGTTCGCTCCCTCCCTGCCCAAGACCCGTAGCGGTAAGATCATGCGCCGAATCCTGCGCAAGATTGTAGAAGGCGACACTTCAAACCTCGGCGACACTTCGACACTGGCTGATCCTTCAGTAGTGACCGATCTCATCGAAGGTTATGAAGAAATAATGAATCCATAAATATGGCAAAGGGTTGCCCGGAAGTCTTCCGGTCCTGAAGTCCGTTAATAAGGGATCGAGAGATAGTTCAGCAGCCTGACTCCATATGAAACAGAGTGCTCAGAAAGTGCCAGATGCTAGGCGCAAGATAAATGCTGGAACGAAGCGTATCCAAACATACGTGGGTTTCAGTGTTTATCGCAGCACCCCACAGGGGTAAGGTCTTGTAAGCGAGAAAACTCGCTAACAATTCACTTTACGACGCAGATGGTGCTTTATCAGCACTCTGACCGGATGAGACTGGGATATGCGAAAGGTGTTTCTACCTATTTTGGAAGGTGGCTATGGAAACATCGTATATTCCGGTCTATTTTTTTTATCATCACTCTTGCAAAGAGCCTCCTTACTGATAAGATATAAATAACAATCTTATTTTATTTGACGCAGGAGTGAATAATGCGGCGCGAAATCAAACAGATATTTTACGGCGAACCTGTTCATGAAGGAGCCGGGGTAAAACTCCACCGGGCCTTCGGCTATTTTGAAGCCCCCCTTTTCGATCCTTTTCTAATGCTTGATGACTTCCGGTCCGACAATCCCGAAGATTACCTGAAAGGATTCCCGTGGCACCCGCACCGGGGCATTGAAACCATCACCTATCTATTAAAAGGAGACGTGGAGCACGGAGACAGTCTCGGCAACACCGCAGTTACCGGAGCGGGCAACGTCCAGTGGATGACTGCGGGCAGCGGAATCATCCATCAGGAAATGCCCAAAGGCGACTCCAATGGTTCCATGCACGGATTCCAGCTCTGGGCAAATTTAAGCTCTGAAAACAAGATGGTCGATCCTGAGTACCGGGAAATTCCCGCAAATGACATTCCGGTTGCTAAACGAGAGGACGGCACCAGCATCAAAATTATTGCCGGAGAAGTGGACGGTATCAAAGGTCCGGCTAAAGGCATCGGCATTGATCCGCAATATCTGGATGTGACTGTTCCGGCAAGGCTAGAATTCATCCACCCCACCGAACGCGGCTATACTGCATTCGTATATGTAACCTCCGGCAACGGTAAAATTAATGGGCAAGAAGTCAAAAACCACTCCCTGATTCTTTTTAAGGACGGCGATGAACTGGCTGTAAATGCCGGGGACGGTCCGTTAAGTTTCCTTTTGCTGAGTGGGAAACCCATTAACGAACCAATTTTCTGGCGCGGCCCCATTGTCATGCACACTGCGGAAGAGCTGGAGAAGGCTTTTCAGGAATATGAAGACGGAACTTTCATTAAGCACCCTAAACCATAAGGATTATAAAAATGAACTTCTCTGAAATTCTGGAAAAAAGAAGAGCTGTAAACTACTTCGCCCCTGATCATGACGTTGATCAGGAACTGCTGAAAAAATTATTGAGCAGGCCGGCAACGCTCCTTCAAGCTACAATCTGCAACCATGGAAGCTCAAAATTGTCCGCGATATGGAACGGAGCAGACTCTTCGGGCACTGGCTTTTGATCAACCGAAAGTAACCGAAGCTCCGGTCATTCTCATTGTACTGGCAGACCGCGAAGGATGGAAATTAGATAACTCCACTGTTGAAAATACCTTCAACGACTTTGTGCAGTCAGGGAAGATGCAGGCGGAACAAAAAGAATGGTTCGCAGGGGTGACGCAAGGACTTTACGGACGCGATGAAATGGCTGCGCAAGCATTTGCCAACAAGAACACCGGACTTTTCGCCATGTCCTTAATGTACGCGGCAACTGCGAATGGTTTGGAGTCCCATCCCATGGACGGATTTGATCATGATGGAGTGCGCAAGGAGTTCAATATCCCCGAAAAATATTGGATTCCCATGTTGATCGCCATTGGCCACCTCAACCCCGGAACCGAAATCCACCCCAAAGGATGGCGGCAGTCGTTTGATAATATAGTCCTAGAATAATATTTCTGTCTGGTGAATCTCCCATAAACGGCAACATTCGGCAGGCAGACGGTGAAAGAACCTAACAAAACATAAAAACCATAGAAAAGCCCCCCGCTCACCGAAAATAGAATGCAGCAATTAATAAGCCATGCTTTTATAGCTGTAAGGATAAAGGAATAGCAGAACATTACCCGGATTAGAAAAGGCAAAAAAAGATCAACTTCAACTCGGGGGACAGAATGCGTGAAGCAAGAGTGATGAATAGATGGTTTGCCGTCTTGGGAGCAGTGCTGATGCAGTTGGCTCTCGGAGCAATCTACGCATGGTCAGTGTTCACACCACCACTGATTGAGGCCGGATGGAGTAAATTTCAAACTCAGGTTGTATTTTCCATCGCATTGGTCAGTTTTGCCATTTCCATGGTCTGGGCCGGAAAAAAAATTGCCCAATGGGGACCAATGCGGTTGTCTTTTCTCAGTGCCCTTGTTCTGGGAGGTGGATACGCTCTTGCAGGACTCGTCGGCGGAACCAGTTTTACCGCCCTGTGCCTTTTCATCGGACTCATCGGCGGAGCTGGAATCGGTCTTGGATATGTTGTTCCCATCGCAGTGGGCATGCGCTGGTTTCCCGATAAAAAAGGATTCATCACCGGACTAGCTGTTGCCGGATTCGGATTCGGTGCCATGGCTTGGGTCAAACTCGCCGGAGCATGGGGCAACCTGATCGGTACATTCGGGCTCTCATCCACCTTCTCACTTTACGGTCTGCTCTTCTGCATCATGATCGCAGCAGGCGGTATCTGGATGCGCTTCCCACCCGAAGACTGGGCACCGGAAGGGTATCGTCCCGGAACAAATGCTGATGCCGCTAATGATGCTGAAGAAGAAAATTTCAGTACCAATGAGATGCTCAAGACTCCGCAATTCTTTATCATCGTCGCCACATTCACCTTCAGTGCTGCTGCCGGACTCATGTCCATCGGCCTGATGAAACTCTATCCTATGGAAGCTTTGCAGGCTTCCGGTCACAGCACAGCTGAAGCCAGTGCCATTGCCGGAACAGCTATGGCTGTATTTTTCAGCCTTGCCAACGGTCTGGCCGCATCATCTGGGGAACGCTGAGTGATAAACTAGGCCGTAAACGCTCCATCCTGCTTATGACCACCATTCAGGGCGCAACCCTGTTGGCCTTCACAACAATGGCAGGAAATGTATTCATGCTCTACCTGGGCGCAAGCATCATCGGATTCAACTTCGGCGGAAACTTTGCCCTCTTCCCGACCATCACGGCCGACACCTTCGGCACCAAAAGCGTAGGACAAAACTACCCCTACATCTTCCTTGCCTACGGGGCAGGCGGTATCGCAGGTCCACTCCTTGGCGGCGTGCTAGGCGACATGGGCAACTTCCCGCTGGCGTTCACTATCTGCGGAGTGTTCTGCTTCATC
>DDLU01000307.1 GCA_002340305.1 Desulfovibrio sp. UBA2564
ATCAGCTCAGCAGAACCGGTTTCTATTTCTTTTTCACAAACAACATATGCGGCACCATTTTTCAGTGCCTGAGGTACGAAATCAGCACCGTCACGCAGAGGACCGGAGATAGCGACAAAAACATCGCCTTCGCGGACTTCCCGTGAATCCGTCCGGACCATCAGACCTGCGCCGACTTTGGCGAGGAGGGTGTCCCATTTTGCTTTATTCAGTACTGTTTCCGACATAAAAATTCCTTTAAGAAACCCAGAGGACCATTTCTGCTTTTTTGTCTTCAGGCCATTTATCGCCTGCGGCAGGAAGCTGTTTGGTAACTGTCATCCCCTGACCTTTCAGTTTGGGAACGAATCCTTTCTGGACCAATATTTCAATCGCCCTGCGAATGGGCATTCCCTTCAAATCAGGCACGTTATCCCCGGAAGATGCAGTTTTCACCGGGGTGGCCCGCAATGCTTTTTTAGGCATTGCAGTTAAAGTCTCGCCTGCTGCCATAACCGGGGTCGGCTTACGTTGCTCCGGCAGCTTGCCGTAGTAGGCAAGGGTGTCGGTCATTATCTTTTTTACTGCCGGGGCTACGACAGTACCGCCGTAGTGGTTCGGCTTGGGATCATCAACCATCATGTAGACGATATAGTCCGGGTTATAGCCCGGAACCAGTGCCACAAACGCGGCAATGTACTCAGTCCCGTACCCGCCTTTGCTGTGCGCTTTCTGTGCGGTTCCGGTTTTGCCTGCTACAGTTGTTCCGCTGATGCGGGCTTTGCGTCCGGTTCCATCGTCCTGCACAACCTCGCGCATCATGGAAAGCACTTTTTCAGCGACTTCAGCACTGAATATGCGCTTTGGTGCTTCGTCCTGCTCGGAACGCGGGTATTGCACTAATCTCAGAGGCTTTTCAACACCTTTGTTTGCCAGTGCCAGATAGGCTTTTGCCATTTGCACAGTGGTAACACCGATTCCCTGCCCGAAAGATCCGGCAGCGAGGTCGATTTCATTCCACTTGGCGGCAGGGCGGATCAAGCCCTTGCGGTCACCGGGGATCGGTAGTCCGGTTTTGTGCCCGAATCCGAGTTCGCTAATGAACTTGTGGTAGTTCTGCACTCCAAGCTCAAGGCCGATTTTAGCACTACCGATGTTACTGGAGTAGCGCAGGATTTTATGTACCGGGAGCCACCCTTCTTTATGGGTGTCCTTGATGTACTTGCCGTTGATCTTCCAGCGTCCGTTTTCACAATCAAAGAGCTTTTCCGGGGTGACAACCTTATGTTCAAGTGCCGCAGCCATGAGGAATGGCTTGAAGGTTGATCCCGGCTCAACAACGTCGAGAGCCGCACGGTTCCTCCATATATTCGGGGAACTGGTGCGGAAAATATTGGGGTTGAAGCTCGGGTAGTTGGCCATTGCCAGCACATCTCCGGATGTAACTTCAACAACTATGGCAGCTCCCCACTTGCCATTGTATTTCTTAACTGAATCGGCCAGAGCGTTTTCTGTTACCGATTGCAGATGAGAATCAATAGTCAGGTGGATATCCTTACCTCGCACGTCCATTTCACGACCCATGGCATCAAGGTAGAGCCTGCGTCCTGAAGCGTCACGCTGTACAACGAACTGTGCCTTGCGTCCCGCAAGGCGGTCGTTGAATTTCTTCTCAAGTCCTTCAAGTCCCTTACCGTCAATCCCTGAAAAACCAAGCAGTTGACCTGCAAGATAGTTGTTGGGGTAGAGCCGGACGTATTCTGTGGTCAGATATACTCCGGGGAGTTTGGCCTGTTCAATCTTCCGGGCAATGCGGTCATTAATTTGCCGCTTGATCCAGATGAAGTTCGATTTGCGGGACAATTTCTTTCTCAGCTTCGCTTGCGAAATACCGAGAATCTTGGACAGCTTGTAAGCTGTTCCGTCTACGTCCTTGACCTTAACCGGACGGATGTAAACGGAAGAAGCTTCCACGCTGGTTGCCAGCAGGTTGCCGTTGCGGTCGTAGATGGAACCGCGTTCTCCGCGTTCCAGCTCCGCAGCAAGATGCTGGCGGGAGACCATGCGCGACAAATCTGCGCCCTTGAAAAGCTGCAGCCATGCTGCCCTGCCGAGGAGTCCTGTCCAGACAAGGGCGAAAAGAACCATGACGATGAGCAGCTTGGTTCTGCTCGCCTTCAGGCTTTCTTTTTTCCTTTTAGCCATTGTTGAGGACTCCCTGTTTTTCTACTGTGGTTTCGCCTTGCCTGCGGGTCTTCTTATCTGTCCTTGCGAGGCCGGGCCGAAACCGTATTTTTGTGCCAACTCTCTCAACCTGATGGGAGAGAGCAGATTGTTTCTTTCTACTTCCAGCTTTGCAGCCAGAGCTTCCTGTTCATCGAGTCTTTTTTCCATGGGCCGTAGGTCGTATGCCTTATCGACCCGCTCGATGTTCAACCAGACCGAGACCAGCCCCAGTATTAGTGCCGATCCCATGGTCAGGGTCAGGGCCATGGCTATTCCCTTGGAGTCACTCATGACCGTTTACCCGTCTTCCCCGGTCCTTTCGGCTACGCGGAGTTTAGCACTGCGACTGCGGGTGTTGACCTTCATTTCCTCTTCGGTGGGAAGAACTGGTTTTCTGGTCATCACGTTCATCATTTTTACCTTGCCGCAGGTGCACATGGGTTGCATCGGCGGGCAATCACAGCTTTGCGACTGCGCTTTGAAGGTCTTTTTCACGATGCGGTCTTCCAATGAATGGAATGAAATGATCGCGACCCTCGCTCCGGGGTTGAGCCTTTCCGGAATCCGGTCAAGGAAGGTTTGCAGTTCTTCCAGTTCCGAGTTCACAGCAATGCGCAAGCCCTGAAAAGTTTTTGTCGCCGGATGGGTCCGGGACAGGGCCCTGCGTTTAGCCGGGTATGCTTTTTCCACAATGGAGGCCAGCTGTAGGGTGGTGGTAATTTTTTCTTCTTCCCTGGCTGCTATGATCGCCTTGACGATCTTGGAGGCCAAAGGTTCTTCGCCGTAGAGCTTCAAAATCCTGCTCAGGTCGGAGTATGAACCTTTGTTTACAATTGAAGAAGCCGGAGGCATTCCGCCTGCCGGGTCCATGCGCATATCCAGCGGGCCGTCTTTGATGAAGCTGAAACCGCGCTCAGCGTGATCCAAATGCAGGGAGGAAACGCCAAGGTCGAGGACTACGCCGTCAATGGTGTCCCAGCCCAGTTCATCAAGGGCCGCTTCGAATTTGCTGAAAGCAAGGTGGAACCTGTGTGCGCGGTCTCCGAAGGGAGCCAAGCGTTCTCCAGCGAGTTCAAGGGCCTGCTCGTCGCGATCCAGTCCAGCCAGCTGGGCATCCTCACCGGCTACTTTAAGGATTGCACTGGAATGTCCAGCCATACCAAGGGTTCCGTCAAGATAGCGGCCTCCGGGTTTAGGAGCCAGCCATTCAATGACTTCGTTCAGCAGGACGGATTTGTGGACCTCTTCAGGTATTAATTTCTTGCTTTCCATAATTTCCTGATTCAAAAACGTTTGACGGTTTGGCCAAAACTCTGGGGGGAGCCGGGTAAACCTGTGGCGGTTTTGAAAATCAAGTTTAAAAATCAGTATCAATAAATAAAAAAACGCAGTGGAGGCGAAATAGCAAAAAACAGACTAGAACGGGAGTTCAACGCCGCATTCAGCCAGTTCATCAGAGACATCATCAAAATCCTGTTCAAGCAGGGCTTCGTATTCCCGCTTGTCCCAGATTTCAAATCTGTCGCCTACTCCGGCAAGGACTACGTCCTTGTCGAGTTTTCCGCTTTTTCGCAAATAGGAAGGGATGGTGATTCGACCTTGTTTATCAAGGCTTACTTCTTCGGAACCTGAAATGATTATTCGGATGAAATTTCTGAGCTTCCGGCTGGGGCTTTTGATACTGGTGAGTTTTTCTTCCAGTATTGCCCAGTCCGGTGGTGTGAAGCCGACTATGTTTCCTTCGAAAATAGTCAAGGTCACAGAGCCATCCGGTGAATCAGAATAAACCTGATCCCGGTACTCCGGCGTAAGCATTAGTCTGCCTTTGGCATCCATGCTTCTATGTGCATGACCTCTGAACTTCATTTTTCTACCACTCAATCACACAGATTTACCACCAATTCCCCCCGTCTCACCACCTGTGTGTGAAAATGGGGAAAAAGTCAAGACCCCGTAATAAAATATAAGGGGCGAAAATGGCCTGTTTTCAATGGTTGGAGCGAGTTATGGCAATCCTAAAAGCTTATATATACGGCCCTTAGAAAGAATTAAGAAAAGAGGAAAAAAAGTTTATATTTTTTTTAAAAATAAGAAATAAAAATCATTACCTGCGGGGGACAGGCTTCACGAAGATGGATATGAGTGTTATAGGGCAATTGAAAATGAATATTTGGGTCAGTTTTTTTAATCGGGGTCCGCAAATTCCGGCACGAGGTGGGAATCTTTTTTTTACCCCTTAATGTTGCTAGCCAAATCTAACTGTTTCAGTAGTTTATAAGTGATGGGATGAAGGTTTTTAATATGAGTGTAAAAGGTAGAATGGATGTTCCTGAGGGGTTGAATGAGGAATATTACCAGATCAACCCTGATATTCTTCAGAGCTTTAACAGATTTAGACCTCCGCTGGACATCTTCATGTTTATGGAGGATGTGGGCCGTATTGCGTCGTACTACAAAGTGGGTGGACGTTTAAGCAAAGAGCAGATTGAACAGCTCGCCGGGTTGGTTAAAGAAGGTTTTATCTTTGTTTCCCGAAAGGATCATCCCGTATACGTAAAGCATATCGCCTACCAGCTGGATTTGGTGCTCATCGACCGCAACCTTAAAGAAAGTGAGATTGCGGATATTTTTCTTGAAGCACTGACCATGCGCATGGCTGAGTTTCTTGATCAGCCCGTTGCATCTGTCACGGATAAGCTTTGGGCCGACCTCATGGTACTCACCGAATATCTCTGGAATGATCCCTTTCGAATTAAAGCCCTCGCCAGAAGATTGCACAAGGAACACACTCTCGCCCAGCACAGCGTTAACTGTGGGATACTGGCCTTGACCATGTTTATCCGCCTGAAGAGCGATGCATTCTCCAATGGCGATATCACCAGGAATCATTTCAATAGGCTTACCGCCGGATTCTTCATGCATGATTTGGGAATGACCAAGATTCCGCTGTTCATCCGGGAGAAGACCAAGCCGTTGACCACTGACGAGCGTCAGAAAATCGATAAGCACCCCATGCTGGGATACGAAATGCTCACCAAGCTCGACCTCCGTTACAAGGAGATTGAGGCCTGCGTAATGGAGCATCACGAAAGAATGACCGGAAAGGGCTATCCGCAGAAGAAGTCCGGCCGCGACATCAGCCAGCTTGGGCGTATCATTGCCGCTGTTGATTCCTATTGTGCCATGATCACAAAGCGTCCTTTTGCCGAGGCCATTGATCCGGTTAAAGCCGCAACGGTTCTTTCGCAGGACAAGGGTTACGATCCAGAAGTCACCAAGAATATTCAGGCTTGGGCACTGACTTTGAAGAAGTAGATTTTATAAAGGATATTGAATGCGAAAAATATTGTTTATTTTATTTTTGTTATTTTGTTTTGGAATTCTTAATGTATATGCAGGCGATTCAACAAGTTTTGATCCCACGCAATATGAAGTAGAAGTTATTCCTGATGTCCCGATTGGCACCGTTGCGGAATTTCATGGCAAAAGAGTTCCATTTGGATGGTTAGAGTGCAATGGACAAAGTACTCGTGACTATCCAAGGTTAGCCGCCATGGTCGGTTCAAAAGTGCCAGATAAAAGAATGCGTCCTGAAGTTCAATCAGGAGAAATAAAAATGTATATAATTCGCGCTAAATAAAATAAACCCCGTTTTTTTAGAAACGGGGTTTATTTTATTTCTTAAAACTGCTGTACCAGATCGCGGGTAACTTCGCGGTACACATCACTGAGCAGCACCACGCCGATAATGTTGCCACCTTCCTGCACTAGTGCCCATGTTCTTTTCTTTTTGCGGAAAATTTCCAGCACAACCAGCATGGGGTCGGTGGGCTTGAGGATAACCACATCCTCTTCAATGTGATCATCAAGCCCGGCTGAGCAGCAGGCGGTTCCGGCACGTTTAAATGAGCGGTCCCAGTCAGCTTCTTCAGTCAGGGTCAGGTCTTCATCCTTGAGCACTAGATTTTCAACTGCCTTAAGCAGGGCCCAGATGGAAACTACCCCGCGGAGGGAACCGTCCTTTTTTTTAACAACCACAATATGATTGTCCGGTGCTTCTTGCATGCTGTCCCGGAGAGAGCGCACTGCCTCGGCAAGGCTTGCAGAGTCTTCAATTGTGGAAAATTCTTCATTCATTATATCCCATGCTCTTTTTCTCAGCAGCATTGCAATCTCCTTTTGAACAATAGTGTGGTTAGCAATTGGAATGGATAAGCTTGTAATCCTTCACCATAGTTAAACCATATTTCGGGCATTCATGCAAAAGCGTATTATTCAAAGTCCGCCAACAACGGACCTACGTGGATTCCGGCAACAACCGGATTTTCCATGTAGCTCTGGCTGATGCGCCAGTATGCCTGATGTAGATGGGGCGAAGTAATCCCGTTTTGCAGAGCGTTATATGCTTCCATAAAAGCAGCAAGGTGGTCGCAAAGCTTGAGCAGTTTTCCATCTTTGGGATCGTAGGAATCGTCATTGTAGCGGGCATCAAGCTCTTCCGTGCTGATTTTCTTGGCGCAGCCGTCTATGAGTGCTGCGGCATCGAATTCTGAACCTGTTTCCACTCCTAGGAAATAGCCCAGACGGTCGGCAATCCGGTCGTAGCCGTTTTCCTTGAGAGGCGCCATGATCCGTCTTTCCATTTCCTGCTCTTCATATTCGCGGATCAGCTCGCCGATGGTCGGGTCGGATTGTTTAACCGGGGAAATGATATCGCGGGTCAGCAGTTCCGGGATGTCGTGAAACAGTCCGGTGAAAAAATTGTTTTGTCGTCTGGCGGGGCAGGCTCCTTTCTCAAGACTGAAGAACCACGCAAAGGTTGCCACGATGAAGACATGGCCCAGAACGGATGTTTCCGGGATGCGCGGTGTCTGGGACCAGCGAGTCTGAAAGCGCAGGCGACCGCACAGATCGGCAAATCTGCCCAGCGCGGTTGTTTCGGAGTGGAGAAGTTCGTTCACTCCCTCTAGACCGGAGTATGTCTTCAAGCGGTCAATGAAGCTTTGCTCGATTCCTACCAGTTCATCGTCCATCTGGTTCAGATGCTTGAGCAGCTTGAACTCCGAGTAGCTGGCATACATGTGCGAGGCATCAAGGATTTGGCGGGAGAGGGAAGTGTCGTCCGGGTTGAGGTGGTAGACGGTTAGGCGTTCCAAAAATTCTTTCCCGAGCGGCATAAGCCGGGGACGGAGTTGTTTGAGTACCCATTTGGAGAGTTTGCGATAATGTTCGGGGTTTTCTTTGATGCGATAGAAGACCGGGGGCTTGATGTCAGTGATGACCATACGGAATAGGTATTCGAATATACCACCCTCAACAATTTCATTGCCCAGTTTGATTTTTTTCCGCTTCTCCAGTTTGTCGCCGTTGAGCACAAAGAGAATCCATGCGGCGATCATTTTGTGGGCCTGCTTGTCTACTTCCACCATCTCCATAGGGCGGAGTTTGTCATTCCATCTTTTCATGAATGAACCTGAAAAAATTAGCTGGAGCAGGCTTTTACGAATTATCGGCATAGGGATTTCCTTGCATCTGCAATTTTATCCGGTGGTGTTTTTTGGGGGCCTAAAGCTTTATACCACCGGAATTTTGAGGAAAGGACATTCGGAATTATGCGGGACAAACTGGCCCAACCGGAACTCTCCATCACAAAGAGATCCTAATTCATCTTTGAGATATTCTTCCGGTGTTTCAACCAGCTTTACATTGACTTTGAGTGGTTTGCAAAAAACTTCTCCCCAGTTCGTGCTGTATACAAAATGTACTTCCTGAACCTTTTTGCTTTCTGGTGGGACGCAAAGGTTGACGATGAAGAATCCTTTTTCCAACCGTTCCGTATTGAGGGTTTCTTCAATGGGAACATTGAATGTTTCCTTGGGCGGGAAAAAGTTCATCAGTTCAATGAAAAGCTTTACGATTTCACGTTCCCTCAGAGGCCCGGAACTGATGTCGGTCTTGATCTGCATGTCCTTGCTATACAGGTCATTCAAGGCCAGCCAGACCAGCATAAAGTTTAAATCCGGTCCTGATTCGATGGGGGTCAGGATATTTCTGGCACCGGACTCATCTGGATATTCTCCTTGAATAATCCAGTTGTTATCGTTTTCAGAACGTGAAATGTTGATAGTTCTGAAAAAGTGGGTTCTGGGACCGGGTAATGACAGACGCAGAATCTTATTATTGCGTTTGGCAAAGGTTGAAAAGATGATTCGCCCTAATCTGGTCAGGTCTTCCGGGGTGATTGCCACTCCGGGGATTTTGTCCTGCTCACCACGGACTTTCATATAAGTGTTGACCATGAACTGGTTGATTCTGCGGCCCAACTCGACCACGGAACTGAAATCAGGCAGACTCTTGAATCCCGCAAAAGCTCCGTTTGCTTTATCACCGGACAGATTCATGGCAAATTCCATGAGTTCAATTTCTTCAGGACGGAGCGGTGCGTGCTGGATTCCCTTTTCACTCAAAAGCCCGCATTTCAGACGCAGGGCCATGGCTGTGAGCCATATGTAGTCGTCATGATCGCGGGAACGATAAAAATCTGCGAGGTCCCGGTAGAGGCGCATGTAGGGGTCAACCCGTCTGATGCTGCGTTTGCCGCTGACGATATTTTTTTTCAGCTTTTCACAGAGCAGGGAGTAGCGGCTGTCGGAAGTGTAAAGCTCCAGCAGGCCGAATTTCATAATCGACTTAAAGGGGCTTTTCACTCCTTTGACAATCTGCCAGAGCGAGGCACCGAAAAACTCTTCGACCGGGATATTAGGAACGTTACCGAGATCGACGTAATAGTCCTTGCCTTTAAGCAGATCTAATCTTTTTTTGCTGTTTGCGTATGCTTTGTCGTTTACTTCGGGTGGGCTGAACCACCACAGAGGAGGCTTGCCTGCCAACAGCAGGGCGGTGCGGTAAAACTCTTCTTTAAGGATTGCGCTTTGTGCAGAACCGGAACTTTCTTCATCACTCAATCCAAAGTGGTTGTTGCGGATGTCGCGGGTATCCATGATGAAGAAATGGATTTCAAGGCTGAACTCCTGCATGACCCATTTTTCAATGGCCTGAAGTTTGGTTCCCAGTTCTGCTCTACTGTTCGCAGCTATTCCTTTAAAATCACAACAAACCCAGAGGTCAAGGTCTGAATCTGGAGTCTGGGCAATTGTTCCGGTGCTTCCGATGGACATGAAAGCTTCAATGGGAATTGCTGTTTCCGTTCCGGCTTCATATTTAATTTCCGGGAAGAATTCATCCAACAGTTCAATGTGCTGGGGGGAAAGTTCATAGCCTTTAATTCTGGCACCCGGAGTGGATTGTTCTGTTCCCGTTTTTAGTTCAAAGACATTGGTATGCAGTAGGGCAGGCAGTATCTTGAAAACTTTTTGGCTGTTGTTATTCAATTTTGATTCTGCCCAGTTGATGCGCCTGCTGTTATTCTGGGCAAAGCGGGTATGACAGCGTTCAATATCTTTAAGTGCAAACCAGTGCTTGATTGTTTTGTAGAGAACTCCGCGCCCATACTCGTTGATATTTCCGAATCCGGCAGATCTTTTTTTCCGCTTTTCGCGCTCAGCCAATTTTGCGGCAAATGTGCGCTCCATGGCTTTGAGCAATTGTGGGATTTCCGTACGGACATTCATGGCCCGGCAACTACTCATATTACATTGGATAAAGTGTGATCCGTTGACTCCGGAATCCCTGAACAGGGCAGTTTCAAAGTCGGACAGATTAAAGTCGCACCCTTTGATCTGCCCTTTGTAAAAGAATGCTTCCCGTAATTCGCAGACTTGAAATATGTTCTGAGTGAACCGGGTCCGGCAGAAGTATGCTCCGGGCGCGGCAACAGCGGTTAACTGACACTCTTTTAAATGACTCAGGAAGAAGACTGCGGAATCAAGGTGTGAGGTTTTAAAAGAGCTGTGTTCCAAGGTACAGTCGTAAAAAGTGGAATCGTCCAGTGAACAGCTGTTGAAATTGCAATCTTTGAATTTGGATTCAAGAAAAATAGTATCGCTGAATGTACAACCTGCAAATGTGCAGCCCTTGAAGGAGCATTCTTCAAAAAATGAATTCTTGAATTCGCAGGCGGAAAAAACAGAATTCTGGAAAGTAAGCCCGCGTGAGAGGCTTTTCCATTTATTCAGCTTATGTAGGCGCTGGTTGCTGATTTGGCCGTCTGTGAAGATATCGACCATACCGTCTGATTGGACTGTTTGCTTGCCGAAAATGCGTTTGAATCCGGTCTGCTCCACTTCCTTTTGCTCAATGTTGAGCACGATGGGACCGCCCTGCTTGATGAAATCAATTCCGGGAGCATTTTTTCCTTCCGGCATTTCCGGTCTTCCCGGCTCTGCAAGGGAATCGGTTTCCATGATCCGGGCCAGCACGGGCTTGAGAATGTTTTTTTTCTTACTGCGCGATTCTTTGAGAACATTGCTGAGGATGCCTGCAAAGCATTGCGGGTCTTCCTCGCTGATTGTTGCGAAGAGTACTGCCAGCACCGGGGTACGGAACACATCTGAAATGTCGTTCATAAACCGGGATAGATTTTTACCGCTCAGCAGCGGGAGTCTGTTTATCAGTTCTGCCCGCAGCTTGGGAGCTTCGTTGAAGACCTGAGTGAAAATGCGTCCGCGGCGGCTCCCTCCGAATTTTACCAGCACATCCATGGCTGCTTTAGCCAGCGGCAATGATGGAGACTTAGCCAGCGGCAGAATTTCTTTCAGTAGCTCATCGTCAATCTCATCGGCAAGTCTATCCACCGCACGCAGGACCTTTTCCATGATGATGGGGTCCATGGTTTTGAGGTGAAATGATACTCCTTCGACCATCCCGCCGTCCGGATACGGAGGAAGACTGTCAACGCATACGGTTATGTCGTCCAAATCTTGGGGAGATAACAGTTTTTCCCGGCATTCTTTACCGTAATTGCCGATGAGGAAACGGGCGAGTGAGCTGAATGTCAACTGTCCTTTTCGGGTTCCGTTTCTGTTGAAGAAATCAACACATTCTGAAATGTCCATGTCTTCGGCAAGTTTAAGGATAGATTCAGCGAATTTTATCCGTTCAGGAATTTTGCCATTATGAACAACCAGCATGCGGTCGGCAACAGCGATGGCGGTTTTGTCCAGCTGTCTGGAAAACCATGCTTTCACCCGTGAAAAAGGTAGTAGACGGTTGCAAAGGAGCTGGGCTGCCAGATTTCTTCCGCAGGGTCCCATCAGGGCAAGATTATCGAGACAGATATCAGCGGTGGTATCGTCCTCCTCCGCCGGGTGCGTTGCCCGGCCGCCCTGTTCTGCTTCTAATTCTATTGCCTTCAGCCCCAGACCGTAGATGAACATGGCGTATTTGGCAGATTCAAGTCCGTACTCCGGTGCCTGCGTGCGGCTGAATTTAATATCAAGCTTAAAGCGCAACTCTGCCAGTTGGCGTTCTTCAGGAGGATAGAGATTCAGCCTGCGCAGTTCCCCAAGCAGGGTATCATGTGTTTCTGTCTCAGCCATAAATTAACCTGACTCGTTTAGTTTGTCTTCGTCAATAAAGCGATGGATTCAACATGGGCTGTGTGCGGAAACATATCCACAGCCGCGAATCGTTCAAGTTTGTAGCTGCCTTCCATCCTTGCCATATCACGGGCGAGGGTGGATGGATTGCAGGAAATATAAAGAATTTTGTCCGGCCCCAGTTCGAGAAGTTTTTGCAGGGAAGGGTCAGGCACACCGGAGCGCGGCGGGTCAACAATGACCATATCCGGTTTAGGTAGATCTTCGGGCAAACCTTTCCCAGAGGCAAGGTTCCCGACAATGTATTGCGTATTCTCCAAACCGTTAAGTTCAGCATTCTCTTTTGCAGATTTTACCGACTCCCCGGAAACTTCGATCTCGATTATTTTACCCACATCCTCGGCCATGAACATGCCGATGCCGCCTGAGCCGCAAAAAAGGTCCCAGACAACATCTTCAGCTTTGGGCGCAGCCAGCTCTGTGCTTTTTCGGTAAAGGATTTCAGCTCCTTTAGAGTTAGTCTGGAAAAATGCATTGGGAGTGATGCGGTAATTGACTTCTTTACCGTCTGTACGGGTCAGAGTTTCAGTAATATATTCTTTTTCGGTGAGCGATATCAGTCGTTCTCCGGTGGCGAGATCAGCACGTCCTTTGCGGGTGGAATGCACAAAGCTCTTCAACTGCGGGATGTTTTTCTCAAGTAGTTTACCGAGGCCCTTGATGGTGTGGTGCGATTTTGCCGGACCGGTAATCAGGTGGATCATCATTTCTCCACTGTGGTGGGAGAAACGTATAACCAGCTTACGCCAGTACCCGCCTCGGTTATGGCGGTAGGCACCGATGTTTGTGCTGGCGCAATAGTCGCGTACCAGTGCCGGAATATCAGCACATTGTTCCGGGAGCAGGGGACAGCTTTGAATATTCAGCACATCTGTTTCAGAGCCACGGCGTTTGAAGCCCAGCTTCAGGGAATCGCCGATTCCGTGAAAGGAAAATTCCATCTTATTGCGGTAGCCGTATTCAAGGGGAGAGCTCTGGGCCTTTTCACCCATGCCCGGAGTATCGGTGGAAATTTTACCGATTCGTTCCAGAGTCTCGCAGACCTGACGTCCTTTCCAGAAAGCCTGCGCACTGTATTTAATGTCCTGATGCATGCAGCCACCGCAGGTTCCGAAATATTTACAGACCGGAGTCTGTTCGTCTTCAACGTGGTTGGCGATTTCAGTGCGTCTGGCTTCAGCAAAGCGTTTTTTCAGCTTGGTTATTTCGCAGCGAACTGTCTGCCCCGGCACAACTCCTTCAACAAAAAGGGTCAGCCCCTCGTAACGGCCAATGCCCCTGCCACCGAAGGCCAGTGATTCGATTTTGGTTTCGACTATATCGCCCTTGCGGATTGGGCCGTTTTCATTACTCATATTTGACAGTTCTCCTTTGGCCGCTGTACGCTTCAGTCTATGATTGATAAAGCAACAGCACTTGAATCAGTTTTGCGGAAGCTTAAAAAACTTCCCGTGGGGCATTGCATAGACCTGCGCACATATAAACGCAACCGTTCCCTTTTGATTTTGCATGTTCGGGAGCAGGAGTACATTATTTACGAAGACGGTTATGAAACCATTGAACATCAATCAGTGCTTAAGGGTATGAAGAAGCTGCTAAAGACCCTTTTCAAAAGAGAGTTCCCGCGCAGCAATAAAATACGCATGTATGAGTTGGGAGAGTACAACGAGGAGAAGCACCGCCGCGAAATGAAAAAACTCTAGTAGACAGCGGATAAAGCACTATCTGCGTCGTAAAATGAATTATTAGCGGGTGTTCGCGCTTACAAGATTTACGCCTGAGGTGTGCCGCGAAAAAGCCTGAAACCCACGTATGTTCGAATATGCTTCGTTCCAGTCTTTTTCGTGCGCCTTGCATGTGATACTCTCTACACCGTTTGCTGGGGATGAAACTTGCCACCGATCCGAAATCTGCATAAAGGTAACATGCATTATATTAAATTCGGCAGGAGAGATAAATGATCAAACGGTTTTTCTTTGCGCAGCTTTTGCTGCTGACGATGGCAGTTCCTTCCTTTGCACAGGACGGCAACCAGAATACTACTGCGGATGCTCCGGCAGCCTCTGATGCAATTGTTATCCCTGCCGATTATAAAGAGGAAGGTATGGCTTCCTGGTATGGTGAAAAATTTCAGGGCAAGTTGACTGCCAGCGGTGACCCATATGACATGGAAAGAATGACCGCTGCCCATAACTACCTGCCGCTGGGTGTGAAAGTGCATGTCACCAATCTGGGCAATAAAAAGAAAGTCGCTGTTATCATCAACGATCGCGGTCCCTTTGTCCCGGATCGGATCATTGACCTTTCCCGCGCTGCTGCCCAGAAGCTCGGTTTCATTGACGCAGGCAAAGCCAAAGTGCGCATCGAGCCTTACCGCCCGGAAGCTGAAAATAAAGATGAATTCGTGACCATTGCTTCTGTCGCTGTTTCTCCGCATAAGAAACTTTACGGCGCATTCTACATTCAGGCCGGGGCCTACAAAGTAAAAGACAACGCCGACAGGCTAATTGAAAGGCTGAACAAGGCCGGATTCCACAACACCCGCATTGTACGTATCGTTACTGATAGTGCCCAGATTTTTAAGGTCCAGCTGGGCATGTACAAAACTCTGGCAAATGCCCGTAAGGTACACCTCTCCATGGGTAAGGGCTTTCCGGGGACCTTTATTCTGGCGGATGTGATTCAGGATTAGAATTTCTAAAGAGCAAAAAGAAAGTATAAACCTTGTAAGGTCCCTGAGTTTTTAGCTAGTTTATCCTTGTCCTCGTAGCTGTGACGATCAGGAAACCTGCTGATACCAGCATCTATGTGGACGGGATAGGCACAGGCACGGGAACAGAATTGAGGAATTCTAGTTTCCATCTTTTTTCCTTGTTTTCCATTACGAATTTGAAGCCGGGTCCGTGGGCGACGGTTACAAAAATGATCATTGCAGTCGCCAGAACAATACCAAATAAAGTTTTAACAATAGTTAACTTCATTTGGCCCTCCTTGCGGCTGTGCGGTTAAGTCGGGCTTAAGAAAAAACAATGCCTCCCTATTAAGAAGGTAAGGGTTGGGAGGGAAAGTCAATGTGGTTGTCAGGTCAGTGAAAGCAAAGCCTGTGAAAGAAGTTTCGGGTCCAGATAGGGGGAGCTGTTCTCGCTGACAAGCTCACAGTCGATGACTTGAATGCCGAGTTTATTAATCGCTTTTTTATCCACACCGCCGGGATAAAACCCGTTAACCGAGTCCACTAAGATGAAATTCAACACATTATTGATGGAAATGTTTTCGGGATCATCCTTGCGTAAATAGTAGAGCAGTTTGTCAATCTGGTCAGTCAGTGAATGCCCTTTGAGCTCCGGGTCGGTTCCGGTGTTAGGGGTAAAAACCTTCGGGCATTTGCTCTCGCTCACAGCTTTGCCGATTCCTTCAGGCAGCAGGTTGGCTACCACGCTGGAATAAAAGCTGCCCAGAGGATAGCAGATTAGTTCCGCGCTGTTGATCAGCAAGGTCATTTTCCTGGGTATTTTGACAGTACAGGGAGTGGAGTCTTCAAGTCTTTCAGCCAGCCAGAGCTTTTTGATTCCAGCAGCGATGGGCGAGGATTCCTTCCCGGTAAGCAGGTGTTGCCCGACCACAAAAGAGCCGTCCTCAAGTTCTGCAGCAAGATGGATATCTTTGTTTACTGTGGGGCGCACAATTCCGCGTACCTCAACCAGCTTGGAAAAAATATAGATGACCGGGTCGATGTGGCGACGGTTGCTGATATATCCGGCTGTGAGTATAATATTGCCGATGCTGGCACCGCGCAGATTGAAATCATCCATGATGGTGGCAAACTGGATGAAATGGTTACGGATGATCTTGCGCATGGGAGCTGGAATATTGCGTACAAGCGGATGTTCGCATTCCATCATGTCCGAGAATTCAGCGCGTAACTCATCCTCATCCGCATCCTTGGGTAAGCGGTAGGAGAAAAGTTTGTATATTTCGGGATTACCTAGAACAGACTGGTCTGCTAAGGCCATGAGGCGGTTACGGATATCCCCCACAGCCAGCATTTTGAAATGGTTACGGATTACGGCTGAGCTTCCCCCGGAATCAAAGGGGGTGATCACGTGGATGGTATTGTGGGTGTACTGGGTCAGCACGGAGGAAGTTTTTTTCAGGGCCGTTCCGCCACTGAAAAAGAGTATGCGTGGCCCAAGGTCCGGAGTCCTGCGGTAGCGTTCCAGCTTGATCGGGTCCGGTACCCTTACCTGACGTTCGATTTTAATGCGCATTAACTTCCTTAACTATCCGAATTTAAGTTGTTTAAATCTTGCCTTTCCACATAAATTTCAGGCAGGCATCGGCAGCTTTATCAAAATCCACACCGCCGCTAATTTCAATGAGAGTTGTCTTTGACAGAAAATCAGCATACCCGTCAACATCCGGATTGATTTCGTTTTCCGGTGAATCCGGGAGATAGAATAGTCCGGGGGCTTTCATTAATGCGGGTAGCAGGTCCTTGCGCTTTTGGGGATTAACCTTTTTTATTACCGTTTCAGAAGAGTCGCGCTGCCAGTTGAGGATAACAAGTCCGTCCAACGGGGCCTTTAAAACGAATTTATCTTTGCCGTAGCATTGGTCAATGAGGGCATCATACTTGTGCTCAAGTTCCCAGAGTTCTTCCTTGGGCATGGCTATAAAATTTTTCCTGTCTTCGGGATCAATGATGCAGGTGAGGTCCGGGTTGTTCAGGGCGGTTCCGGGATTGATGCGCGGCTGTTTGGCAACTCCGTACATGGTCAGCGAGTCATTGCCGGCTTCAATCATGATTCGGTCATTGCTGACGAAAGTTGTACCCCGGCTCATCAGGTGCAGGGCAAGGGTAGATTTACCCATGCCGGAGAATCCTGCCATGGCGATTCCGCGCCCGTTTTCAAGCACTCCTGCTGCGTGTCCGAGGTAGCAGCCGTGGTTGAGCTTGTAGGCAATGAATTGGTTGTTGATGAAGTTGATGAGCTGGTTGGAATTTTCCATGCATGGTCCGATAGCGATATTTTCGCCGCCGCCGAAGACAAAGGTCATTCCGGTCAGTCTTTTATAGACCACACGCCCGTCAGCAAGGTTACAGAACTCGTCCTTGATCTTGGTCTTGCCCGGTTCAGGTTGCTTTACGGCGTATTCAAGATCGAGGTCGGCTTTGGGGCTTTCGTGGGCAGTGATCAGGATATCGCTGTTTCCGGCACTAATCAGGAATTCTTTGAAATAGTTTTTTAGCAGGGTAAGAAGTTCGGTGTTGTTGACCCGTGTTTCAATTACGCAACTGCCGAAGTCGGTGAACAGAGACTCGGTTGCCGGGAATTCCCCGCGATATTTCTCAACGATTGCAGATCGGGTGGTTGCGGTCCGCTTCATTACTTTTTCACCTTATCCATAACGTAATCCACGTAATGGGCAGCCGCATCAATTCCTCTGGCATCCAGCAGTCCGCGGAAGCCGCCGAAGGCTGAAACTTCAAAAACATAAGGTCCGTCGGGAGTGATAGCCACATCCACACAGGTGAAGTCCAGATTGAAAATGGACTGTGCTTTACGGGCAAGTTCAATGACTTCCCGCGGGGGATCAATGGGCGCGTATTTGCCGCCGTTGGCTGTGGTGGTGTTCCATGAATCGGTGGTTTTGCAACGGGCGTAGGTGGTCAGGTATTCGCCCCCCAGAAAGACAATGCCGAGGTCGCTGTCATTGAGGTCGATGGTCTTCTGGATGTACATGGTGTTGTACTTGGTATGGTACTCTTCAATGATCTTCCGGGCATCAGGACCGGGTTTGAGCACAAACATGCCCCGCGCCTTGGTGCTGTAGAGAGGTTTGAAAACTGCCTCTCCGTATTCTTCCACTGCGGCAAGGGCGTGGTCTACGTTTTCGGTTATGGTAGTCAGAGGCATGGGGATATCGCCAAGTTGCAGGGAAACCGTACAGGTCAGACGGTCCAGCACCCGCAGGATGGATAGCGGGGAGGAGAAAATCTTTACCCCGCGACCTTCAAGCATCCGCAGCATCTCAAGGCGGTCCAGCAGGTCCGGTGAGTACTGTTTGCCGATTTTCTTGATGATCAGCGCGTCATAAGTGGAAAGGTCTTCACCCTCCACCATGGCACGGGCTGAGGGAAGATCGAGCCGCACGTCCTGCATCTCAAAAATTTTGGTTTCGCGGCCTGTCTTTTCGGCAACTGCACGGGCAAGCTGCTCGGATGACCACGCGCCCTTGATTCCTATTACACCTATCTTCATAGTCAGCACCTTTTTAGTAATGAAGGATGTCTTCCGGCAGAATGAAACGGTCCCACTTTCCGTTGTAGCGGTTTATCTTTTCCATAAGGAACATGGAACGGTTGAACATTTCCTTGGCAAAGCCGTAGTTGAATTCAAAGCGGGTGGAAGTGTAGAACGAACGGGCCAAAGCCAGGGAAAGACGGGCCTGCCATGTCTCATCGCTGTTTTCCTGTGCGAACTCTTCAGCAAAGGTGTACATGCGTGAAATTACTGCATTGATCTTGTTGCGGATGGGACGGTCGAAAACAGGCATGCGAAAACCGGAAACAAGGAAAACTGACAGATCCTGAATGTAGTCAAAGTCACGGGAACGGTGCAGGTCAATGAATCTGACCCTTTCGTCTTCATTGCTGTAAACCACGTTGTTGCAGTTGAAGTCACCATGGATGAACACGGTAAACGGAGCCGGGAGCGATTGTTCGACGGTCATGCATTTAGTGATCAGCTCTTCGGACGAGATAACCTTTGTATCGCTATTGCGGTGAAATTCAGGATGGACCTGCAGGACTCCGTTTTGCCGTGATTTGAGCTGCTCCATGTAGGTCGTTTGCAGCGGCTCTTCTCTTTGGGTCACACCCCAGACATGGCGCAGGGTCTGCTCAAGGGTGAATAGGGCGTTCTCAAGATTGTCGTCATCCGAGGTCAGGATCATGGTATCCAGAGTACATCCGGGCAGAAATTCGACCAACATGGAACCTTTGTTTTCTTCCTTGGTCTCATGAAATCCGAAAACTTCCGGGACCATACCCGGAAAGCGTTCATTCCATTGCGCAAGGCTGCTCCGCTCCCGGCTGATTTTGTCGAGGTTGCCTTCCTTGTAAATACTTCCCTGAGCTACCGGGGGAGCCTGCTCTTTATCTTTGGTCTGCACATGACCGATACGGCAGCCGGAGCGTGAACC
>DDLU01000190.1 GCA_002340305.1 Desulfovibrio sp. UBA2564
GCGCTTCGCGCTTTTGATAAAATGATTTCGCCTCCGGCAGTCAAAGGACATAAGGCCTCGCTGCTATCTGTCTCCATGAGACTCGAAGCAAAGCTTCCAGCCTGACGGCTACAGTCCTTTGGAACCCTTATCAGGGATTAGGGGAGAATTACTCAGACGGCGGAATGGATTTCCACCGTCTGAATTTTTTCATTGAATTAAGGGCAGACGGATTCGGCGAATACGAAGTTACCGTTTTCGTCGATGCGAACAACAACAGCGCATTTGATGGGATCGCCCTGACTGTCGAATTTCATGGAACCGGTAATGCCTGCGAATTCCTTGATGTTACTCAGGGCATCGCGGATAGCCTTACGTTCGGTTTTCAGGTCGGTACTGTAGGAACCTGCATCCTGAATGGCCTGTAAGACGAGGCGGGTGGCATCCCAAGTGAGAGCGGCAACATCATCAGGAGTTTCGCCGTACTTTGCTTCGTAGCGGTCGATGAATTCCTTGGTTGCGCCCTTGGCACCTGCTGCTGCGTAGTGGGTGGAGAAGAACTGGCCTTTGCAGTCGTCGCCGCAAAGTTTCATCAGCTCGGCGGAACCCCATGCATCGGACCCCATGAAGGGACCTTTGTAGCCGAGATCCCGGGCCTGTTTAACGATGAGGGCTACCTGATTGTAGTTGTCAGGAACAAAGATAAAATCAGGTTTGGAGTTGATAATCTTGGTCAGCTGGGCTGAGAAATCCTGATCCTTGGTACCGTGGGATTCAAAAGCCACGATGGAGCTTTTGCCGTTTTTATTTTGGAAAACGTCTTTGAAGATTTCAGCCAGACCTTTTGAATAGTCATTGGAAATATCAAAGAGGACCGCTGCTGTTCTGGCTTTAAACTGCTTGGTAGCAAAGTTTACAGCAACAGGACCCTGAAATGGATCAAGGAAAGCTGCGCGGAAAACCCAAGGACGGTTTTTAGTGGTATCGGGGTTGGTGGACCATGGAGAAACCATAGGGGTACGGTTGTCATTGCAGGTGCCGCCTGCGGGAACAGCCTGTTTGGAAGAGTTGGGACCGATGATGGCGACAACGCCGTCCTGCTCGATAAGTTTGAGGGCTACGTTTACAGCAGATTCTGCTTTGGATTCGTTGTCCTCATAGAAAAATTCAAGAGGAATTTTTTTACCGCCCACTTCAAGGCCGCCTTGGGCATTGATATCTGCCAGCAGCATTTCCGCCGCATTTTTAGAGGCTTCGCCGACCTTGGGAATATCTCCGGTTAAGGGGATATTGAAACCGATTTTGATTTTTTCCTCTGTTTTAGAGCAGCCGTTCATAACGATCATGGCCAATCCAAGCACCATGAGGGCCAGAAGAGACCTGAAAATCATTTTCTTCATTCTTTACCTCCTGAGATGTTCGTGGGGATATGCCTGACTATTTTAGATACTTTAACGTACCGCAAAAGAAGGCTTTTCAAAAGGTGTTTTTAAAAAAGGCGGGTAAAGAATGATTTCGCAAAAAGATAGGCCCTGCTGATGAAATTCGTCAGCAGGGCCTTAATTTTTTTCGTATGGAGAAGCGGAGCAGCTAGAGCTTGAATCTATCCATCATGTCTTTGAGTGAACGGGCCTGTTGGTCGAGGTCCTTAACTGCTTCCTCAAGCTGGCGTGAGCTTTCGAGGTTTTGTTCCCCGGCCTGCTTGATGGAGCCTAGTGCTACCGCAACCTGATCAAGTCCGGCTAACTGTTCCTGACTGGAAGCTGCGATTTGGGCTGAGGATTGTGCAGACTGGTTGATGACCGTACTTAGATTGAGGATGGCTTCCCCGGTCTGGGAGGAGAGGTTTGCGCCGGTTTCAACTGCTTTTCCGCCCTGTTCTGTGATCATTACCGCAGAGCTGGTTGCTTTTTGGATATCGGCAAGGATGGACTGAATTTGAGCCACGGATTGTTTGGACTGATCGGAAAGGTTTCTGATCTCACGGGCGACCACAGTGAATCCGCGACCTTCTTCTCCGGCTTTGGATGCTTCAATGGAGGCGTTAACAGCCAGAATATTGGATTGGTCGGCAATGTCGTTGACGACATAAATGATGTCACCGATATGCTGAGAATGCTCAGACAGTTTGACGATGGACTGGGCAATGGTATCCATCTGGGTACGGATATCTTTCATGCCTGACGATGCATCGTCCGCTGCCTTACGGCCTTGCTGGGAAGTGGAAACAGCCCTGCGGGCCACATCTGCGACCTGGCGTGATTTCTCATTGGAGAGATGGGCGGTCTGTTTGACTTCTTCAACTGTTGCATTTGTTTCAGCAACGGCACTGGCTGTTTCAGCTGCGCTGGCAGTCAGTTCCGCAGAGGCTGCGGAAATCTGGCTCAGCGAAGATGAAAGGGTCCGTACTGTTTCATGAATACGCTGGTTATCGCTTTTCAGGGTCTCAACCATGGTGGCGAGAGCCTTACCGATGGTGTCATTCTCGGAACGGGGCTTGGCTTCAACTGTCAGGTCTAAGTTGGCGACTCTTTCCATTGCTCCGGCCATTTCGTTCAGGGATTCGGTCATTTGGTTGAAGGCACGGGCCAGAGAGCCGAGTTCGTCCTTGCGGTCTGTTCCTTTAATTTCTTTGCTCATGTCACCATCAGCAATGTGGTAGGCTGCTTCAACAACTTTACGCAGGGGCCGGGTAATGTCGCGCCCGACAAATACAACGGCAATAACACCGAGAGTAAAGGCGATAATTCCGAAAATATAGGTGTTCTGGATAGCCCGGTCGTTACCGGCCTGTAAGGTTGGACCGAGCTTATCCTGATCTGAAATAACAGATGATTTTGCCTGCTCGATCAAGCTTGCCATTTTTGGGCCCATGACATTGAGTTCTGTGTTGAGCAGTCTGTCACGAATCACCGTTTGGGCAAATAATTCTTTTAAAGCCTTGGAGTAAGAATTTTTAGCTTCTTTTATTTCCGTAAGCAGCATCCGGTTCTGTCCACGTAAAATTGAGCTCAGCTCAATCAACTCATTGTTGACAGAGGCCATCTCCGCCAAAGCTCTTTCCTGATATGATTCAGAACTGTCTTCAACAAATTTGGTTGTATACAGTCTGACGAGAACAAGGTGACGTATACCTTTAGCGCAATGATAAAGTGCTTCTGCTTGGTCTTTTGATTTTCCGAGGTTTGTAACAATGCGCTCAAAAGTTTGCTCCATAAATTCCCCTGTCGGTGCCAGTATGGAGTATAGTTGGGTGTCCCTTTTACCTTGCGCTTTTGCCACTTCAGCAAAACTTGCATCGTAATCGGTCAGTAGCGCCTTAACTTCTTTTATTAAGTTGACCCGGTTTTCAGCAGTCAATTCTTTTTCAGCACGCTCAATAAGAGGTAAAACTATTTTGTCGTTTTCAAAATATTTACGGCTGTATTTGTTATCGCCGGTGATGATATAGTCTTTTACCTGAGTGCTGCCTTGCAGAATACCGGCCTGAATTTTTCCGATCAGGTTTGAATCCTTGGCAAAGTCGCGGTAGTCAGTGAAGCCGGAGGATGATTTTTGCAGTGCCATCATGGATTCTATGCTAACGATTCCGAAAAGGATGAACACTACGATAAAACTACAGAATATTTTTTGTCCGACAGTAAACCTTCTCAGCATGACGCAAAAAGTCCTTTGGTTTAGGTAACTATTAAGCAGAGGCAGTGCCCCTGAAACAGAGGCACTGCCCGTAAATCTGATTATCTATTACGCCAGAGAAGTCTGACTTGCAAGGAGTGCGGTAACTTAACCGGACACTACTCGTAGTTTGAATTGCAGAATTCGGTACATTTCCCTTCGACATTCTGGAGCAGGCTCAGGCATTCCTGCTGTTCCATACCAAGGTTCATCTTTTCACGCACTCTTTCACAGTTCATGCGGCATTCTCTGGCAGACTTATATGGAGCAAGCACGACCTCGGAATATTTAGCACAAATTGAATCCTGCGTGGTGCAGAGTTCCTCTGTTACCACAGATCTGCAGAATGATTTAACTTCCTGCATGCTGGTAGTGTGACCAGAACATCCCGCCAAGAACAGCAGCAGGAGTGCAGGCAGAAGGGTCTTTTTCAGCATCGAATCCTCCAAGGCTTAGAGTATGTTTTTCAAAGCTGCGAGAAACATGCGGTTGCGGGAGTTGTTGCCAATGGAAACTGTTAGCAGGTCCGGCAGTCCGAACTCATCCAGTTTGCGCAGCTTGAATCCGTGTTTCAGCATTTTTGCATGAAGCTCAGCCGCAGGCATGGGAGAACTAAACATAATAAAATTGCTCTGGCTGGGGTAGACGGTGCAGCCAAGGTCTTCGAGACCGTTATGCACACGTTCCCTGCCCCTGATGATCAGGGCAATGGTGGAATAATAAAATTCACTGTGGTTTAGGGCAGCCAACCCGGCACCGACATTGAGCGGGCTGATAGGGGTCGGCAGTCTGGACTCTTCGAACATGCGGGCTTTTTCTGCATTCATAAGCGCGTATCCGAGGCGTACGCCTTTAAGCCCGAATGACCATGAGAAGCTACGCAGGATGACAAGGTTCGGAGCCTTATCCAGAAAGTTGAGCATGGAATAGTCATCTTCAGGCCATGAAAATTCCACAGACCGCTCATCAACAACCAGCAGGGTTCTTTGGGGCAGCAGATTAGCCATAGTAGCCAGTTCTTCTGCCGGGAGCCCATAGCCGGAAGGAATGTCCGGGTTGGTAATGATTACAGCCGCAGTATTTTCATTGGCGGTTTTGACTAGCTGGTCCAGCGGTGGGGAAAAGTTACGTCCTCTGGGCAGGCGCAGCAGTTCAACGCCGCAGAGGGCTGCAACGCTGCTGTATTCCGGCATGCCGTGTTCATAGCTGAGCACATGGTCACTGCCCGGGAAAGCGGAGAGGCGCAGGGCAAGGTCTAGAACTTCAACCGCGCCTCCGGCAGTGAGAACGCATTCTTCCGGTACGTCATGGCGTTTTGCCAGTCCAAATTTGAGGCTGTCGGTGGAGCCGTTTTCAAAGGCGGAGCAGTTATTTGCCATGTTGATGATGGCGTTCGATACCGCTTTGGAAACGCCCAGCGGGTTGGCATTACTGGCGAGATCAATATCTTTTTTGATTCCAAACTTTTTGCGGAAGGCATCAGGACTAAGACGTGTTCCAGATGAAACCGGAGCCTGCGGTGCTTCGGTTTTCTGAGACTCTTCCCGTTGAACCGGTGTTTCTACAACAGGGTCAGGAGTTGATTCCGGTTCAGGGTCAGGGACAGGCTCGGTTACTTTTTCCGGGGCAGCACTTTCTTTTGCTGCGGAAGCACTGGGCTTGGCGTACATTTCAAGTGGCAGGGTTATAATGCGGATGTCGAAGTCGTCACTTAAAGTCGTATTACTGATGATTTCGGTGAGTTTGTCGAATGAATCAATAACAATATTCAGCAGATCTGTGCTGAGTTCGATTTCATTTTTATATACCTGATCAAGTACTTTGCCGATTTTCCCGGCGACAGTGCTGATGTTGTTTAGTTCAAGCAGCGAAGCGCTTTCCTTCAAAGCAACGAGTAGTCCGTATACCTGAGCAACCGAGGCAGGGGACGGAGAAGCGCTTTTTTCTATGTCAATCAGTACATTTTCAATCTGGTCAAGTTTTTCCAGAGACTGTTCCACAAAATGTTGCAGTGCTACATCTTCTTGTATATCAGCTGTCATTTTTATCCCCTTTGCGGGTTTATTAAAATTGGTTTGTTTACCGGAATACTTTACTTACAGGATCCTTAACTTGGCTTTTGGAAAATGCGTGTGTGTTTTTTATGCACACATCCATTCTCTTTTTATATTCTTGAATTATAAAAATGGCAAAGGTTGTTCTCTAAATATAACTCATTACGGTTGCGCTTTTGAAAACTCTGGTTAATATTAGTAGTTAATGACCTTCTGTTTGTAGAGATTATGCTGATTTGTCCTGAACAAATCATAATAAATCGATTTCCACATGAAGTTTTTAATTAACGAGGTGTACATATGGTTACCTTTTTTAGTGCCAATGAAGTGGCTGAACTCGCAATGCGTATTGAGCAGAAAGGGCAGGCCTTTTACCTGCTGGCTGCAGATGAAGCAAAAGATCCCGCAGCAAAGGAATTTTTTGAATTCTTTGCTGAGGAAGAATCCCGCCACGAGCTTTTTTTTCGTGACATGCGTGACCGGATCGGTTCTATCGAGATTCCTCCGGGAAGCGACTATGAAGAATACACCCAGTACGTGATGGCCCTTGTGGACTCCCACGATGTTTTCAACTTTGATTACACCGAGGCGTTTAAAGATGAGGCTTTCTCTTTTGAGCAGGCTGTTCGTGCTGCAATGCGTTTTGAAAAGGATACCATCCTTCTCTTCACTGAGCTTAAGAGAATGGTTCCTGATTCCGAGCGTAAATTTGTTGAAGAATGTATAGACGAAGAACGTAAGCACCTGCGCATGCTGGCTGAAAAACTGAGCTAGTTTTTACGCTCTGGCGCATATGAAGAAGCCCCCTTCGGTCAAACCGTTGGGGGCTTTTGTCTGCTAAGATATCTTCTTCAGTTATGATTCTTTACTTCTTAATTCCAAGGGCGGTGTTGATCAGGGAATCTGTGGTGGTGATGCCTTTGGAGTTAGCCTGAAAACCGCGCTGGGTGAGGATCATGGAGGCAAACTCTTCCGCCAGATCGACATTGGAAGTTTCAAGACTGTTGCTGACAACTGAACCGAGGCCTTCTTTTCGGGCAACGCCTTGAACTGCGGTACCGGAGTCCTGTGTTGCGCTGAAGTAGTTTGAACCTTCACGGCGCAGGCCGAATTCATTTTTGAAATTGTAGAGGTTTACCTGATAGAGTTCGGAGCTCAGTCCATTGGAGAACAGGGCTGTCAGCACCCCATCTGAATTGAAGGCGACATTTTGCAGGTACCCCTCACCGAATCCGTCCTGTGACTGGCTGATGGTTGATGAGGACCCGTAGTAGTCGGTTGTTGCAAGGGCGTTGATCTTGCCCTGTTCCATACCGGGCAGTGCTGAAGCGTTGCTGCCTATATCTGCCGCAGTCACACCCGTTGTTGTCCACGAATCCGTACCGGAAGTAATCCCCATATCGATGGATATGGTACTGGTTGTCGCAGCTCCGACTGCACCGGAAAGCGTGATATCAAAAGTCGGTGCCCCGTTGCTGTTCAGAGAAGCCTGTTCCCAGTTGCTGAGATCCTTGCCGTCAGTTGCACCGTTGGCAAGGGTGAAAGCACTCTGGTTGATCAGGGTTCCGTCACCGGAAAAAGTGAGTGTCCCGGCCATAACCAGACCGGCACCGGAAGTCCCTTGCAGTGCACCGGAATCACTTCCCGGAGGGACGGTTACGATGTATTCCCAGTGTCTTTTGTCGGAAGTGTCGCTGTCGTTGGTTACTTTGTCGAAATATACCACTAAATCATGCTTGTTGCCGTTGGAATCATAAATCTGGAGGGAAGTATTGTATTCATATTTGTCCGCAGTCAGCGGCATATCGCTTTGCCCGTTCCATTCTCCAAGCAGGGAAAAGAAAGGGGATTCTGTGCTTTGGCTGTTGTCCGGCGCGCCGGAGTCAAGGTTGGTCCGGATATTTACAGCATCGGTGGCTTTGGGGTCAGACTTTACAACCATGACCTTGTTGCCGTTGGGGTCGGTTTCTTCCTTCATGGGCAGGGTAATATTCTGTGACGTTGAGCCTACGTTACCGTCTACATCAATTTTATAACCTTGGAGAATGTTGTCATGGTTATCGACGAGGTTTCCATTTTTATCAAAGTGGAAGCTACCCGCGCGGGTGTAGTAGCTGGTATTTGATGCCGGGTCAGCCACACGGAAAAATCCCTGACCGCCGATAGCAATATCAGTACTGGAGTTGGTGCTCTCGAAAGAGCCTTCCTTGAAATTGATTCTGGTGCTCGCGACCCTTGTTCCCAGTCCAATCTGCCCGGAAGTATTTGAGCCGTTGGCAACAATACCGGAATTGGCTTTGGCCGAATTATGGCTGGCAAGTGTCTCAAGAAATGTGTCGCCGCTCTTGTAGGCTGTGGTATTGACGTTGGCGAGGTTGGCACCGATCTGCTGCATCAGTGCCCCGTGTGACTTCACGCCCGTCGCGGCTGTGTACATTGAGCTGAAACCCATGAGTAAACTCCTTGAAAGGTGCGGCTGTTAAAATGTGACTCCGCCGACACCTGTTAAACCTTTGGCCGGAATAAAAATCCGGTCACCAGTACTTAAGCAAGGTGTGTGCCTAAAGTTTGTATTAAGTGATCTCAAGGGTTTGTTAGTGTTATTGAAGGCGAAGGAGGAAAAAAAATCCTTCTTAACAAAAAAGCTAAGAAGGATTTTCAGCGTAGGGTTGAAAAAGTTTCTAACTGCCCATTTTCTTTTTCAGGTGTTTAACCAGTTTTTGGGCCGGATTAGAATCCGGATTGATTTCCAGACATTTTTCGGCGTTTTTTAATGACTCCTCATGCTCACCTTTTTCATATTGGCAACGAGCCATATTGAAATAAAGGTTCTCATCATCAGTTAAGCCGACTGCTTTGGAATAAAAACTTACAGCTTCATCGAACATGCTGTTTTTACGCAGCGATATTCCGAAGTCATTGAAAAGATGTTTATGCTGTTTTTCAAACGCAGCATCCAGTGCTATCAGTCTCTTAAAAATATCGGTGGCTTTCGCTGCTTCGTTGCGTCCGAGGTAGCAGAGTCCAATGCCGAAGTTGGCCCGGATGTTCTCTTCATCTATGTTCAGGGCTTTGCCGTATTCCATTTCAGCGGTGAAGGTATTTCCCTGCTGGCGCTGACGGTCTGCTTTGGCAAGGGTCTTGTTGAGTTTTTGGATTGCAGGGAATACTGTGGACATGTATATCTCAAGTTCCGGGGTGAAGGATTCCAGCAGTTCTTCTCTGCTGACAATCTGTTCCTCACCGGACGGGACATCCTTTTCATTGAGCACCCGCAAGCCTATTTCTCCGTTATCCTTTTCCTCTGCAAAATACAGAAAAGTCTGGACTACTTTTTTTTTGGTTGTCCCGGTTCCGATTTCCTGTACCAACTTGGTGGAAAAGGTCCCCTTTATCTTGGGGGTGTCAGATACGTTTGCAGTCATATGAAAATTATTATGTGTCCAAATATATTATGTAAATTATATTACCTGAAAGCCAATGAGCACATAACACATATCCAGATGACTCTCAATTTCAAAAACACTGAAAAAGCGGGGCAATGTTACGATTGCCCCGCTGTAATATTAAAACGTATTTATATAATGCGTATTACAGGATGTAACGAGAGAGATCTCTGTCTTCAGTTACATCTTGCAGCTGTTCCTGTACGTATTCCTTATCAATAACAATCGAATCACCAGAACGGTCAGGAGCTTCAAAGGAAAGATCGGAGAGGATTTTTTCCATGATGGTGTAGAGCCTGCGTGCGCCGATATTCTCAGTTTCCTCGTTGAACTTCTGGGCATTGAAGGCCACTTCTTCAAGTGCTTCTTTGCTAAAATCTATGCTCAGGTTCTCGGTTTCCAGCAGTGCTTTGTACTGAACGGTCAGTGCATTCTGAGGTTCAGTAAGAATGCGGTAGAAATCATCCTTGTCAAGGGAGGTCAGTTCTACGCGCAGGGGGAAACGGCCTTGAAGTTCCGGGATCAAGTCGGAAGGTTTAGCGTAGCTGAATGCACCGGCAGAGATGAACAGGATATGGTCGGTCTTGACCATACCGTATTTGGTGTTGACCACGCAGCCTTCAACTACGGGCAGCAGGTCGCGCTGTACTCCTTCGCGGGAAATGTTTGCTGAGCCGCCGCCTTCCTGATTGCCTGCAATCTTATCGATTTCATCAAGGAAAAGGATGCCGCTCTGTTCAACACGTTCACGGGCCAGTTCAGCCACGTTGTCCATATCGATAAGCTTGTCTGATTCCTGCTGGATGAGGATTTCGTAAGCTTCGCGGATGTTAACCTTGCGCATTTTTTTCTTGTTGGGGAACATCTTGCCAATCATATCGTTGACCTGCATGCCCATGTCCTCCATTCCGGGCATAGACATGATTTCCACACCGCCGCCCTGAACGGAAACTTCCAGTTCAACTTCACGCTCGTCAAGTTTGCCTTCGCGCCACATTTTGCGGAATTTTTCACGGGTGGAGGACTGGTCGGATGCTGGCTGTTCCTGTGGCTGTTCTTCCGGGGCAGCGGGATTGAAAAATCCCATTCCGGGCTGCTTGGGTTTGGAGGATGGCAGCAGGATATCGAGAAGTGCATCCTCAGCGTGCTTTTCTGCCTTAACTTTGACCTTCTCCATTTCTTCCTTGCGCACAAGGTTGATCCCGATTTCCATCAGGTCGCGGACCATGGATTCAACATCGCGGCCCACATAACCCACTTCAGTGAATTTGGTGGCTTCAACTTTAAAGAACGGGCATCCGGAGAGTTTTGCCAGACGGCGGGCGATCTCGGTTTTACCGACCCCGGTGGGACCCATCATAATGATGTTTTTGGGAGCTATTTCGTCACGTAGTTCCGGAGGAAGCTGCTGACGGCGCCAGCGGTTACGCATGGCAATAGCGACCATACGTTTGGCATCGGACTGGCCGATGATGAATTTATCCAGTTCAGAAACGATTTCTCGAGGTGTAAGATTGCTCATTTTGCTGACTCGCGCTTTTATTTTTCAAGGGTTTTGAGAACGAAATTGTCGTTGGTGTAAACGCAGATTTCACTGGCGATTTCCATGGATTTTTTTGCGATGTCCGCAGCAGGCATTTCAGTGTTGCGCATGAGCGCACGGGCTGCGGAAAGGGCGTAGGAACCGCCGGAACCGATGGCGGCAACACCGTCGTCAGGTTCAATAACATCGCCATTACCGCTGATGATGAGGATGTGCTCGGCATCAGCAACCATGATCATTGCTTCCAGCTTGCGCAGGAATTTATCTGTGCGCCAGTCAGTAGCCATTTCAACAGCGGAGCGCACAAGGTTGCCGCCGTAGGTTTTGAGTTTCTTTTCAAAGCGTTCAAACAGGGTAAAAGCATCAGCGGTTGCCCCGGCGAATCCGGCGATAACCTGATCATTGTAAAGGGTACGGACCTTGACAGCGGAGTGTTTCATCACCACAGCCTGTCCCATTGTGACCTGACCGTCGCCGATCATGGCAGTGCCTTTATCGTCCTTAACGGCCAGAATGGTTGTTCCTCTCATTTCCATGTTCATCTCCTGAATTCTCGTATGTGTTGCGCTGCGCGCTATATGATCAAATTGATTTCGCCTCCGGCGGCTTAAACCCTTT
>DDLU01000130.1 GCA_002340305.1 Desulfovibrio sp. UBA2564
GCCATGCGGTTTTCGAGGGAAAGTTCCGCATCTGCGCCATGTTTATTGGCAGCTTTCCAGATGGTTTTCAGAAATGGATGCGGACCACAGGCTACGATAAGACCATCATTATCCGCGTATTCTTTAACCAGTTCCTCTACCCTTGCGATAATTGTCGTGATATCTTCAGGCTTGGTTTCGCGAATGTCTTCCACATCAACCTTGCCTGCCAGACCTTTATACGGATAGTTTTCCAGCGGCGGACGATGCGCGAAGAACAATTTAAGATTTTCAGGCTGCGGATGGGTATCGACATATCCGCAAAAGGGAGCTAAACCCATCCCTCCGGCGAGCATGAGTACTGGACGGTTCTGCGGTTTGCTGAAGAAGTTACCCAGCGGTCCCCAGATATTTACTTCATCGCCCTCTTTAAGTTCCAGCAGACGTTTAGTTCCACGGCCGACCACCTGAAAAAGGATGGTCAGACCGGTCTCATCTGCGTTACAAATAGAGAAAGGACGACCCCATACGAGGTCCAAAGGCCAGGAAACGGGCCTGATCATGACGAACTGTCCGGCCCGCCAACCCGGCTTCCAGCCCGGATATTCGAGTTTGAGTTCGACTATTTCCTCACCGGGTGAGGATAACCCGAGGGGCTTGTTGCTGATGACTTTAACAGCCCTGCAATTGTTTGCACTCATGATTTAATCCTGTAGATTTTTGCTGACCGCACTTTTGCGGCGTAAGCGTGATACATTATGAATAAACATAAACCAGAAATTCTTGCTCCGGCAGGCGATAAATCCTCTTTCCTTGCAGCCATAGCCGCAGGTGCGGATGCCGTATATGCCGGACTTAAACATTTTTCAGCTCGCATGGAAGCTTATAATTTCGCTACTAGTGAGCTTGCAGCCCTTGCAGAACTGGGCAGGGAAAACGGGGTTCGTACCCATATCCCCATGAACACCCTCATCAAGCCTGATGATGTAAACTCCGCAGCCCGCCTTGTGGAGCGTATTTCCCGTACGGTTAAACCGGATGCCCTGATTATTCAGGACCTCGCCATGGTTGAAATCGCACGTCAGGCCGGATTTGAAGGAGAACTTCACCTTTCCACCCTCGCCAACGTAAGCCACCCGGCAGCACTCAAAACCGCAGAGCAACTTGGCGTAAACCGCGTGGTCATCCCCCGCGAACTTAACCTAGATGAAATCAGAATAATGGCTGAAACCTGCCCTGATTCCATTGACCTTGAGATGTTCGTCCACGGTGCACTTTGCTACTCCGTTTCCGGTCGCTGCTACTGGAGCTCTTTTTTCGGTGGCAAGAGCAGCCTGCGTGGTCGTTGTGTACAGCCCTGCCGCAGACTCTACGGTGGTGCCAAGCGTAAAGATCAGCCCAAGCGTCTTTTCTCCTGTCTCGACCTCAGCCTCGATGTGTTGACCAAGCCGACCCTTTCCATTCCTAAAGTCAACTCATGGAAAGTCGAAGGACGTAAAAAAGGTCCCCACTACGTTTACTACACTGTAGCTGCTTACCGTATGCTGCGCGACAATCCTAATGACGCTAAGGCCAAAAAAGATGCCGTGGAACTTCTTGAACTCGCACTGGGCAGGCCGTCTTCACATTCTCTGTTCCTGCCGCAGCGCCCGTTCACCCCGCTTGATCCGTCCAACGAAACCGGTTCCGGCCTCCTGATCGGCATCACCAAACAGGAAAAGGACGGCAAGCCTTACTTCAACTGTAGGCAAGAGCTCCTTGCCGGAGACTTTCTGCGCATCGGCTATCAGGATCAGCCCGGTCATCAGACCATGAAGATCCGCAAGTTCATCCCCAAAAGAGGCAAGGTCTCCATTCCGGTCAAAGGCAAAATGCGCCTCAAATCCGGCACTCGCGTGTTCCTCATTGACCGCCGCGAAGAAGGTCTGACCAAAGCACTCAAAAAACTTGATGCAAAACTTTCAAAGATCAAAGTCGCAGAGAACGTTGCCAGCAATATGATTATCGATCTGCCACAGCCTTGTCCGCAGCCGGAACGTACTGCTCGCCACACCCTGCACCGCAACCCGCCCAAGGGCAAAACCAAATTCGGTACCGATGTCTGGCTTTCCATGAACGCCCTTAAGCGCACCCCGCGTCCAGCTGTTTCCAAGATCTGGTGGCATCTACCCCCGGTAGTCTGGCCCGACGAAGAAAAAGAAACCCAGAAAATCATCGACATCTGCCTCAGCGGCGGAGGTCGTGATTTTGTACTAAACGCTCCATGGCAGAAAGCTTTCTTCCCCAAACATGCAAAAGTACGTTTTCATGCCGGACCTTTTTGCAACGTGTCCAATCCGGTAACCATCGAACTGCTGGCTGACATGGGCTTTTCATCCGCTTACGTCAGCCCGGAACTGGCCCGAGACGACTTCCTTGCCCTGCCGCAGAACAGCGTTCTTCCGCTGGGCGTTGTCCTTTCCGGAATGTGGCCTCTGGGGCTTTCAAGGATCATGGCGGATGAGGCAGAACTCATGAGCCCTATCTACAGCCAGAAAAAAGAAATCTGCTGGGCACGTAAGTACGGACAGACCTACTGGATATACCCCGGCTGGCCGCTTGATTTCGGTGCGGAACGCAAGGTGCTGGAAAACTCCGGCTACACCATGTTCCTGAATATCGAGGAGCCATGGCCCCGCGCAGTGCCGGAACCGCACCGCACCAGTAACTTCAACTGGGATTTAAGTTTATTATAGTTCAAAAAAATGGGTAGGAATTAATTCCTACCCATTTTTGTTTAACCAAAGGTATTACCATTCCACCCGAACATTTCACGATCATGCGTATCCATTCCCACATAGATACGATCAGCTGGAATACTGAGTTTATCGCCCATAAATCCACATAAAACAGCAGACAATTCCTTACACTGCGCAGCCTGCAAGCCAAGGCTTTTCAAAGTCAGCAATGCGCAAGGGGCAGCCGTACCACCAAAGCTCATATTTACTCCACCATGAACGGAAATCATGACATAAGCTTCAGGCTTACCCACCTTTTCAGCGGTCAACTTTGAAAGATCAGCCACGAAATTTTCATCAACAATCTGTGCATTTGTTTCTACCCTTACATACGGCATCGTTAAATCCTGTTTATTTACAATCTTCTATCATTTTACGCAGGTAATCCGCAGCCTTGGGACCTTTAAGTGCGCGCCCCCAAAGCTCTGTAACCATTTTCTGATGCAGCTCAAGTGCTTCAGGAGCGGACGTTAACATACCCACACCAAGGCGTATATTGGGGAAATGGCATAATTTATAAGGACTTATACAAAGGGTGGAACGCTCCGACTGACGAAAAATCTGAAAATGAGTACCAGGCACAGAATCGATCAATATACCGATCTGAACGCCGATGGGCTGATCTTCCAGTATGTTAATCACATTCTCCACCTCACGGCGGGCAACTTCACGGCGTTTCTGGAGTTCTTCCTCAGGAAGATCAAAGGTTCCTACAAATCCGCTTCGCAGAAACTGTTCAAGGTTAGTAGCAGAAGCGAGGTTCACAACACTCGGTCTACGCTGAAGATATCCTTTTTTGCGTTCTTTAAGGACCGAAAAAATTTCACTAATATGATCCGATATTTCAGGATCATCCTGTAATTCCTCCGGCAACCCTTCTTTTATAGACATCGCAAGATACTCATCGAACTCGTCAGTAGTCAGCAAATAGGAAACCAAACCGAACATCACTGAAAGCTGTTCCGAATCCGCTTCATTCTGACGCATGCGCTCAAAAAAGCTGATTGCAGATGAAATATACTCTACACCCACTCCCATCAATGAGGGTAGCGAGACCCCAAGAAGGTCGGCAATAGACTCAAGAGTTTCAAGCTTAGGCGGGTCCCCCTTTTCGTAACGATAAAGCGCAGCTCTGGAGATACCTATTTTCGCAGCTATTTCTTCAGTGCTATACTTACTGCCAAGTCTAAACGCCTTAAGGCGGTACCCTATTTCTTTGGGACTAAGTTCATTCATCCACCCATCTCCGTTAGAGCTTAAATTCTACTTTCAGCCATAAACAAATTTAGCTTCAAAACATCTCATTTGTCGTAAAGTTTATCAATTGTGACTCAAAATCTCATTTTTGTGAACATTTTTTTTAATTGTTTCAAAAATGAGATTTTTATTGACAAAAGTCTTTTTTTGATTCAAACTAATTTAATCAAATCAAAACTGTGAGCAAAAGAGATTTTACTTTAAATTCATCTAGCTGGCTGTTAAATTTGCAATCAACCCGATTGCCAGTCGGGAAACAGCCGGGATACACGATTCCGGTTCTACTTGATCATGTGATGCTGCTCTTCAGCTTCACGCATACACTTTCAGGAGGCTTCCAGAATGAAATTTTTCGGACGAATTGTTACAGTAGCTCTGGCTTTGTGCATGGTCATGGGTGGAGTAAGTTCCGCTAATGCAGCCAAATACGAAGCTCGTATCGGTCACCTTGAATCTCCCTTGCAGCCCCGTCATCAGGGTCTGGAAAAAGTCGCCAAGCTCGTAAAGGAACGTACCAACGGCGAAGTTGAATTCAAAATTTTTCCCTCTTCCCAGCTCGGCAACCAGCGCCAGATGAACGAAGGCGTTCAGTTCGGAACCATCGAAGGGACTGTTTCCGCAGCAGCTTTCCTCGGTGGCTTCAACCCCGCAGTTTCCATCATGGACATCCCTTTCCTGCTTCCTGTTGACCGCGTACAGGCTCAAAAGCTGCGTCAGGGCAAGTTTGGTAAAGCACTGCTCAAATCCTTTGATTCCAGAGGCTTCAAAGCAATTGCAACATGGCCCAACGGACGTAAGAACTTCACTTCCAATAAGCCTATCTCTACCATCGCGGACTATAAAGGCCAGTCCTTCCGCGTAATGGACTCCAAAATCCTCATCGAACAGTTTGCAGCAATCGGTGCTTCTGCAATCGCTCTGCCTTTCGGTGAACTCTACACCGCACTCCAGAACGGCGTTGTAGACGGCGAAGAGAACCCCCTCGACACCATCCAGCGTATGAAGTTCTACGAAGTGCAGAAGTACCTCGTAACTTCCGAACACGGCGCAATGGAAGACTACGTCCTCTTTAACCCTGCCTACTGGGAATCTCTTCCTGCAAACTACCAGAAAATCATCGTAGATGCTTTCATCGAAGTTATGCCCGGTGTTGAAGCCCACAAGGAACAGGCCCAGAAAGACGCTCTTGAAGTCATCAAAAAAGCCGGCGTTGAAGTTTCTCCCTTGCAGACAGCAGACCGCGCAGCAATGCGTGAACTCATGTACCCCAGAACCAAAGCGGCTTACCTTGCCCGCGCAGGTGCTGAAGGTCAGAAGTTGATTAAGCTGTACGAAGAAGAATACGCTAATATTGTAAAATAATTACAGTTCATCATAACCGCAGGAAATATTCGTTTTTCCTGCGGTTTTTTCAGGAGTTTTTCATATGCGTAAGTTGCTGGGTTCCCTACTTGACGGAATACGGATAATCGAAAGGGTACTAATCATTTCCATCAACCTGATCATGGTCAGCCTGTACACTTTTAATGTACTGGTCAGAGAAACCATGCCCCAGTACGCCAGCACTTTTGCATGGATTGACGAAGCCACAAGACTGCTCATGGTCTGGGCTGTTTTCCTCGCCCTCGGTCTTGCTCTCGAACGAGGCCGTCAAGTGGCAGTTACCACACTTTTCGAAAAAATGCCGGAACTTCCCCGTAAGGTCGTCGGTATCCTTATCAACCTGACCGGAGTCGTTTTCAGCTGCTATCTGATCTGGATGGGTATTTCCCTTGTTAAATTCGTTATGCGCACCGGACAGCTCAGCCCTACACTCGGACTGCCCATGTACTGGCTCTACATCGCGCCCACCGTAGGCTTCGGCCTGCTGGCCCTGCGTTACCTGCTTGAGCTTTTGAATATCAATGACCGCCACACCAGACCCATCACCGTTATTACCAAATAGTTAAGGCAGGTAGCAGAATATGACTCCCATAATTATTATCGTCGCCCTTTTGATGCTTGTCTGCGGTTTTGAAATGCTGCTGGTGCTCGGCGTACCCGCTTTTCTGACCAAGACTTTCATGTTCCCCCGTATTCCCGATCCGGCTTTGATTCAGAAGTTAGTCGGCGGAATCAACGTTTCCACCCTGCTGGCGATTCCCTTTTTCATCTTTGCCGCAGAACTCATGGCCTCCGGCCAGATTGCCAAAAGACTCACCGACCTGATCAAATTTTTCACAGGTCACCGTCTCGGCGGTATCGGACACACCACAATTTTCGGTTCTATGGCTTTCGGTTCCGTTTCAGGTTCCGCGCCGGCAACTGTAGCCGCCATGGGCAAACTCATGTACCCGGAACTGCGTAAAACCGGATTCAGCGAAAAATTCAGCCTCGGCCTGATTGTTTCCAGCGCAGAAACAGCCCTGCTTATTCCGCCCAGCATCACTCTGATTATCTACGGCTGGATGACCGGAACTTCCATCACCGGACTATTCATCGGCGGTCTAGGTGTGGGGATGGCACTCGGTCTGGCCTTTGCTGCACTTGTTATTTTCGAATCCCTGCGCAAGGGTGTAGGCCGAGGCGAGAAAGCAACTGAACCTTTCCTGACCGTATTCAAATCAGCATCATGGGCACTGGGCCTGCCGATTATTATTCTCGGCGGTATCTACTCCGGCCTGTTCACTCCTACTGAAGCAGCTGCTGTATCCGTTATCTACGCTATTCTTATTGAAGCGTTCGTATACAAAAACCTGACCTTCTTTCGTCTGATCAACATCACTGAACGGGCAGCGATCTCTACCACCATTATTTTTATCCTGCTGGCTATGGGTAGCGTACTTTCATACTTCGTAACCCTCGCGCAGGCTCCGGTATTGATCACCAATTTTCTAAACGACATTCAGGCCGGCCCTATCACCTTCCTGATGATCGTTAACGTTGCTTTTTTCCTTGCCGGAATGTTCATCGATCCCAACTCAGCACTGCTGATTCTCGTGCCGCCCCTTTACCCGGTTGCACTTTCCATGGGTATCGATCCTATTCATTTCGGCGAAATCGTCTGCCTCAACATCTGCATCGGCATGATCACCCCACCTTTCGGTTTGGACATCTTTGTGGCTTCGTCCACTCTGGAAAAACCTGTCATGTCAATCATCAACGGGGTCTGGCCTTTCCTGTTTATCAATATTCTGGTTCTCATTCTAGTAACCTATGTTCCCGGCGTGGCAACCTTCCTCCCCAGCCTTGTTGCTCCATAAAGCCAGGAGAATATTATGACCGCAATGACCAGCAATATAGGCAGCACAAGCCCGCATCCTGTTTCCCAGACCGCAGCTTCTTTGGAGCACCTTACCGCCGAAGCTGAACAGCTCTTTGCTGATCTGGAAGAACTCTCCCGTGATGTCGCCGGGGTCTCCCGTCCTTCATATGGAGAAGCAGAGACACGGGCCTTTGAACTCATTGAAAATTTCGCACACAAGGAAGACTTGATCACCTACCGTGACAACGCTGCGAACCTTGTTGTTCAACTGGAAGAAATTCATGCTGATGCCGAATACATCCTCATCGGCTCACACCTTGATTCAGTTCCCCAAGGCGGAAACTATGACGGGGCCGCCGGGGTAATCGCCGGACTGCTCTGCCTTGCAGAAATCAAACGCAGCGGTAAAGCTCTTGATGTCCCGGTAAAAGTCATTGCCCTGCGAGGTGAAGAAAGTGCATGGTTCGGAGCCTGCTACCTCGGTTCCAAAGCCCTGCTCGGCAAACTTGAAGAATCCGAGCAGGAATTGCTCCAGCGTGACGACAGCCGTCCGCTCAAGGAACACATGACTGATTGCGGTGCCGATGTTGAACGCATTGCCAAAGGCGAAATGCTCATCGACACTTCAAAGATCAAGGCTTTCTTCGAGCTGCACATTGAACAGGGTCCGGTGATGATTGCCCGTAATCTTCCCGTTGCGGCTGTAACAGGAATCCGGGGCAACCTCCGTCACCGTACAATCAAATGTATCGGTGAAGCAGGGCACTCCGGGGCTGTTCCCCGCTGGCTGCGCAAGGATGCTGTATTCGCAACCGCCGAACTGGTCACCCGTATCGATGATCACTGGACAACTATTCTTCAGCATGGTGGCGATCTGGTGGCAACCTGTGGAATCCTTTCAACTGATCCGCAGCACCACGCCATGTCGCGCATTCCCGGTGAAGTGACTTTCAGCTTTGAAGCCCGCAGTCAGTATGAACATACACTGGCAGCAATCGAAGCACTGCTCCACTCTGAGTGCGCAACTATTACGCATGAACGCAAGGTCAATTTTGAATTCGATAAGCCGGTAAAAACACCTCCGGCTGTTATTGATCAGGAAATTGTGGATCGCATAAACAATGCTTGCATTGCGGAAGGCTTACCTGTAGAAGCTATTCCAAGTGGAGCTGGGCACGATGCCTCGCTCTTCGCCAACGCAGGGGTTCCTACAGGCATGATCTTCGTGCGCAACCGCAACGGATCCCATAACCCGGAAGAAGAAATGGACATGGAAGATTTCATCCGGGGTCTTTCAGTACTGCACCGCACAATTACGGAGTTCGAAATATGAACAACGAAATATCCATCATAAGACCTGATGACTGGCATCTTCACCTGCGCGATGGTGATATGCTCGCGGCTGTGCTTCCCTCCAGTGCTAAAATTTACGGACGGGCAATTGTCATGCCCAACCTTGTACCTCCGGTGACTACAGCCAGACTTGCCGAGGACTACCGTAGACGCATCATCAGCTTCCGTCCCGAAGGTTCACATTTCGACCCACTAATGACCTGCTATCTGACCGATACAACATCTGCGGATGACATCCACACAGCATATGCGGTTAAGGCATTTCATGCGGTAAAACTATTCCCTGCCGGGGCAACAACCAACTCCGCCAATGGAGTGACTGACATCAAGAAGGTCTATCCGGTACTTGAAGCAATGCAGGAAATCGGCATGCCGCTCTCCGTACACGGAGAAGTCACAGACCCGGAAGTAGATATTTTCGACCGTGAAGCCGTTTTCATTGACCGTGTTCTCGATCCGACACGTAGAGATTTCCCTGATCTCAAAATCGTATTCGAACATCTGACCAGTAAGGCCGGGGTTGATTACGTACTTGCGCAGGATAAAAATATGGTCGCCACCATAACCCCGCACCATCTGCTGCTGACCCGCAATGATCTCTTCAAAGGCGGCATGAATCCTTACATGTACTGCCTGCCTGTAGCTAAAACTTTTGAAGATCGTGATGCGATACGCAAGGCAGCAGTCTCTGGTGATGAAAGATTTTTTCTGGGTACTGACTCCGCCCCCCACTTCTCCCGGGCCAAAGAAAAGGCCGGGGCTGCAGCGGGTATTTTCAATGCCCCGACATCAATTGGGTATGTAACCCAGATATTTGATGAGCTTGGTGCTCTTAAAAAACTCGAAGGGTTCACTTCCATATACGGCGCCAGATTCTACGGATTTTCTCCAAATGGCAACACTATTACTTTAGCCAAACGAGAAACCCCCGTTGAAATGGACTGGCAGATTAAAGTCGGAGGAGATACCGTAAAGATATTCAAGCCCGACACTCCCTTATTTTGGGATTTGGTTGATTGATAAAAGCTGAACCGATATATTTCGGTTCAGCTTTTTTTCGCGATACAAATAACCTAAGGAGAAAAAGATGGTTCCTACCAGCTTTCCCGACAAAGAAACAATTGCTGAAATCACAGCAAAAATGCTCATTGAAGTTGAGGCAGTTCACTTCCGTGCAGATGAACCTTTCAAGTTCACCTCCGGTTGGGCCAGCCCGGTCTACATTGACTGCCGTAAACTCATTTCCTTCCCCCGCGTACGTCAGACCCTGATGGATTTCGGTGCATCCGTAATCCTGCGTGAAGTGGGCTTCGAATCTATCGACTGCGTTGCCGGTGGAGAAACCGCTGGTATTCCCTTCGCCGCATGGCTCTCCGACCGCCTCATGCTGCCCATGCAGTACGTACGCAAAAAACCCAAAGGATTCGGTCGTGACGCTCAGATCGAAGGTGATTTCGCTGAAGGCGCAAGAGTACTGCTCGTGGAAGACCTGACCACTGACGGTCGCAGCAAAATCAACTTTGCTCAGGCTCTGCGCAAAGCAGGTGCTGAAGTAACTCACACCTTCGTGCTCTTCCACTACGGCATTTTCCCCAAAGCAAAAGAAACCCTTGCAGACGCAGGTCTCGAAATGCTTTCCCTTGCAAACTGGTGGGATATCCTTAACGTTGCCAAGAAAGAAAAGTACTTCGACAACAAGTCCCTTGAGGAAGTTGAGAAGTTCCTGAACAATCCCGTTGAGTGGTCTGCTGCTCACGGTGGTATCTCCACTTACCCTGAATAGTAAAAATAGACATAAGCCAAAAAATAAAGGCCGCCCCCAATACTGGGGACGGCCTTTATTTTTTTACTATATTTTTACAATCTAAAATGTCTGTTTGAACAAGTCTTCACTGGACCCGCTACCACCGGAATCTCCATCTTCACCGGAACCGGAAGCAGTTCTGGTCGGCTGGGTTCCTTCTTTAAACGGAAGAAAGAAGGTCTTGCCAGACCCCGGACCTGCAAGCAAACCGGAAGCAGCATCAATCTTAGCCATGACTACCCCATCAGGCTGGGGAAAATCCTCGAAAGGATAATCTTTCTCTACTTTCTTGCGGTAAGCAACCCAAAGCGGACTTGCTGCGCGTGAACCTGTTTCCCATTTACCCATGGGAGTAAGCTGGTCAAATCCTACGAAAACCCCGGTTACGAGGTAGGGCGAAAATCCCATGTACCAGGCATCATGTTCATTGTTGGTGGTTCCTGTTTTACCGGCAACGGGACGGCGCAGAACTTTCGCTCTCCAACCGGTTCCGTGCTGTACAACCTCTTTCATGAGGTTACACATAATATAAGCGGTCTGAGGGCTGATAGCATCAGTAATTTCAGGTTTTGAGTCGTAAAGCAACTCACCCCAAGCACTGTTCACGGACAGAACCAGACGGGCTTTAACCCTAGAACCGCCCCTTGCGAATGTTGAATAGGCTTCAACCATATTCAGCAGGGTTACGGATGCAGAACCAAGAGCCACAGAAAGATCTTTAGGGAATTCTGTTTCAAGTCCCATATCCTTTGCACGCTGGATAATCTTATTGATGCTCATCTTACGGGCCAGTCTGATTGTCACGAGGTTTCTGGATTTAACCAGAGCAGTACGTAACAGAGTCGGACCGTAGAACACGCCTTCAAAGTTCTGGGGTTTCCAAAGCTTTCCGGCTTCCATATCTGTGTAGACAAAAGGAGCGTCCATCATGATGGATGCCGGGGTAAAACCGTTATCCATGGCCGTGGAGTAAACAATGGGTTTAAAAGCAGAACCGGGCTGGCGCTTGGCCTGGGTTGCACGGTTGAACTGACTACCCTGACTTCCGCCGAAAGTATAGCCACCAACCATCGCCAGAACATCACCTGTTTTGGGGTCCATGGAAACAAGGGCCCCCTGAACGACAGGTTTCTGCATCAGCGAAACAGTCCAGCTGACATCGCCAAGTGTATCGGTATCAGGATCGACCTGATTAAAATTAACTTCACTGCCGTCCTTGAAGAAGGCCTTATCGAGTCTCGCCCAGACAACATCACCATTCTTGAGAATTTTGGTGGCATCCCTCCTGGGCCGAACATCTTCAGGAGCTTTCTTAATGTCAGGAGTACGACACCACTTCATGCTGGTAACAGGCATGGTAGCGGCATATTTTCCGAACTTAACCGCAGCTTCTTTCTTAGAGACTTTGGTCACAAGAACTTTCACCCATTTTCCGGGACGAAGTTCAGGTTCCGGAATAATTTCAGAAGCAAGGAATCCTGCATAATCAGCAGGGTTAAGCTCCAGCAACGGCCCTCTCCAGCCACGCCGTCTGGTCGAAGCTTCGAGACCCTGCTTTACAGCTATATCAGCTGCGTCCTGATGCTTAATGTCACAAGAGGTGTAGACATTAAGTCCACCCTTGTAGACAGTCTCCTCGCCATATTTATCAATCAGCCAACGGCGAACTTCTTCAAGAAAATACGGGCCGTGCTTCCAAGAAGGATCTTCCATGCTTTTGTACACAAGCGGCTGCTCAACAGCTTTGTTGTACTCAGTACGTGAAATCCAATTATGCGCGTACATCTGACCAAGCACGTAAAGCTGACGCGCTTTAGCCCTTTCAGGGTGACGCAAAGGATCATAACGGCTGGGAGCCTGAGGCAAGCCGGCCAGCAAAGCACATTCTGCAATGCTAAGCTCGTTTACATGCTTACCGAAATAGGTTCGTGCAGCAGCTTCAATACCATAAGCCCCGGCACCAAGATAAATCTGGTTCAGGTAAATGGTCAGGATTTCATCTTTTTCAAGGTAATGCTCAAGGCGGAAGGCAAGAATAGCTTCCTTAAGCTTACGCTTATAACTCTTTTCCGGAGTCAGCAGCAGACGTTTGATGATCTGCTGGGTAATTGTACTACCACCCTGAGTCTTGGCACCGCTCTTCATGTTGGCAACAAAAGCACGGGAAATTGCAGAAAAATCAACACCGTCATGCTGATAGAAAGAAGCATCTTCTGCTGCCAGGAAAGCTTTAGGCAAAAGCGGAGTCATCTCGTCCATACGGACCAAAAAACGCTTTTCCTTGTAGAAATATCCGAGAACCTTATGGTTACGGGAATAAACAGTCGTAACAAGCGGCGGATTATAGTCTGTGATATTCTTGAATCCGGGCAGATCGCTGGCAGCCCAGAAATAAAGACCGGCCATGGACCCGACACCGAAGATTCCCATCACCAGCGTCACTATCAATAAGATTTTGTATACTTTTTTCATCTGTGATTCTCATCAATCATCTGCATGAGGAGCAAAACCCCACGCAATTCTCAGCCTGCTATGCAGTTCACGCACTTGGTCCTGAGTAATCCCGAGAGCCTTAAACAGCTTACCCGGAGTCTTATTTTCATGCTGTGCAAGACAGGTTGGAACTTCAAGAAGTGTTATCTTTCCATTCTCATTTGTCCAAAAAGGAAAAAGCCGGCAATACAGGGGCCGGGCTTCTTTGGGAACAACGCACCCTTTACTGCCAAGAAACAAACATTTACCGCTTGCGTCAACCTCTAAACGGTAATGAGTTCCACCGGGAGGAAAAAGTTCTTTAACTTTCCTGCGCTGTCCCGGAAAAAGTCTGAGCATATTCTCAATAAAAATCGGTGTATTGACCTGTAAGGCAAATCCACCGGAACCGGGAACGCATTCCATAATGCGCTCCCGTTCATATTCAGAGACAGGGAAGCAGACTTCCTCTGTTCCCGGAGTCAATTCACAACAGGTCGGCCCCTTAGCGGCACAGCGGGCACAAACAAAAGGATCGCTCATTGAAATTAAAGACTCCCGGTTCTTTTATTAATCATTTTCAAAGCACATTTTCCCGTATCCCTTGCAGGGAGGAATGGGATAATCGCCATTAAAACATGCAAGGCAGTAGGAATCCTTGTCTTCCACAGAACTAAGCAAACCATCAATGGAAAGATAGTGCAGGGAATCGAGGCCCAGAAAACGTGCAATTTCTTCCTCAGTACTGTTGGCGGCGATAAGTTCACCTTTGGAAGAGAAATCAATACCATAGTAGCATGGGAAGCGAATCGGCGGACAGCTGACACGCATATGAATTTCACGTGCGCCAAGTTCACGCAGCTTCTTGATTCTGGTACGGGTTGTGGTTCCGCGTACAATAGAGTCTTCCACGATCATGATTTTCTTACCCTTGATCATGGATTTAACCGGGTTCAGTTTCACGCGTACACTGAAGTCACGCATATCCTGAGAAGGCTGAATAAAAGTACGACCAACGTAATGGTTACGGATCATTGCCAGCTCAAGAGGCTGTCCGGACTGCTGGGAATATCCGACTGCGGCATAGTTACCGGAGTCAGGAAAAGGCATGACGAAATCAACATCAACCGGATGTTCTTCTGCCAGCACCGCACCCATTTTCTTACGGCGTTCGTAAACAACTTCACCGAAAACAGTGGAGTCGGGACGGGCAAAGTAAATGAGTTCAAAAATACACTGACGCTTAGGAGCACTTTCGCAGTAGGTGTAGGAAGTAAGCTTGCCGCCTTCTACAACAACCATTTCACCAGCATTAACGGGACGAATTTCTTCAGCATCAATCAGGTCAAATGCACAGGTTTCAGAAGCGAAAGCATAGTTATCCCCCACACGGCCAATCGCCAAGGGACGGAAACCGTTGGGGTCTTTAACAGCAATAAGCTTATCATTTGCCATAATCAACAGGGAGAAAGCACCTTTAACCTTACGGCATGCTTTCATAACAGCATCTTCGATGGTGTTGCCGTTAAGATTCTTGGCAATCAGGTGAACAAAAACCTCGGAATCCATTGTTGTCTGGAAAATAGATCCCTGAGCCTCAAGCTCCGTACGCAACTCAAGAGTGTTAACAAGATTTCCGTTATGAGCGATAGCCAGATGCAGATCGCCGAACTTAACGAGAAAAGGCTGCGCGTTCCTGATAAGGGAAGCTCCGGTTGTGGAATAACGAATATGTCCGACACCAATGTCACCTTTAAGTTCTTTGCCCAGATGACGCTCGTTAAAGACATCGGCAACAAGTCCCATGCCCTTTTGCTCTCGGATACTTGCGCCGTCCCAGGTAACAATCCCTGCAGATTCCTGTCCGCGATGCTGCATGGCGTAAAGGCCAAAGTATGTCATTCTTGCTGCTTCAGGATGACCATAAATCCCGAACAATCCGCAATATTCTTTTTTCATCTTTCCTGCTCTTGCAATGTAAGCTTTAAAATTACGCTAAGTTTTTTGCAAAACAACCCTAAACAAAACTGGGAAACAAACGGCCCATAAGTGACCACTTAATTACCCTAAAAAGGAAAAGGACCGCGCGTTAAGCCCGGTCCGTTTTCCTGTATATTTACTTTTTACATGTTGTGGTAGTGCTGTAAGCACTGCACATCAAGTCCTTTGCCGCGTTGCTCCTCGATAGCCAGACTCATGGCGTGAGCACCTGCAACAGTTGTTGTATATGCCAGTCCGTAAAGCAAGGTAGTCTGTCTGATCTCCTTGGAGTCGGAAACCGTCTGCTTGCCGGACGGGGTGTTAATCAAAAGATCGATATCCCCGTTCTTAATATAGTCAACAACGTGTGGACGACCTTCGTTAACCTTGAGAATCTTCTTGGTGGCAATTCCGTTCTCAAAAAGGAAACGTGCAGTACCGCCTGTTGCCAAAATCTTAAATCCGAGGTTCTCGAAATTTCTAGCGGTAGGCAGGATAGCTTCCTTGTCCCTGTCTTTTACAGAAATAAAAACAGTCCCCTCTGCGGGCAGCTTAATCCCTGCGCCGAGCTGGGCTTTCATGAAAGCCAGACCGGGAGTGTAATCCATGCCCATAACTTCGCCTGTTGAACGCATCTCAGGTCCGAGCATTACGTCTACGTTGGGGAATCTATTGAAGGGAAAAACTGCTTCTTTAACGGAATAAAAACCTTCTTTACGCTTGGACCAAGGGTCGAGATCCTTAAGCCTCTCACCAAGCATTACCTTGGTTGCCATTTTGGCAAGCTGGATACCGGTTGCCTTACTTACGAAAGGTACGGTTCTGGATGCACGGGGATTAACTTCAATGATATAAATATCACCATCTTTAACTGCGAACTGAATGTTCATCAGACCTACGACCTCAAGCTCATCAGCAAGGGCTACGGTCTGACGCTCAATTTCCTTAACGATCTCTTCGCTGAGAGTGTGCGGAGGCAGAACACAGGCAGAGTCACCGGAGTGAATTCCTGCTTCTTCAATGTGCTCCATGACCCCGGCAACATAAGTCTGTTCGCCGTCAGCCAGAGCATCAACATCAACTTCGACTGCGTTCTCAAGGAACTTGTCAATGAGGATGGGATGCTCGGGAGAAACGACCGCTGCTTCGCGGAAGTAAGAATCGAATTCCTCGTCAGAGTATACGATATCCATTCCACGACCACCAAGGACGTAGGAAGGACGCAGAACCAGAGGATATCCGAGACGCTCGGCAATAGCTTTTGCGTCATCAAGTGACATCGCAGTACCGTTCGGCGGCTGCTTGAGATCAAGTTTCTTGAGCAGCGCCTGAAAACGCTCCCTGTCCTCAGCGCGGTCAATTGCATCCGGGGAAGTTCCCAGAATATTGACTCCGGCTTTGAGCAGCGGAATGGCAAGATTCAACGGAGTCTGCCCACCAAACTGGACAATTACGCCTTCGGGCTTTTCAAACTCAATAATGTTGAGCACATCTTCGTAAGTAAGCGGCTCAAAGTAGAGTCTGTCGGAAGTATCATAGTCGGTTGATACGGTTTCCGGGTTGGAGTTAACCATAATGGATTTAACACCCATATCTTCCAACGCAAATGCGGAGTGACAGCAGCAATAGTCAAATTCGATCCCCTGACCGATCCTGTTAGGACCGCCACCGAGGATCATGACCTTGCGCTCTTTCATGAACTCCGCTTCCTGACCGGACTCGTAGGTGGAGTAAAAATAAGGGGTGTAAGCCTCAAATTCAGCCGCACAGGTATCAACCAGATAGTAAGTGGGGATCAAGCCGAGATTTTTTCTGAATTCGCGGACGTTCTTTTCAGACTCCCTCCACAGGGTTGCCAGTTGCGGATCGGAATAACCGTATTCCTTGGCTTTCTTGAACATAGCCGGAACACGTTCATCACCGGAATAGAGACCGGTTTCAAGGGAGAACTCGCGAAGTTCTTTCTCGAAATTAACAAGATCTTCAAATTGGTGCAGATACCAGGGATCAATCTTGGTGATATCAAAAATTTCCTCAAGGGTCAGTCCGGCAAGAAAAGCTTCACGCAGGAAGAACATGCGCTTGGAGTTCGGTTTGCGGATCAGGCTGACCAGCTCATCGCGGTCAATGTCGCTGGGTTCGAAGACCTTACCGAAACCGGGCATGCCCACTTCAAGTGAACGCAGGCCTTTTTGCAGGCATTCCTTGAAAGTTCTACCGATTGCCATGGTTTCACCGACACTCTTCATGGCGGTCGTCAGGTAATCTTCGGAACCGGGAAATTTCTCAAAAGTAAATCTGGGAATCTTAATTACGCAATAATCAATGGTCGGCTCGAAGGAGGCCATTGTCTCGCGGGTAATATCGTTGGGGATTTCATCAAGTGTGTAACCGACAGCAAGCTTGGCTGCGATCTTAGCGATGGGAAATCCGGTCGCTTTGGAGGCCAGAGCGGAAGAACGGGAAACACGGGGGTTCATCTCAATGATTGCCAGTTCGCCGTTCTCGGGGTTGATTGCAAACTGTACGTTTGAACCACCGGTTTCAACACCGATCTCACGCATGATAGCGAGAGATGCATCCCTGAGCATCTGGTATTCAACATCGGTCAGGGTCTGAGCCGGAGCAACAGTAATGGAGTCACCGGTATGTACGCCCATGGGATCGATGTTTTCGATGGAACAGATGATTACACAGTTATCCTTGCGGTCACGCATGACCTCAAGCTCGTACTCTTTCCAGCCGAGGATGGATTCCTCAAGCATAACTTCATTCTGAAGGCTGGCGTTGATGCCCTGCATGGCGATATCTTCGAGATCTTCCATGTTGTAGGCAACACCGCCACCAGTTCCACCAAGAGTAAAAGCAGGACGAATGATGATAGGGAAATCAATTTCCTTACCGCAACGGCGGACATCATCAATGTTACGTGCAATTCGGCTGGTGGGAACTTTAAGACCGATCTTTTCCATAGCAGCACGGAAAAGCTCGCGGCTTTCAGCTTTTTCAATAACGTCAACAGAAGCGCCAATCAACTCTACACCGAATTTCTCCAGCACACCCATTTCTGCAACAGCGAGTGCGGTGTTCAGTGCGGTCTGCCCGCCCAATGTGGGCAGCAGTGCATCCGGTCGTTCTTTTTCAATGATTTTGGCAATGGTGCCGGGTTCGATGGGTTCAATGTAGGTTCGATCCGCAAGAACGGGATCGGTCATGATGGTTGCAGGGTTTGAGTTAACAAGGATTACCTCGTACCCCTCTTCTTTTAGGGCTTTGAGAGCCTGAGTTCCAGAATAGTCAAACTCGCAGGCCTGACCAATGACAATCGGCCCGGAGCCGATAAGCATAATTTTCTTGATATCAGTGCGTTTAGGCATGAACTCCATCCAATAATGGTTTGAAATATTGGCGTTAGGACTTGTGGTGAGACAGAAAGACATAAATCATTACTCGCAGATGGGCAAGCACAGAGTTGACCATCTTATTTTGATGATAAACATCTTACAGCATTGACAAAGCGTATAACTGACTTTAAATATCAATTGCAATGAACATAATGGCAAATATATCAACCGCACGCCCGCTTTCCACTTACAAAAGTGGGATGTCAGTCAGAGTAACGGGCTTTGAAGCCGGGAAGTGCTGCCGTGGCAGACTTCTTTCCATGGGCATCATTCCCGGAACTATCATTGATATTATCAATGGTAACGGTCAAGTGAACGTACGCGTGCGTAATTCCCAGTATGCCATCGGCTGCGAATTGGCCAATAAGATCATGGCTATCCCAGTTTACGATTGCAACAAATGCAGTGCATACTAATATACACGCAAGCCCTTTTTTCTCCAAACAAGCAATAGGATTTTTTCATGGGTTCGGACGCAAAATGGCAAGCCCTTGAAATGCTCGCCAATGATAGATCATGGTGGTCACTAACCATTCTGGAAATGAAAAAAATCCATGACCAGAACAAGGCTTCATTCGGTGTGTGGTCAAACACAGATGACATCATTGCGACAATGAACTCCCTTAAAAGCTACAAAGATTTTGTTGAACGCACGGAAGGGCGGGTTATCAATCTGATTATCAACGGTGCGGATGTGCCTTACGATCTCCCCAAAAAAACCAAAGTTTAGTACAATCCCTGCCTTTTGATTTGCCTTCCCATTACTCTTCTGGCATTTTCCAGCTATGAGTACCACAAATTCCATAGAAGAAAGAATAGAAAGCCTTGAAACCGCTCTTGCGCTTCAAGACCAGAATGTTGAAGAACTGAACAAATTCATCATTGCCCAGCAAAAACAGATCGGTGATCTCGAGAAAAAACTGGACCTCATGGTCAGACAGATGAAAGACCTGAAAGAAGCCGTTGACTACGCTACTCCGCAGGACGATGTACCGCCACCCCATTACGGGCAGGTATAACTGTCCAAGTATCCACGGATATCGCAAACCTGCCAGCCCCGGACTCCGATATGCAAAAAGTAGATATTCTCATTAATGCTTACGGCAAACCATTTCAGACAGCACTTTCCCTGCTCTCACTAATGAAGCATAGCAGACAATGGATTGACCGCATCTGGTTTGTTCAGGATCGTCCGGAAGAAACAAAGGTTCTGGGGAAACAATTTGTACTGGATTTACTGGATAACATAACCGTCTACCAACCTTCGGACTGGCGCTGGATCAATCACATCGAAAAAGATCAGCTTTCAGACGATGAGTACCGCTATTCCGTCCGATACCAGTACGGCTGGGAGCATACAGATAAAGACTTTGTTCTGACTGTCCACAATGATGTTTATTTTACAGCAGACCCGGTGGCACCTCTGATGGGTGCTATCGGGGACAACATTGCCGCCGGAGAAATAGGCCTATGCTGCCAGTGCCCGGCATTTCACCACAAATTATGCACCCCTGAGACTTATCTGGATTATCGTCCTGCACTTAAAGAATTCATTGCTATTGCCAGCGACCCTAAAGGCTATATTCCGACCGATGTATCCAATTACATGGTTTGCCCTTCCCTGCGCACAAAACCATGGCCTCTGCCTTCGTGCAGGGTCAATGAATGGTGTGCGCTGATTAATATGAAAAAAGCCCGTCCGGCAACAGTCCCCGAAGGTCCGGCCCGGCCTTTCGGCGCACATGTGTTCGAAGGTGTTAAAAGCGAATTAGACGAAGGTGAAGAATGGCAGGAATTCAAAAACAATCTTGGGATCGTTTACGACACTGCGATGGCATGGTTCAGGGATGTGCATCATCAGGGTCACACCTGCGCACATCAGGATTTGTCACATGTAGCGCAGCACTGGAGCGGACACCAGGCACTGTTCGATACTAAACTTTATGCTAAGAATGAAAATCGGGCCAAAAAAATTCTGGAAGAGGAATTTAATTTTAAATTTTCAAATTAATCATCTCAGCCAGACCGCAGACTGTAGTTAGAACCAGAGCCAAAGACTTCCCCTTCCCCACCTGAATCACAAAAATGCCCCGAACTCACCAGAGCGCGGGGCATTTTCATTCTATTCTATTCGCCGGTGCTTAGGAAACCTTGCAGCCATTTCCAACAGGTGCGGAAACGCTGAGCAACTGCATCTCTTCGCCATTACGAACAGCGAGGATCATGCCCTGAGAGACTTCACCGCGCAGTTTACGGGGCTTGAGGTTCACAACCACAACAACCTGCCGGCCTTCCAGCTCTTCAGGCTTGAAGAATTCAGCCAGCCCGGCGACAACCTGACGGGGTTCATCTTCACCGGTATCAATCTTAACCAGAAGCAGCTTGTCTGCATCGGGATGCTTAGCCACAGAAAGTACGGTTCCTACACGCATATCCACTTTCTGGAAATCGGGGAACTCGATAACACCGGGGATTTCTTCTTTTGCCTGCTTAGACTGCTTTTTGGACTTCTTAGCTTCCTTTTTCTTGGGAGCAGGTTCTTCCTTGGGCAGTTCCACTCTCGGAAAGAGGTTGGACTTCTTGGCAACTTCGGTGCCCGGATCAAGCAGACCCCAGACATCGACTTCGCCCTGAAGGTTAACCTTTTCAGGAGCAAATTTAATTCCCAGCTGTTCCAGCATTTTTTCACTGGCTTCGGGCATCACAGGCCAGAGGTGGACTGCAATTTTGCGCATATTCTCAAGCAGAACATACATAACAGTACCGAGACGGTCCATCTTCTCTTCTTTATAAAGAGTCCAAGGCTGGGTAACATCAATATATTTGTTCAAGCCGCGTACAAGCTCCCAAAGACCTTCGAGACCACGGGAGAACTTGGCGTTCATAAAATTATTCTGAAAATCAGCCATAGCTTTGCGACCAAGGCTCTTAATTTCGCAACATTCTTCAGCTTCTTCACCCTGTGCAGGGACTTTCCCGTCAAAGTATTTGTGGGTCATGGACAGGGTACGGCTGAACAGGTTGCCGAGGTCATTGGCAAGATCGGCATTGAGGCGGCCCACGAGGGCTTCCTCGGAAAAGCTGGAGTCATTGCCGAAAACCATTTCACGCAGCAAAAAATAACGGAATGCGTTAACACCGTATTTTTTAGCCATTTCCAGCGGGGAAACAACGTTACCGAGGGATTTGGACATCTTGGTATCCTTGATCAACCAGTAACCATGCACATTCAAGTGCTGGTAAGGCTCAATCTCTGCTGCTTTCAGCATTGTAGGCCAAAAAATAGCGTGAGGCTTAAGGATATCCTTTGCAACAAGGTGGTTGGCTTTGGGCCAGAACTTTTTAAAATTGTCACCTTCAGGATACTCAAGAGCGGTGATGTAGTTGATGAGAGCATCAAACCACACGTAAGTAACGAAATCTTTATCAAAAGGCAGTTCAATACCCCACTCCAGGCGGCTCTTGGGACGGGAGATGCAAAGATCTTCCAGTTCACCGGACTTAAGCAGACTCAAAACTTCGTTGCGGTACCTTTCAGGACGGATAAAATCGGGATTTTCATTGATATGCTCTACGAGCCAATCCTGATATTTGGACATCTTGAAGAAATAGTTCTTCTCCGCAATGTATTCAGGAACTGTTTCGTGCTGTGGGCACTTTCCGTCAACAAGTTCCTTCTCGGTGTAAAATCTTTCGCAGCCAAAGCAGTAATGCCCGCCGTATTCACCGAAATAAATGTCACCCTTATCAAAAACTTTCTGCAAAACTCCCTGAACGCACTTGATGTGGCGATCTTCGGTAGTTCGGATAAAATCGTCGTTTTCAATCTGCAAACCGGGCCACAGACCGCTGAACAGAGAACTGATCTCATCGACGTATTCACGGGGTGTTTGACCGCCTTTTTCTGCGGCCTGTACAATCTTGTCACCGTGTTCATCTGTTCCGGTGAGAAAGAATGTTTCATCTCCCAGCAGCTTGTGAAACCTGTTCATGGAATCAGCAAGAATTGTTGTGTAGGCATGGCCGAGATGCGGCTTTGCATTAACATAATAGATGGGAGTTGTAATAAAAAACGAATCCAAAATCAGTCACTCCTGTTAAGGTGATAACAATCGGATTTAATAAAGGTTATATAAAACGGCCTCAGCCGTATGCAAAATCCGAAGTGAATACAGCGTAAAAAATCTTAACAGCCGGATGAGAATACTGTCATTTTCAACCGGCCGCAAGATTGTTTACTGCTCAAGGGCTTAACGCATATAGCGGAGAACCCGGAGATAAGCAAATATTTATATTCTCACAAATTAATTGCTTTTATTATTCCGTTGCCCGGAAGGCTTACGCTTACGCCTGCGCCTTGATGGACGACGGCGGGAAGACTTTTTAGGCTTACCTGCTTCATCTCCTTCACCGGACTTGGCAGGAACTACAGGCTGTTTACCCTGCTCCGGCTTGTTCTGGTCCGGTTTCTGCTGCTGCGGACGATCCTTTCTCGAAGGCCGTCTGCGGCGATCCTGCTGCTGGGAATCATCCTTGCGGCGTTCCTGCCTTGCTTCCGGTTTGTCAGCAGAAGGTTTGGAGCTTTCCGGTCTTTCCCGTTCGGCATTTCTATAATCAGGTCTGCGCTCAGAACCGGAGAACTCAGATTTGGGGAGTTCAGGTCTCTGTCTATCAGACTTAGGTCTATCTGATTTAGGACGCTCACCTCTGGAACGATCATGACGACCTCTTTCGGGTTTTGAGCGATCAGAGCGAGAACGCTGAGGTCGGGCACTTCCACCGTCACGATCTCCCCGACCTTTATCCCTGCTGTCAGAACGCCCTTTGCGGGGTTCATCAGAACGGGAGCCGGAATCAGAACCTCGTTCCCCGGCAGGTTTAATCATATCCGGCCAATCATCGAGCGGAATTTCTATTTCATCACCATGCTCCGGCAGAACGGTCAGGGTATTTCTGAAAAAGTTAGTGCGGGTTACGCGCACAGTACCATGAACGGTGTTGTACTTCTTCCCGGTTTTGGGGCTTTTGCGGTGGAAATCTTCATAGTTTTCCTGCTCAAAGGAAAGGCAACAAAGAAGTCTCCCGCAAATACCGGAAATTTTAGTCGGGTTCAGGAACAGGTTTTGCTCTTTAGCCATACGAATGGTAACAGGCGCAAATTTGCGCATGAAACGGCGGCAACAGCAAATCTGGCCGCAGTTACCGATAGCACCGAGCATCTGGGTTTCGTGCCGTACACCGATCTGGCGCAGTTCAATACGAGTCCTGTATTCCTTAACCAGATCTTTTACCAACTCACGGAAATCAATTCTCCCCGGAGCGGTAAAATAGAAAATCATTTTACTGCGATCAAAAAAAACTTCCACATCCACAAGCTTCATTTCGAGCTTCTGACGCTCAATACAATTCTTGCAGAACCTATACGCAGTGCGGGAAAGTTCCTTGTTCTCAGCTTCAGCTTCGAGATCTTCCTCCCCGGCTAAACGGTAAATGGTTTTGATGGAATCTTCAGATACATCTTCAGGAAGATTTTGCTGAACCACAAAGACCTTGCCAAGTCCCATTCCCTGTTCGGTCTTGACTATGACCGAGTGTCCTTCACGGACAACAAACGGGCCGGACGAAAAATGATATATCTGCCCGAAATCATTAAATTTAACGCCTAAAATCTGTGACATTGTTAAAAAACCTTATATAAAACCGCAACTATTGGCGGATAAAACTTGATATGAAGGAGTCACAATAGACCACTTCCAAAGGAACTTCAATTCTGTTTTCTATCTCTAATCGCCTTGAATAAAACAATTTTTAATATTTAGCAAAAAAAATCCGCAGCAAATGCCGCGGATTAAACCCATATTTCAGGGAAAAAAATATCAATACAGGACAAAATTACGGCCCTGATTTTTTAACAATAAACTAAACGGAAAATCCGAGATTCTTAAGCTCCTTAACAAGCTTGTCTTCTTCAATCGGTTTAACCAGATATGAAGTGGCCCCGCCAAGAAAGAACGCATCATGGGTTTCCTTACGGTCATCAAGCATAGTCGTAACTATTACTTTTACCGCCCCGTCTTCCTCGACTTTGAAATCTTTTTCAATGGACCTCATCTCGCGCAAAGCCTGCTGTCCATCCATTTCCGGCATCATCAGGTCAAGACAGATCAAATCATAGGAGTTACCGGACTCAAGACCTTTCTTAAATGCAAAGACAGCCTCTTCGCCGTTAACAGCGATATCACACTGTGCATATGGCTTCATGATCTCATGCAACATATTGCGGCAATAAAAATCATCATCAACAATCAGCACCCGCATGCAGACAAACCTCCATTCGTCATTAGCTTTACATATAAACTTCGGTCAATGGGTAGACATTGTCACTTTTGCACATGAAAAGCAAGGCTCCATTGCAGGAATAATCACAAAATTATATTTTAAATTAAGGATAATTAATAATATCCCCATTACTATTCCATTCTACGGAGAGCATCCCATATGCAGAAGTCGTATACATAGATATATTTCTTTTTTCCAGTTCCTGCACAACTTTTTCGGCTACAAATCTATAACGGTTCAAAAATCCGCAGGCAGCAAGGGCAAGTTCCGGATTAACACGTTTATACAACTCTGGAGAATATGATCCAGCACTACCATGGTGCGGAAGAACTAAAACTTTTGACTCAAGATCGAATCCGCTGTTTAACACCTGCCGTATACCTTTCCGGTCCAAATCCCCGGAAATCGCCAGCAACGGCTGTCCATTCCAGAGCAAACGCAAATAAAGCGAACGATCATTGCGGCTACCATTAAAACCGTTAAAAGGATGCAGTACTTCCATAATCAAACCGGGTTCAAGGACGATATGTTCCCCGGCATGAAGAACATGCGGAACAATGCCGCGATCTTTAAACGCAGTTTTAAATCGTTTACCAACTTTACCGCTGGGAATATCTCCGTTGGAATAAAAATTATCCACAGAAAATTTCTCAAGCAAAAAAGCCAGACCACCGGCATGATCACGATCACCATGGGTCATGAAAATATTATCCACATGTGGCAAATGTCCATAAGCCAGCCAAGGTCCGACAATTGAACGTCCCATATCAAAACTTCCGAATCCACCGCCTCCATCTACCACTGTGCGTGTCCCGCGTGGTCCGGCGATAACCACACACTGTGACTGTCCGGTATCAAGAACATCCATGCGCACCAGCTCCGGCCCGAATTCTCCGGAAATTCGGACAATACACAATAAAACTATCGGGATAACCGGCAAATGTGCGCGAGATAATTTCCCGTGCAGGAACAAAAGAGCCGCCCCCAGCAGGAGATAATAAATAAGTACTCCTTCCCAATGCGGACGGTAAACCGCATATTCCGGCAGCACCCCGGCGACAACAGCTTTACGCACCAATTGCAGTAACCAATCAAAAACTCCTGCTCCAGAGGCAAACAAGACCTGTGAAATATCCGGGCTGAAGACCGAAACAACAAGACCACCGACCCCGCAAATCGGCAAAATAATTATGCCAAGCAAAGGGACAAAAAGGATATTGAAAATGAAATTTGGAGTGAACATTCCGAAATTCCAAATAACAACAGGTAATAAAGCAATGTTAGCCGACAAACTCACATAAAATACGGAAAGCAGAAACCGTGGGCTTCTGACAAGCAAACCGTGCCCTTCAGGCATAAATCGCGCAAAAATTGGATAGAGCAAAATGATTCCAGCTACAGCCAGCACCGAAAGCTGAAAGCCAAGATCAAAAACGCTAAGCGGCGCAAAGGACAGGATCAACACAACAGCCAGAAATAAACCATCCAGAAGCATCCTGCCCCGGTTGAAAAACATGAGCAGACCCCAGAATCCGAACATGCAGACTGCCCGCAGCAATGAAGGACTGAACTGCCCCAGCCAAAGGTACAAACACACTGGAAAAATAGAGAAAAGCACTCCCATCCGCATTCGTGGAATAGTCAAATAAATGCGCGGATAGACCAGCCCGATTAGCCATGCAAGCCCAAATCCCATAGCAACAATGAACCCTACATGCAGCCCGGAAAGGGCCAGAATGTGCGATACTCCGGCCCTGCGAATAATTTCTACGGTGTCGTGGAAAAGATAAAAACGATTCCCGGTCAGCAGTGCCGGAAAGATCGCACCGCCCTGCGTGGGAGGGGCATTCTTGGAAATATGTTCACGCAAGGAAGACCGCAGCTTTTGCAAACCATGCGGTTCATAAGCTTTAAGCCCACCATTCCTGATCGGGCCTTTGGTATAAGTACGGTAACGGATATCCTTGGTTCGGCAATAAAAATCATAATCCCAAAGGCCGCTGTTACGAAATCCATGGATCGGCTTAACCCGAACATTTAGCGAAACCTGCTGCCCCACAAACGGCTGCTGGTCAGGCTTTGTCCATGTCCAATTCAAAAAGCCATCAAGCTCAGTGTACCCACTGCTGCTCTGGCAACTGACTTCTTCAAGCAGAATCTTAAACCGATTACCCGGCACACCTTTAATACTGTGGATTGTTCCGCTTAATTGCACCTTTTCCCGCGCAGCCATCCATTCTGGCATGGGACCGGGACCGGGAGGAAGCACAAAATTTCCATACCAGTGCCCAATACCAAATAGCACCAGCAGCAAAATAGCCGCGCCTTTCTCAGGCCGAAACATGAAAAGGAGGAAAAAATAGACCAGCAAAGCGGTCAAGGAAGGAAGCATCCACTTTATGGAAATGATGCCGAAAACAAAGGCAGGAACTAGAATCTGCCAGAGAAACAGGCCCGGAAGTCCGGGCCTGTCATCTTCATTAATATAATCCGCAACCGGATTCATGATGCGGAAAAGCTCTTACTCTTTCTCGCGCCAGACCTTTGCTCCAACCGCGGAAAGCTTGTCTTCCAACTTCTCGTACCCTCTATCAAGGTGGTAGATACGCTGAACATCAGTACGCCCCTCTGCTGCCAATCCGGCAACAACCAAAGAAGCACTGGCACGCAAGTCAGAAGCCATAACCGGAGCACCGGTCATCCTTTCAACACCGCGAATCATTGCAGTGCGGCCTTTGAGTTTAATATTCGCGCCCATACGTACAAGTTCCTGCACGTGCATGAAACGGTTCTCAAAAATCTTCTCTTCGATGGTTCCGGCACCATTTGCCAAACACATTAGGGTCATAAGCTGAGCCTGCATGTCAGTTGGAAATCCTGGATAAGGCTGGGTGGTAATGTCAACACCGGAGAGAAGTCCGTTCGCACGGCGTACGCGCACGCCTCCCTCTTCTTCTTCAAGGGAAACGCCCATCTTGCGGAGTTTGTAAACTACAGACTCAAGTTCCTGAAAAGGACAATCCTGAATCAGCAGTTCACCGTCGGTCATTGCAGCAGCAACCATGTAGGTTCCAGCCTCAATGCGGTCGGGCATGACTTTGTAGTTGCTGCCTTTGAGAGAAGGCACGCCCTGTACGGTAATAATGCTGGTGCCATGACCGGAAATTTTTGCACCGCAAGCAATCAGGAAGTTTGCAAGGTCCACAACTTCCGGCTCGCGGGCTGCGTTTTCGATAATAGTTTCACCCTCAGCAAAAGAAGCAGCCATAAGCACGTTCTCGGTACCGCCAACGGTGGGGAAATCGAAATGGATGTGTGCCCCTTTAAGCTTATCACATTTACCATGGATATAACCGGAATCGAGATCAAAAGTTGCCCCCATCTGCTCAAAAGCGGTCAGATGCAGATCAACGGGGCGGGCACCAATGGCACAGCCACCGGGAAGTGCAACCTTGGCTTCCCCCTTAAGGGCAAGCAAGGGGCCGAGGCAAAGCACGGAAGCACGCATGGTCTTAACCAGATCATAAGGAGCTTCTATTTTAAGATCCTTAACCTCACTGCAAACAGTGTTACCTTCAAAAGAGGTCTCACAACCCAGAATATCAAGAAGCTTGAGGGTGGTATGAATATCCCGCAAACGGGGAACATTATGCAGACAAACCGGACCTTCTGGCAGGATGCAGGCCAGCAGAATAGGCAGGGCTGCATTTTTGGAACCACTAACCCGAATCGGACCGTTAAGGGAAACTCCACCTTCAATAACTAATTTATCCATCTAAAAATCCTTATATTTATCAGGTATAAGCTGCGGCAATTTAAAACATTTAACTTATAGTACGGCAGCCGAATGAAAAGACTTCGCCTTTTCCGCGACCCCTGATTGATTTCAATACCAAAAGAACAAATTGTTTGTGGCACAAAATAACTCTTTAGTGAAGACCGTGCGCGACCTATTTTCTTATTAAAGATAAAGGATGGCTTTATAAACAAGTTAATCATCTCTTTTACTTGCGATATTAGTTTAATTTAAAAAAAAGCATCTTTTTAAAAAAACTTCTTGACCATCACCCCCAGCTTAGTTAAACCCCTCTTCACAAACGCGGTGGGTGTAGCTCAGTTGGTAGAGCACTTGGTTGTGGCCCAAGTGGCCGAGGGTTCAAATCCCTTCACTCACCCCATTTTGACATTTCCAGAGATCAGGAATCTCTGACCTCTTTTTTAAGGTGGGTGTAGCTCAGTTGGTAGAGCACTTGGTTGTGGCCCAAGTGGCCGAGGGTTCAAATCCCTTCACTCACCCCATTTGACATTTCTAGGGATCAGGAATCCCTGACCCCTTTTTTAAGGTGGGTGTAGCTCAGTTGGTAGAGCACTTGGTTGTGGCCCAAGTGGCCGAGGGTTCAAATCCCTTCACTCACCCCATATTTCGAAGACCGGATTTGTCCGGTCTTTTTTTTTGGTCTTTTTTTCCAGAGCCACCGCCTAACAACACTTGAGAATTAAAGCACAAAGTTTTCTTCAGAAACCCCATTGACATGAAATAAGAGCGGCATTATCAGATTCTTTTTTCCGCGCGAGACCCAGCCCCTGGCCTATTCATTTCTCTAAAAAATATGACCACTGACTGAGCCCCACGGAGACACCACCAAAAACAAGGAGGTTTCTCAATGGACACTTACGTCTGTTCAAAACTGAACCGCTTCATTCCAACCAGTTTTAAATTTATTAAATCCGGTCTCTCTCCGGCAACCGTCAGGCAGGACATCGCCGCCGGTGTAACTGTCGGTATTGTTGCCCTACCCTTGGCCATGGCATTTGCAATCGCTTCCGGGGCGAGTCCGGCAACAGGTCTTTTTACAGCTATCATTGCCGGATTCATCATCTCAGGTTTCGGCGGAACACGATTCCAGATCGGCGGACCTACCGGGGCATTCGTAATCATCATTTCCGGAATTATTGCCCGCCACGGATATGACGGTCTCATTCTCGCAACCCTCATGGCTGGAATCATGCTTTTGATTATGGGTAGTCTCGGCCTTGGTAAGCTTCTGCAATACATCCCCTATCCGGTAACAACCGGATTCACATCCGGCATCGGTATCCTGATCTTTTCTACTCAGATTAAAGACTTCCTCGGCCTGAACATTGCCCAACTTCCAGCAGACTTCCTGCCCCGGCTTCAAGCTTGCGTACTGGCTCTGCCCAGCACTAACCCGACTACTCTGGGACTGGGAGCATTGACGGTAATTTCCATGCTGCTGGTCAGAAGATTTATCCCCCGCATTCCGGCTCCGTTCGTAGGGATTGTGCTGGCAAGTGTAATAACTTGGGCCATGGGACTGCATACAGAAACCATCGGTAGCAGATTCGGAGGAATTCCTACCATTCTGCCCGGTGCAGTTTCATTTTCCGGCCTCAACTTGATGCAGCTCAAAGCCCTGATTCCGGAAGCCCTGACCATCGCGATCCTTGCCGGGATCGAATCACTGCTCAGCGCAACCGTAGCTGACGGCATGAGCGGTGACCGCCACAACTCATCAAACGAGCTGGTAGCGCAGGGTTTGGCAAATATCGGCTCTGCTCTTTTCGGCGGCCTTCCTGCAACCGGAGCTATTGCCAGAACTGCTACCAACATCCGCGCCGGGGCACATTCACCCTTGGCAGGTATGATCCACGCCCTGACCCTGATTCTATTCATTAAGGTCTGCGCTCCACTGGCATCTATGATCCCCCTCGCCAGCCTTGCCGGAGTGCTCATGCTTGTTGCATGGGATATGAGTGAGGTTCACCGCATCAAACGGCTGCTCTTCGCTCCGAAGTCAGACTCACTGGTCATGCTTATCGCGCTGTTGCTGACTGTCTTTGTTGATCTGACTGTAGCGGTAGAAGTCGGCGTGGTAATGGCTGCCATGCTTTTCATGAAACGCATGAGCCAGCTGACAGACGTACACAGTCTTGATACCGGATTACCCGAAGAAGAAATCATCAACCGTAAAAGCGGACATGAAAAAGTAGTGGTCTATAAAATCAACGGTCCCATGTTTTTCGGCATGGCCCAACGATTCATCGATGTCATGAGCTTCACCCGCAAGAAGCCGGAGATCATAGTTTTCTGTATGCGCAACGTTCCGACCATGGACGCTACAGGCATTGAAGCACTCGAAACTGTTATCCGCAGGGCACATGCCCAAAACATTAAAGTCCTGCTTTCCGGTGTCCATCCGCGAATCAAGAAAATCATGACCCGGCTGGGAACAGATAAACTAATAGGAGCTGACAACATCTACCCCGACTTCTCAACCGCTGTAGCAAAAACAGTACTCCACCTTGACGAAGAGATTGAAATGCCAAGTTGCCCCCCTTCTAAACACTTATCTTCCACAACAATATAAACGCAAAAGCCCGGACTCTCTCGAATCCGGGCTTTCTGGCTGTCGATAAAGCACCATCTGCTGCGTCACTGCAAAAAAGGCAGAAACTCACGTATGTTTGAATACGCATCGTTCCTGCCTTTTTATTGTTCCTTACATCTGGCACTTTCTCAACAGCCTGCTAGCTAATTCTGCTTACGCAACCTGCGCTTGTCACCAACTCGAATGGTAATCTTCTCCTTATCCATGTATTCAAGCAATGGGATGGAGAATTTACGGGACAGTCCGACTAAAGCTTTAAAATCCTGCGGACCGAGTTCTTCGTTTTCCGCAAAATACCCTTCAAGAGTTTCCTGCAAACCGTCTACTGCGGATTTGGCGAAATACATATCATCTTTAATCCTGACCAGTAAACTTTCATCCTGCAAAAGTCTGTAAACCGGTGCGGCTTCTTTAAAAACCAAATCAAGGGGATCAAGCACGTCTTTGAGATTCGGGGGAGTCAATCCGCCCTTTTCATAAGTATCCATCAAGGTATCACGCAATTTCTGCTGATCCGAAGCAAGGGAAACCTTATGTCCGGGCAGATGCAAAATCTCCTGCACCGCTACAATTTCCTTTTTCTTAAGCAGACGCTCCACAATGGAATGAAAAAGCTTATCCGGCAATCCCTTACCATAAGTTGAACCGATCTCACCACGCGTCACACCCGGCTTCATGGGATCTTTTTTATGAAATTCAGCCAGATGATCTAAAAGGCCCTGCACCAGATTTTCATGATGAGTGCCGGAAACATAGCTACGGGTTTCCTTGTCGTACAAGAAAACCTTCTGCTGTCCGCCCATGGTTTGGAGCATTTTTTCAAGCGGTTTGGAAGCCACATTGCTTAAAATGGAAAGCTCCTGAAATGTCAGCCCTGCCCTGCCAGCCAGATCAAGCTGAGTCAGCACCAGTTCTTCCGGTTCAGCACCAATCAGAGAGTCCAAACGCTTAACATCATCGGAAAAGCGCTTCACCTTGCGGCCCAGCGGGTTGATGATGCTTCCGCCTGCAATGGTGCGCAGCGGCGAGAATGAACGCAGAACAACGCGATCACCATAAACTCCGGTCATGGGCTTATCAAAACGAATCTGACAAACCGCACGTTCGCCCTTCTCCAGCTTTTCACGATCAAGGAAATAAACCTTAGCCATGACTTCCTTCGAACCATGATGAAAATGGATTTCCTTACGGTGCTTCAAGCTCTTGGGCGAAGACGGCAGGCAAGTCAGCTCAACATCCCAGACAGTTGATGGAAAAAGAGTCCCCGGACGGCCCAGAACTTCACCGCGCTTAATATCTTCGACCTCAAGGCCATGCAAGTTGATGGCAGTCCTACGCCCTGCCGGAGCAGTCTCCACAGAAGAACCATGAGACTGCAAACTGCGCACCTTGGTCTCGGTCTGTTTCGGGTAAAGGACCACATCATCGCCCACGGAAAGCTGCCCGGAAATCAGAGTTCCGGTAACAACCGTACCGTGCCCTTTCATGGTAAATACACGGTCAACTGGCAGACGGGCCAGATCAGTCCTACGTTTCGGAGAAAACCCTTTCATGAAATTGGCTATCTCACCACGCAGTTCATCAAGGCCCTGTCCGGTATGTGAAGAAACAGCATGAATCGGAGCTTCAGCCAGAAAACTCGGGGCGAGAAATTCCCGCACATCGTCCTGAACCATTCCCATCCAGTCTGCATCAACCGTGTCAGCTTTAGTCAAGACCACAAAGCCCTTTTCAATGCCCAGCAAAGTACAAATTTCCAGATGTTCGCGGGTCTGGGGCATCACGCCTTCATCAGCTGCAATGACCAGCAGTACAAAATCAATACCCGCTGCCCCGGCAACCATGTTCTTAACGAATTTCTCATGACCCGGAACATCGATGATGCTCAGATGTTCATCACCGCCCAAATCAAGACTGGCAAAGCCCAGTTCGATGGTGATGCCGCGTTTCTTCTCTTCTGCCAGACGGTCGCAGTCCGTTCCGGTCAAAGCTTTAATCAGGCTGGTCTTACCATGGTCAATATGACCCGCAGTGCCCATTACTACTGGCATTAGTGCTCCTTTTGGAATGCCTTCGGCGACCCTGCCGGGGGCCTTAAACCCTT
>DDLU01000161.1 GCA_002340305.1 Desulfovibrio sp. UBA2564
CCGTAGGGTCGAATTTCATATCTTTTCTCGCCTGACCTAAATGGCAGATAGTGCTCAGTCTTCAGAGCCATAAAAAGCGGTCTTTCTTTCTTCATCACACCAGCCCCTTGCTCTGCCCGGTGGGTGTTTCGCACTCAATCTGGCAGATGTAGCCCTGATCATCCAAGCTGTGTTCCACACGCTGAATAGTCCAGTCTCCTTCCAAGCCGGGAATGCCGGAAACCGACAAGGCACATTCTGCGGCAATTGTCGGATTGCCACCAGCTGTCAATGAAAGTGTGGCGGTTCCGCGTTGCAGCTCGTTAAATTTGGCCTGTGCTTTTGCGCGGGCTTCTGCCGGAGTCGCGCTGGAGCCTCCCAAACAAAAACAAGGCTTGCCGCTTCCGACCTTTACGGTCATGCGCTCGGCATCATCCAACGAGTGCCAGTAGGCTTTGACGCTCTTATACTTTCCTCGGCTGGCAGCGGTCATATCCCAGCGTTCCAGATCGGTACGCTTGAGGGCTATGGATGGTAGATTTTTGCCACTGGCTGACTTGACTTCACCACGCGGGACAAACAGCAATTTAGACTCAACCGGCTTGGCTACCGCATCGTGATCCGCAGCCAAGCGGGTCAGAAAATGGAGGTCTGATTCCTCGGTTTGATCAATGTGTTGCAGCGTGATCCCGCCGAGCACGGGGGCAACCACTGCGGTCAAGCTATGGTCTGCGGCAATAGTGGAAACAATGTCGGACAGGGTCTTTTCATCCCAGCTTTTGGTTTTCGGGGCTTTCAGGCTGATACGCATATCGGCGGCCATGGCCGTGATCGACATTGTGTCGGGGGGGCCGGACAGCCGCACATCGCCAGCAGTAAATAAGCCCATGCGGGTTAGGCACGTTTCCTCGTAACCCATGAATACTTCCAGCTCCGCCCCAGTGCGCGGAACGGCAATAGCTCCATCCCGGTTATCCAGCTCAATCTCAACTGCATCCGAATTTTGCCCAGCCTCATCGGTCACAGTCAGGCGTTTCAGGCGATCAGCTATTTTGGCTGTGACATCCTTGCTGTCTGCTAAAATTTTGAATTTGGGAGTCATGGTTAATCCCACAGCTTAACGGTTGCGGTTTCAGTCTCGGTTTCGTCCAGATCGGGAAACACAATCACGATACCGGCCTCAAAGACCGAGCCTTTTTCGGCCAGACCGGGGTTAGCTTCCAGCACGGCAGTTACGGCACCTTCGCGCCCGTATTGGCGGTAGCAGAGTTCGTCCAGCATATCGCCGTCTATGGTCATGTATTTGATGCTCATTTTGTGTCCTCACCGTACTTGGATATACGCATGGAAAATTGCTGTTTCTTCGGTGCCCCGCCCTTGAAATGGGCTGTTTGTTCCTCTCGGACTTCCTCAATTACATATTTACCCCAGACTTTACCGCGCCCATCAATCAGCATCAGCGGTTGCCCTGTCCCAGCCTCGGCCCTCATGCGGTTAAGCTGTTCAAGGCCACCGAGAAATTGCGGATAAATCACGCCGTTTAATTCCAGCACATCATCACCCGGACCGACATACTGACGGGCAGGCAACCGGCCCATACGCTCCTGCTTTGCCCATCTATATGATGTAGTGCGGGACAAATTTTCATAGGCGGCGGTGATCATGGAAAACTTATAACTCCCCAGCTTCATCATTACTCTGCTAGACGCCATCGTGTAACGCTCCGCTGTTTTGACGTTTCAGAATTGCGGCAACTTCGCGGGCCAATTCCTTGGCAGATTGGCCGGGCTGCTGGGTGATATGAAAAGTATTATGAACAGTGGTTTCCTGCTGGCGAGACTGATGCTCAAACGACTGAATATTAGCTGGAGCGGCATAGCTTCCACTCTTCATTGCCGGTGATTCATCAATGGCTTCCTGAACAACCCCAACCTTTTTGTGAACCTGCTGTTCTGTTTCCTGATCTTCGTTTTCGTCATCATCGCCAAAGCCGAAGAAAGTGGACACCACATTACCGATCCCGCTAAGAATTCCAGAACTGTTTTTCCAAGCTGCAACAAGCTTGTCCCACGATGTAATCAATCTGTAGACAAAACCAACCAAGGCAGCGATTCCGGTAACAATCAAGCCTATAGGGTTTGCAGTCATGGCAGCATTAACAGCCCACATAACACCGGCCCAAACTCTGCCGCCCAAAACAACCGCCTTTTGAACAATGGCAAATCGTCCCAGATTAAGGGAAGCAATGCTTGAAGCTGCCGCATTTTTGAGCATCATGGCCCGGTTCCAGCCCAGAGCTATATTTGTCTTCAGAATGGAAGGACGCAGGAATAAAAATACTGTTTTTGCTGTGGTCAGACCGTCTGATAAAAAAGTAGCGGCATACCCTCCGGCGAGACTTACAACCTTGAAGCCCACAAGTAAGCCTGTCACCATACCTATGCCTTTACTTAAAAGAGGGAATTCTTCAGCCACGTATCTGGCAGCCCCGGCGATCCCGCCCAGCATATCAGCAGCAACTCCCAAAGCGGGCAAAAGCAATGAACCAAAGGCAATACCGGCATTTGCAGCCTTATTTTTTAACAGAATCAGTTTATTGGCTGTAGTCCGGGAACGATCATCATATTCTTTTTGCATGGACCCGGCATAATTGGCTTGATCCGCTACCAGCCCTAAAGCCTTTCTGTATTCATCTAATCCGCCCACAAGCTTGGTCATATCATCGGAATATTCCGCGCCGAAAAGATCGGTAAGAATTCCCATTTTATCCTCAGCTCCGTTGATGGCTTCAAAAAAAGAAAGGATCGCACCCTGAGCATCGTCTTTCATGGTCTGTTTAAGTCCTTGAGCATCCATACCTATGGATTGCAGAGCATTTTGAAATTTTTTCCCCTGCTTATCTGCGGTAGCAAGTTTATTGAACATGGCATTCATGGCAGTTCCTGCCACTTCCGGCGGAGTCTTCAGGGTAAGGAAGGTCGCGGATAAAGCGGAAACCTGTTGCCCGGTCAGTCCGATCATTTTCCCGGAAGAACCGGCCCGATTCATCACATTGAGCATGCTGGAAGCGGTGGCATCCATATTGTTTGAAAGATGGTTGACGGCATCGCCCAATGAAACAGCCCCATCCTGATTAAGCTTGAAGATACTGCGCAATCCGGTCATAACTCCGCCTGCCTCAGTTCCGCTCATGTCAAACGCAACTCCCATCTTGGAAGCGTCTTCTGTAAATCTAAGCAATTCATTTCTGGCTATCCCGGCCTGACCAGCTGCCGCTGCAATATCAGCCAGTCCGCTGGTTGCCATGGGAATACGTTCAGACATATTCTGTAAATCCAAACCCATTTGCTTGAATTCACTTTCGTCCTTGAAATCTATTGTCTTACGTACATCAGCCATCGAACTTTCAAAATTTACAGCAGCCATAACCGGAGTGAAAGCAGCCATGGCCATACCGGCAACCCCGACCATATCACCTTGAAGATCGGCCCGTTTCTGCTTGTTTGCTTCCTTCCGGGTTTTGGCGGCTTCCTTGCGGTAGTCGCTCATGGCCTTCCGGGCTGTGCGTAGTTTCTTTTCAACCCGATCTATGGCTTTCTGAAAACCATCATGCGCCCCGGCATTGCGTCTGCATGCACCATAAAGCTTGGTCAAAGCCGCTTTATAGCGATTCGACTGTCCCTCAAGTTTACGCTCTTCATCACTCAAGCCTTGCATATTACTGCGCAGTGCCTTAAAAGTGGAATATACACCACCTGCGGCAATGGCTTTGAACATCATTGAAACGACAAACTTGTTATTCATAATTACTCCGGGAGACCGTGTATGCGCAGTTTTTTAGATCAATTTGGATGGACCATACCGTTTGTTGTCACTGCCGTTTCTTTCTTGAACGGTGGAAGCTTTGACAAGGCAGCCGGGACAGCCTTTGTTGCCGCTATTTTTTCAGGCTTTGCGGTTGGATTCGCCAGAAATATCTAGCTTATCCGTTCAGCCTTTTGGCCTCTTTGTGAAATCCCATCAGCTCTTCAATTGTTAATTCCATCAGATCATGCAGGGAAAAATGCAGGATGTGGCCGACATCAGCCATAACCTGCATGCAATCCTGCCAGCTTAGGACAAAAAATCAGTAAACTCCTTCTGCAAGGCGTAATAATCTTTGAGCGGAAGCTCATCTATTTCATCAGGAGTCAGCCCGGTCAGATTGCAAATCATGCGCACATCCTGCTCAAGCTCATCCTTAATTGTGGAAACCACACGCATATCCTTAACTTTAGGAGGGCGCATGGTAATTTCCCTGCCGTCACTGAGAGTAATTTCTTTATCTGTCATTCCCTTAAAGCCTCGTTTAAATGGTTGTTAAATACCCAACGCAGACCGTTCACTGGCAAGCTGATCCACGCCGCCGATGACGCGGATCATATTGACCGGATCAATTTCGATAACTTCCTCACCAGCAATAGTTGCTTTGTAGTAACGCAGGGCAATGGCAACTTTCAGGGTTGAATCATCACCGGCCTTCCATGTGCCGGAATCCAGCTCCCGAAGACGTCCACGCATTTCAAGGATGACCGCCTCAGCTCCACCGTTGGCCTTGATAGCCCCACGGAACGTGATGGAAACGTCTTCACCCTCAACCACTCCAAACTTCTTGAACAGATCAGGAATGTATTCGGCAAAGGTCGCAGTTGCCTCCAGCTTTTCCATGCCCATGTCGATTTCAACGGGTGCATCCATGCCGCCAGCGCGATATTCTTCGGTTTTGAGTGACAATTTAGGAGGTTCAAGTTCCTGTACCTTGCCTAAGTATCCGGTACCGTCCACCCACGCTGTGAATTTTTTTAACTTCCTCGGAAGTGTAGTAGCTGCCATTGTTTCACTCCTTATGCGGCCAGAACCTGATTAACCAGCTCTGTGTAGTAACCGTTGTTGCGATGTGCGCGGAAGGTCAGTCTTTCCAGCGGAGCCGGGGCTTCGTTGTCGAAATCAAGGTAGAGCTGACCAGCCATCATGGTTTCCTTGGTGTTGAGTTCCGGGTCCAACCAGCATTTACCGCCGAGGGTTGCGCCGATTGCTTTTTGATGCCTGAGGAAGGCGTTGACGCTGCCCTGAATATCCAGAATAAGCTGTGCGCTGAACGGATTATCCATAGCCCACATGAAAGCCTGCTCAATGGATTCATAAATCATGTCATGAGCGCGGCGCACAGACAGGAACGCCCACATGGGATCATCCGAACAGGTGCGGTTGCCCCAGAGCCGGTAGCCGTCACGGTGGATGATGGTTGCCACTTCATTTTCGTTCAGGTGATTTGCCGAGCAATTGGAATCGGACAGGTTGAAATCAACAGTCCGGGAAATGCCGATTGCGCCGTTCAACACTTTGTTGGACGGGGATTCCCAGTAATTCAGCTTGGACATTACCCCGGCAATGCGGGGACTGGCAGGCTTGGCTACGGGCTTGTTAAGCGTGGTATCCCAGACCAGCACACCGGGATCAGTGACAAACACCCGCGCACTGCCGAAGTCTTCACGATAGGTAATTGCCGCTGCATCGGTGGTATTAGGACCTTCAGCCAGAGTCACGGCCCGGAGCCGTTCCGAAATCCCCACCAGCTCAGATACTACCGGGTTAGCGGTATCGGCAACGCGCTGGGAGGTGTAGCCGGGGGCGATCAAAATACGCGGGGTAACCTTTACATGACTCTCAGCACCCAGAAGCGCGTGAACACCTGTGGCATTCGCTCCGCTGCCAACAACATTGGTCAAGGTTGCATCCTGATCCGCGCCTTCTTCCACACGGACAACCACCACCATTGCGCCATTCTGGTCAAAGATGCCGTCCATTGCGTCACCCAGAGTTCCGGTGCTACCCAGCTTGCCAGCCATGAGCTGGTTACCGGGAATCAATACCGGTTCATTCATGGGAAACACGGTGTTATCCGCATCAGGAGCGGTACCGACCAGACCGATAACGGAGGACTTAACCACCTTGATCGGCCTTGTGCCATTGTTGATTTCCAAGACCTCAGGGCCATGGAGAAAGTCAGTAGAAGACATTTTTATTCCTCCTTGCGCCCATCAAGAATCACATCATGGGCTGCTACAAGTTTTTCAAGTGCTGCTATTTTTTCGGTCTCGTTGCTGGCTGCTTTTAAAGCCGCACGCCCTGCTTCCAGTTCGGAATGAGTTTCGGTGCCGATCATGCCGGAATCAATGATCCTCACGTAGACTTTTTTAAACTTGCCGCCTTCCTCAACAATCATCTCCGGGTTATTCCGCAAATGAGTGATGATCTGGGCCGCCAATTCGGGGATGCTAATATTCTGCATAATAATTTCCTCGGCTTATCCCTGTTTATCCAGATTAATTACGACCTCGGAAGCCGCTGTGCTGCTGCCCTTGGGCGGCTTAACTTCCACGCCCACTTTGCGAAATGCTGTGGGAGTGACTTTAGCTGTATCAATAACAATTGCCTCCGGGTTTACCGGATCGTCATCGACAACGTGGGTTGCGCTGGCAATTGCAACGGGGGTATAATCGTCCGCAGCAAATGCCGCGTCTGCAGCTCCGGTAGCAACTGCAATCTTGGACAGGATATGCGCACGGCTAGGCACACCGGATAGAGCGGGGATTTTTGCCCGCCGGACTATACCTGTTTCCTCCATCAACTGACCTATCTCTTCGACCGTCAGAACACGATTGAACCAACG
>DDLU01000202.1 GCA_002340305.1 Desulfovibrio sp. UBA2564
CGGTACTGTTACCAGTTCGCCGCCGGAGTTCTGAGCGTAGAAACCGTATTCAACGAAGAAAGGCGCAGGGCAGAGAATCTGGTCGCCCGGCTCGAGGATGGCGCGGTAGAGTGCGTTGATAGCACCGGCTGCACCGCAGGTGATTATGATATCGGAACCGGAAACTTTAACACCCTGCTCTTCGGAAACCGTTGCAGCGAGTTTTTCACGCACGGTGGGATAACCGAAGTTGGGCATATAGCCGAAGGCAAAAGGCTTATCTGCGGTTTCAGCAAGTTCCTTGAGGCCTTCACCCACTGCTGCAGGTGCGGGAACATCAGGGTTGCCGAGCGAAAAGTCGCATACTGCGTCTTCACCGTATTCTTTTTTCAGTACCATACCTGTTTCGAACATCTTACGAATCCAGGATGAACGTTCGATGTAGCCTTCTACTTGGGTTGAAAGAAGCTTCATTTTATTACTCCACTTAATCTATCTGCGGTTTTTATTGTAATTCCCGCCGCGGCCCTTATTCTGGGGCCGGCCGCTGTTTGGCTTGCCTCGGTAGTTATTTTTACGGGGGCGGGATTTTTTCCGGGGTTTGGGCTTGGGTGCCGGGGGCTGCTCTGCACGGGCGTGCAGGGATTTCTGGTAGAGTTCGTCCAGAAGCATGCCCACGAGAATACACTGCTCGTCATCCTCGGCGAGTTGGCGGACCAGATTTTTATAGCGACCGATGCGTTCCCTTTCAAGTATTGTCCGTGAACGGAATTGACCTTCAAGGATAGTGGTCAGCCTTTCATTAATAGTATCAAGAACCTGTGTGTCGTCCGGCAGTTCGCGTACTTCGAAATTAATGTTGTAGGCGGTAGCGATGCGCTGCAGTTCGATTTTCTGGATCACATCCACAAGGGAGATTGCCACCCCGGAAGAACCCGCGCGTCCGGTACGCCCGGCGCGGTGGATGTAGGATTCTTTATCTTCCGGCGGTTCGTACATGATTACGTGGGAAAGGTCAGGTACATCAATGCCTCGGGCGGCAATGTCGGTTGCTACTAGAAAGCGGACGGAACCGTCACGAAGCTGGGCCAGCACCCGTTCGCGTTTGGACTGTGAAAGGTCCGAGGTCAGGTCGGCGGCATTGAAACCGAAGTTGTTGAGCACAGCGGCAACGAATTCAACGTTGGCCTTGGTGTTACAGAAAATGATGGCAGAGGTGGGATTTTCCATTTCAAGGATACGCATCAACTGGCGTTCCTTACCCATGGAGGGCACTTCGTAATAGGCGTGGTCGATCTCAGTTACATGGACTTGCTTGCTGCTAAGGCTGAGCATCTGCGGCTTGTACATGAACTCTTTGGAGAGGCGGATAACATGTTCCGGGAAAGTTGCCGAGAACATATAGGTGGAGATAGGCCTGCGCGGCAGATAGGATTTTACCTCACGCATGTCCGGGTAGAAGCCGATAGAGAGCATACGGTCCGCTTCGTCAAAGATCAGTGTCTCGAGATCTTCGAGGTCGAAGGTACGTTTCAGCAGGTGGTCGAGAATTCGGCCCGGAGTGCCGACAACCATGTGTGCGCCTTTTTCCAGTTCTTCACGCTGGCGACCGTAGCCGACACCACCGTATACAGAAAGTACCCGTAAACCGGAGCCTTCGAAAATTCTTTCAGCCTCACGTTCGACCTGCCGTGCAAGTTCACGGGTCGGAACGAGGATCAGTGCCTGAGTGTAATTAATATTGGGATCGAGTTTTTCCAACAGGGGCATAACAAAAGCACCGGTTTTACCGCTGCCTGTTTTAGCCTGAACCATGAGGTCCCAGTTTCTTAGCTGGTAAGGGAGAGATTTGGACTGGACCGGAGTCAGTTTTTCCCAGCCTGCTTTATCAAGTGCGTTCAGTATAGATGGGGGGAGTTCGTCTTTGGTTATTTCCGGGAGAGAATCTTCTGGTTCTACTACTTTATCCGGTTCATCGTGAACGCTTTCATTCTGCATTTTCTGTGCAGCTTGGTCGTCTTTTGAGTTGGTCATATATGTTTTTCCTATTAAAACTTGAAATATCCGAAAAACACTACGCTATAAGTATTGGATTTTGCAAAGGGTATTTTGTCGTGTGATCGTATATATCGGTAAAATGGATAGAAAAAGCATGTAGTGATTTGTTTTAACTATTTGATCTTGATCTGAAATTACATGTAACCCTTAGCCATTAAAAAAATTTTGAACGGGTGTTGCAATGATTGATAGGCTGATGTCCAAACAGGTGTATTTCCTACTCAGGTGTATGCTGGCTGCTGTGTTTCTTTACGCAGGTGCCGGGAAGCTACTTCATGTGCAGGGATTCGCCACGGTCATCAGCGGTTATGGGTTGCTGCCCGGACAATTGAATTATGTTGCGGCACTGGTGTTGCCGCTGGCGGAGATACTCATTGCATTGGGATTGCTCTGGGATGTGAAAGGTTTCCTTTCATCCTACGTGGTGCTGCTGGTTGTGTTTATGGCAGTACTGGCGCATGGGATCAACATGGGGCTAGATGTTGATTGCGGATGTTTTGCTCCCGGAGACCCGGAAGGCGAGGCATACCATTCCCTGCGCGAAGCTTTGCTGCGTGATACATTCCTGCTCGTTGCCTGTGGTTATCTCTATTTTCTGCGCCGGGTTAAGGGCTATCGTTCCCGGCCAATTCCATTACTTGCTACCCGTTAGAAATCATTTTGAAATTTTGGAGGATGATGAAATGAAGATGTTCAAGAATATTTCTATGATTGCGGCTTTGTGCGCACTCATGTTTGCCATGACAGGCTGTCTCGGTTCTGACAAATTTGCCCAGGAAGTTGAAAAAGAAAAAGGCGCAGTTAAACTGCTCAAAGAAGTACAGCGCGGTGACTACGACATCATCACTACTGCTGAATTGAAAGCCCTGCTGGATAAAAAACAGGATATGCGCATCATCGACACCATGCCGTATGAGGCAAGCTACAAGAAAGAGCACGTTCCCGGTGCTAAGCAGTTCCTCTTCCCCATCCCTGATATGCTTGAGTGGGACACAAAGGAAACAGATGGTAAGACTAAAAAACAGTACATCGAACTGCTCGGACCTGACAAAGATAAGCTTATCGTAGTTTATTGCGGTTTCGTAAAATGCACCCGCAGCCACAACGGTGCAGCATGGGCTAAAAAACTCGGCTACACCAACGTAAAAAGATACCCCGGCGGAATCTTCGCGTGGAAAGGTGCCAAGTTTCCTGTTGGTTCTGTAAAATAATTTCAGGCTGGGAGTATTCTCAGTCCTCGCTCCAAGCCCCGGTGCATTGTGTGCCGGGGCTTGGTCGTTTAATGCGGTAAGTTACGGTCTCTATTTATGCCTTGCATATGGCATTTTCTCAGCCGGCAAGATTTTATGCTATCCCTCAATCCCCACCAAAATACCACCCGGTTGTTCACCGTTGTTTTGAAGCAATTCCACAGCGGCGAAGCATGCAGTCTCAAGGTCAATGCCTGATGATAGGTGACAGGCTTCGAGCAGGTCGTTGATCGCTTCCCCTTCCCATTCATAAGCCAGGACCATTTCACGGCTGAACATATAAATGCGGTCTCCCTTGCTGATTTTGTAGCTGGAGCAGGGGGGTAAGCCCATGCCCAGACTGCCCAGATTTCCACTTTGCCGTTCGATCAGCTGAGGAGATTTAGCGCGGCGCAGGAGAATTGCGGGTAATGTTCCGGCATTAACCACCGTCAGTACCTCATTGTCCCGGTCAAGCCGGGCGTAAATTGCGGAGATTTCATTCCCGCTATCTAGGTAGTTTAAGGCGATACCTATATTACGCATGGTTTCGGAGGCACTGAAAAGAGGACCGCAGTTTGCTGCCAGTAATTCCTTGATTGTGACCGGCATGCTCTCGGCGCAGGGGTGGCTGAAATTCAAAAGCAGATGACTTTCGCTTTTGTCTCCAAGTAAGGCGCTTTCGTGGATAGATAATCCCGGAGCAGCCGTTTCCCTGGGAAAGACCACGCGTGTTCCATGGTTGGGGAAATCTACTTCAACAGTTGCGTTGCTTGGTGATAAGGCAATTCTTCTTCTGACATGCCTATCGCAGTTTGTGAGCTTCAAGTGCATCCTGATGCGCTGGATCACATCTTTATAGGCAAATGGTTTGGCTATGAAATCTACAGCCCCGGCATCAAACCCCCTGCCCGTGTTTTCATCATCGTCCAGAGCACTGAGGAATACTATCGGGATCTCACATGTTTCAGGTGAAAGGCGTAGGACAGCTGCGCATTCAAAGCCGCTTTCATCAGGCATCATTATGTCCAGCAGGATCAGGTCCGGTTGTACTTCTTCTGCCAGTTCCCGTGCCTGCCGTCCACTGGCTGCGGTGATTATGTTGTAGCCTTGTTGTTTTAGTATCAACTCAAGAAATTCGAGGTTAAACGGCTCATCGTCCACTATGAGGATTGTAGGTATATTGTTTGGGCAGACAGGCATTTTACTGAATCCTTTTCATCTGTGCTGGTTGTTATGTCGTATTGTTTTTGTAAGTCAGCTCAAAGCAGAAAGAAAGTCTTCCTGCATAAAAATATTATGTATATTATTCGAAATTTGTCATTGCTAAGAAAGTTGCTGTTGCGTTAGATTGTTGCATAAATTTAAATCTACAACTTTTACCAGCAGGAGTTGATGACATGCTTATCGGTATTCCTAAAGAGATAAAAACCATGGAGAACAGGGTCTCAATGACCCCCGGTGCGGTGGAAAACCTTGTCCGTCGCGGTCATTCCGTTGTTGTTGAAAAGGGAGCCGGATTTGGGTCGGGCCTTTCTGATGAGGAATACGTTTCCGCCGGAGCCAAGATGGGTTCCGTGGATGATGCATGGGCCGCGGAGATGATTATTAAGGTTAAAGAACCTATTGCTTCGGAATACAAGTATCTCCGTGAAGATCTCCTGCTGTTTACCTATCTGCACCTTGCTGCAGATGAGCCGTTGACCAAAGCCCTGCTTGAGTCCGGGACCATCGGTGTTGCTTACGAAACCGTTCAGCTGCCGGATGGTTCTTTGCCGCTGCTTACTCCCATGAGTGAGGTTGCCGGACGGCTTGCAGCACAGGAAGGTGCGTTGCATCTTGAGAAGACCAAGGGCGGACGCGGCGTACTTATGGGCGGTGTGCCCGGTGTTGCCCCTGCCAAGGTTATGGTCATCGGGGGCGGTGTGGTCGGTACCAACGCCGCCAAGATCGCCGCAGGCATGGGTGCTAATGTGACCATTTTTGATGTAAACCACGCCCGTCTGCAATATCTCGATGATGTTTTCAATGGCCGGATAACTACCATGACCTCCACTGAACCTAACATCCGCGCCGCTGTTGCCGAGGCTGATCTGGTCATCGGTGCTGTCCTTATTCCCGGTGCCAAGGCTCCCCATCTGGTTACCCGCGGCATGCTTTCCACTATGAAGGAAGGAGCGGTTATTGTCGATGTTGCTGTTGATCAGGGCGGTTGCGTTGAAACAATTAAGCCTACAACTCACAGCGATCCTACTTATGTTGTGGACGGTGTTGTGCATTACGGTGTTGCCAATATGCCCGGAGCTGTTCCGCGTACTTCCACTTTTGCCCTTGTGAACCAGACTCTTCCTTATGCCCTGCAGTTGGCAGATAACGGCCTTGATGCCCTGCGGGATAATCCTTACCTCAAGTTCGGTCTGAATACCATGAAAGGCAAACTTACTTATGCTGCGGTCGGTGATGCTTTCGGTATTGATTCAATTGCTCCCGATGAAGCTTTGTCTTAACTTAATTTTTACATATTTGCCGATTTATTTGTCGATAACTCCAAAGGTGGGGACAATATTCTCACCTTTTTTAGTAGGAATTGTAAGTTCCATTCAGACATAATTTGTGGATGAAAAGAGCTGCTGTTTAGGGTATTGTAAGCGAGTAATTTTGATTATTTTAAGGTAGGTGATATGTCTGATCTCCAGCGTAAGGTATTGGAAAATATAATTGTTGCTTCTGTGTACTGGGTAGTTTCGCACTTGAACTGGTTACTTTTCAGTAGTGTCGGGGTGTTCCCCATGCCGATCTGGCCTGCTGCGACTGTCGCTATTATTGCCGCCTTGTACCGGGGATGGGCGATTGCTCCGGGTATCGCAGTGGGGACAATTCTGGCTAACCATTTTTCATTGGGTGCACCGTGGTTATTCTCATTTTGTATTGCTGTGATGAATACTCTCGGGCCGATCGGTGGGGCTTTACTTATTAGATGGAAAAACGGCGGGGATACTCATTTCAGGAATATAGGCAATATGGGGTTCGGTTTGTTTGTTGCTGTTATGCTGGTCCCTTTGATCACAGCCTTTGGCGGAATTGGAAGTAAGGATATGCTGGGCATGCTTCCCGAAGGTAAATTTGCTGTTTCCATCGTACGGTGGGCCATGGCCCACGGGCTTGGAACTTTGTTTTTTGCAGTTCCCTATTTTGCATGGATTGAAAGTAAGGTGAGTCATGAACAGTCAGTCTAATCCGAGCAGGATGATGCTGCTGGCTTTTGTGCTTCTTGCAGCAGCACTATGGTTTGTTGACAGCATTTTTGAATTGCTCTGGTTTAATGAAGCGAATGCAAGTTTTATAGATTTGCTGCTGCCTTTAGACAGGCCTCATGAGATGTTCATGCGGACTATGCTGGTCAGCTCTTTGCTACTTAGTGGAGCAGTATTTTCTTTTATGTTTGGGAGGATTTCGCGTTCAAAGGAGGCTGCCAGGGCAAGTGAGGAAAAGCTGAGGACCCTTTTTAATTCTATCGGCGATGCTGTCATCGCAACTGATGCCAATGGCGTAATTACCCGGATGAATCCGGTTGCCGAAAATCTTACCGGATGGTCTGTTCAGGAGGCTGCCGGAAAGCCGCTTTCAGATGTTTTCAGCATTATTAACGCTCTGACAAATCATCCGTGTGCTAATCCGGTGGAAAAGGTCCTGAAATCCAAGTGTGTTGTCGGACTTGCGAACCATACAACCCTGATCTCCCGTACCGGCGATAATTTTCAGATTGCTGACTCTGCTGCTCCGGTGTTCGATAAAACTGGCGGGATCGCCGGTACTGTCCTTGTTTTCAGGGATGTTTCTGAAGATTACAGGCAGCGTGAAGAGTTGCGTAAGCTGCGAAATTACCTTTCAAACATCATTGATTCAATGCCTTCCATCCTCGTCGGTGTTGATGCTGACGGTCATGTTACCCAATGGAATATGACAGCGGAGAAAATCACCGGTATTTCTGCAGTGGACGCGCAGGGTAAGTCCCTTGTTTCAGTGTTTCCGCGCATGGCTTCGGAGATGGATAAAATTAAGGAAAGTATTCGCACCCGCCAGTCTTGCAGCGAAGAGCGTAAAACCCGGCTGAGTAAAAATGGGACCTGCTATGAAGATGTGACAATTTTTCCTCTTATCGCCAATGGTGTTGAAGGTGCGGTCATTCAGATTGATGATGTCACCGAGCGTTGCAATCTGGAACAGATGATGATTCAGACAGAGAAGATGATGTCCGTTGGCGGTTTGGCTGCAGGTATGGCCCATGAGATTAATAACCCTCTCGCTGCCATTGCCGGGAATTCTCAGAATATTCTCAACCGTATTTATAAGGATTTGGAAAAGAACCGCAAGACTGCCCGTGATTGCGATGTGGATTTGGAAAAGATGCGTGAATATCTTTCCAGACGCGATATCCCCAGAATGTTGAACGGGATATCCGAATCCTGCAACAGAGCAGCGACTATTGTCAGTAATATGCTGCGGTTCAGCCGTAAAAGTGAGCGCAAGTTCGGTCAGTGCAATCTGGCTGAATTGATGAATAATACTATTGATCTTGCTGCCAACGACTATGATTTGAAACGGGAATATGATTTCAGGAAGATTGAGATCATAAAAGAATACAGCCCTGAGCTTTCCACGGTTGTTTGTGAGGAGAATGAAATTCAGCAGGTTTTTCTTAATCTGCTTAAAAATGGCGCGCAGGCAATGATGGACAAGGAATATGTTGAAGGAAGTCCATGTTTTATTTTACGATTAAAGAAAGATGGACGGATGGCTGTTATTGAAGTTGAAGATAACGGCCCGGGAATGCCTGAAGATGTCCGCAAAAGGGTTTTTGAACCTTTTTATTCCACTAAAAGTGTAGGCCGGGGAACCGGGCTGGGCTTGTCTGTTTCGTATTTTATAATAACCGATCAGCATGGTGGCTTTATGGAAGTTAATTCTATTCCGGGCAACTGGACCCGGTTTAGGATCAAGATACCCATTTCAGGGCAGGAGTCATAGCTATGTCAAATTTAATACTTATTCTTGATGATGATGTGCATGTCAGGGAAAGTCTTGCTATCAGCCTTGAAGATGAAGAGTTTGATGTCTACGAGGTCGGAAGTTCCGAAGAAGCTCTGAGTTTTCTTGCTAAGCAAATGGTTGATCTGGTGGTTGTCGATTTGCGGCTTCCCGGTATGAATGGTACTGATTTTATTAATGAAGCCCGACAAAAATGGGCGGATCTTAAATTTATAATTTATACTGGTTCCCCAGAGTTTAGTATCCCGGTTGAGCTTGCTGAAGTTCCCTGCGTTTCGAACTCTATCTTCTTGAAACCGTTGCCGACCAGTGCCGTCATGGTCAGCGAGATTCGTAGAATGCTGGGTTAATCTGAACTTGGATTTGCAATATGGATGGGTAGCCGTTATCTCTCTTTTGTAAAGAACGGTGTTACCCGGAGTTTTTTAGTGCCCCCGAAGAAAGAAGAAATCATATATATTGAAGCGAAAGCCCCGACGGAACCACCTCCGGAGGAAGGCCTTCCGCCGTGGATGGCGACCTTTGCGGACATGGTTACTCTGTTGCTGTGCTTTTTTGTTCTGCTGCTTTCTTTTGCAAATCAGGATGTCGCCAACTTTGAGACCCTGAAGGGTTCAATGCGTGATGCTTTTGGTATGCAGACCAAGGATAAGACCGGAAAGCACATGGCCTTTTCCAAGAGTCCGCATTCCGCTTCATCTATGAGCGCAAAGGCCAAGAAAACAATGGAGGCCCTTGAACTTGATATCAGGGTTTTTGTTTCTGCGGGTAAGCTACAAAAGCTGATGTCGGTCAATACTGACCAGCAAGGGGTCTTGGTCAGGGTGCCGACCCGCGCCATCTTTATGCCCGGCACCGCACAAATTAACCCAAGGGCCACGAAGTTGCTGGATAAAGTTGCCAGTATTATGAAGCAGAAGAATTTTAATCTTGTAGTGCGCGGTCATACTGATGACCGGGCTACCAAGAACAATATTTATAGTTCCAACTGGGAACTCTCAGCTGCCCGTGCAGCATCCTGCCTGCGCTATATTCTTAAAAAATCCGGTGTTTCTTCCAAAAGGGTTAAGGCTGTGGGCTATGCCGGGACAAAGCCGCTGGTTCCGAATACCTCGAACCGGAACAGAGCAATTAACCGACGTGTTGAGTTCTATTACCAGAACCCCGGAGAAGCGTTCTAAATCCATGCGAAAGTCAAAAGGCCCGCTGTTTCGGATAGAAACAGCGGGCCTTTCTTATTCCGTATGAAATCTTGAGACTGGGTTTATTGTTTTTTGCGTTTTTCCCAGAGGCGCATTTCTTTCATCTTCTTGCGTCTCTCACGCTGTAAGGATTTACAGACCAGAGGGGTTTTTTTGGTGTATCCCCATTTTTCGCGGTATTCGTCCGGGGTGAGACCGTATTTCGCCAGATGGCGTTTGGTAAGGACTTTGAATGACTTGCCGGACTCAAGACAAATAATGCTTTTTTCTCTAATGGCTTTTTTGGGATCCACCGGAGGAGTCGGTTCGGGGGATCCGGTGTCGAGCATGCCTTCGCTGATTTTTTTGATGCCGGCTGCCAGCTTCTGCACCATTGAAGTGATTTCTTCTTCCGTCATGGTTCTTACGCTGGCCTGTGCTTTAACTATCTCAAGAGCTTCTTTAAGATGGTCTTCCATAATATCTCCCTTTCCATGGTTTCACACTTATTGTGAAATCTATGTATTAATTAATACTTAGTCTGTTACTTTGTAGTGGCGTTATGTTTAATATAGAGCTTTTGGATAAGGCCCGCTCCCATATTTAAGACTTTATCGCCCACGACTAAATATGAATAGCACTATATGCATATAAAGGTGAAGCAGAATATTAAAAAAGTTTCTACTTTTTTAGACTGCTAAATAGGAAATCATAATAAGTTGCCTATTTCAGTATCGATTGCCGTGTGAAATGGTTACGGCAGGATAATGCTTTATACCTTCACTTCTTACCGTAGCACTTTATTGTTAGCAAAAAAATATATTCAAGTTACCTTTTTGAGGTAGTTGGTGTATAACGTCATTGTTGAGCGTTAATTATTGATGAGAGGTCTATGACCGTCTGTGAATGAGGTGTGTTTTTTAGTATTTAATATCATGTAGATAGAGAGGTAGGGTATGTCTAAAAAGGATATCGCTGAATTTTTGGAAGAGATCGGTGGAATGGATGTTGAGTCTTTAATGCATTGTGTCTGCCGTCATCATCTTTCCAATTTGGGCCGGGATTATGGACGAACCGATCTATTTTCGCTTTATCAGGCCTTAGCCTTTACACTGCGTGACCGCCTTGTTGGGAACTGGATTAAAACCCAGCGTTCTTACTACAGCCAACGGGCCAAAAGTGTTTACTATCTATCTTTGGAATTTCTTACCGGTAAATCTTTGGCTAGCAATACCTTAAGCCTTGGGGCGGAAAAGGAAGTCGCTGAGGTTCTCGATAAGTTCGGTGTAACTCTTGATGAAGCTGAAAGTGCTGAAGCTGATGCAGGCTTGGGTAACGGCGGTCTTGGCAGGCTTGCTTCATGTTTCTTGGATTCCATGGCCAGTCTTGGGATTCCAGGTTACGGG
>DDLU01000313.1 GCA_002340305.1 Desulfovibrio sp. UBA2564
GGAGCTAAGCCCCTTTGGAATCTCTGGTTAGGCTTTGCCGCTGGAGCCGAAACATTGAAATAGACTAAAATAACGTTTTTCCCACGTTGGGGTGTGCAGTCGCGCGAAGCGGCGAAGCCCTACTAAAAGGTTTTGGGATTCTTAAACCCTTTTGCAAAAGGGTTTAAGCCCCCGGAGGGAATCAAATATATGTCAGATAAAAATACACCTTTCATGAGCTGCAGGGACCTGAGCAAAGTCTTTGTTAAAAAGCTCGACTTCGCAGGCAAAATTGCCCAGAAACTGGGTTCCAAAATGCGCGAAGAGCGTGTTCAGGCTGTGGACAGCGTCAACCTCGAAATCATGCCCGGTGAAGTTCTGGGTTTGGTGGGTGAATCCGGTTGCGGTAAATCCACACTGGGCCGCATGCTCTGTGAAATTCTGGGTCCCTCTGCCGGGGAGATTTTCCACAAGGGCCAAAACGTAAAGGAAATGAGTTCCAAGGAACACATGGACTATGCGCGCAACGTACAGATGATCTTTCAGGACCCCTTTGCCTCGCTGAACCCGCGTAAAAGGGTTAAGCAGATCATCGGTGAAGCACCGCTCTACCATGGACTGACCGACAAGGCCGGCTTTAATAAGTATCTCGCTGAAGTTATGCTTCGCTGCGGTCTGGACCCAAGCTACAAGGACCGCTACCCGCACCAGTTCTCCGGCGGACAGCGCCAGAGGATCGGAATTGCAAGGGCTATGGCCATGCAACCGGAATGTCTGGTATGTGACGAATCCGTAGCCGCACTGGACGTATCCATTCAGGCCCAGATTCTGAACCTGTTCATGGAGCTGCGCAAGGACCTGAACCTGACCTGTCTGTTCATCAGCCACGACTTAGGCGTGGTCGAACACATCTCGGACAGGATCGCGGTCATGTACCTCGGCAGAGTTGTTGAGGTGGGAACCGTTGAAAAGCTCTTCAGCGAACCGTTCCACCCTTACACTCAGGCACTGCTGAACGAAGTACCCAGACTGGAAAAAAGGGACGTGGACTTTGCCCCGCTCAAAGGCGAAATCCCCTCCCCCCTTGATCCGCCCAAAGGCTGCCACTTCCATCCCCGCTGCCCCCATTCTATGGATATCTGCCGTGAAAAGGCTCCGCAGGACAAAGAAATCGCACCCGGACACCGCACCTGCTGCCACCTTGCAGACAAGGTACAGGAAGATCAAAAGAATGCCGACCAGAAACAGGACGAGTGGATTAGTTTGTAGGGATTATTTTAGTAGATTCGAAATGCAAAACCTCCCCCGTAACCATAGAGTTACGGGGGAGGTTTTTTATTCCCCAATTATATAACTCAAACTTTTAATCAAAATGTTGTTTTCACATCTTCTTTGTATTATTGGGTTTATGTTTATATACGAAAAATACCAGTAATTATGCAGGAGAAATAGATGAGCCAAGTGAACAACAAACGATCTGTGGACTATCTGCTGAAGCCTTTTAATTACTTCTTTAAAATGGAAGCAGCAGGCGGTATCGCCTTGATGGTATGTACTATTGTTGCATTGATCTGGGCCAACTCACCTTGGGCTGAATCATACCATTCGCTTTGGCAGACCAAGCTGACCTTCGGCATTGGTGATTGGACTCTCTCCAAGGCACTGATCCTGTGGATCAATGACGGGCTGATGGCTGTATTCTTCTTTGTTGTCGGCCTTGAAATTAAGCGCGAGTTGCTTGTCGGCGGTCTATCAACTCCGAGTCAGACCATAATGCCTGTTGCTGCGGCCTTGGGCGGGATGATTATCCCCGCACTTTGCTTTGTTTTCTTCAATGCGGGTGAAAAATCCATTGCCGGCTGGGGTATTCCCATGGCGACAGATATCGCCTTTGCGCTCGGCATTATGTCCCTTTTGGGTAAACGCGTCCCCATGGGACTCAAGATATTTCTTACTGCGGTCGCCATTGTTGATGACATCGGTGCCATCCTTGTTATCGCTATCTTTTATACCACTTCACTGAACCTCGTGGCCCTTGGCCTTGGACTTGCCGGAATCGCGCTCATGGCTATGTTCAATGCTATCTGGGGAATTCGAAACTATATTCCCTATCTTGCGGTTGGAATCCTTGTCTGGTTCGCTTTCCTCATGTCCGGCATCCATGCCACAATAGCAGGTGTTCTGGCTGCTCTCACTATCCCTGCCAGCACCCGCATGGATTGCCGTGGCTTCATTGAAAAACTCCGCGAAGCAGCAGACAACTTTGAAATAGCGATTACTCCCGGCAAAACGGTTCTGACCAACAAAGAACAGCAGATAGCCCTGCATACAATGGAAGATGCCTATAGCGACAGTACTACTCCGTTGCAGAACCTCGAGCACGCCCTGCACCCATGGGTAGCCTTCTGCATCATGCCTATCTTTGCCCTTGCCAACGCCGGGGTCGCCCTCGAAGCTGACATCTTCCAAGAACTGGTTTCCCCGGTCGCACTCGGTATTTTTGCCGGTCTGGTCATCGGTAAGCAAATCGGTGTTACCGGAGCCTGCTGGCTGACCCATAAATTAGGTCTTTCCGCCTTCCCTAGCAGAACCACTCTTATCCATCTTTGGGGGGCAAGCTGCCTTTCCGGTGTCGGCTTTACCATGTCCATCTTCATCGCCAACCTTGCTTTTGAAGATGCTGCAAGATTGATTGAACTTTCTAAGATTGCAATCCTCTTCGCTTCATTGACTGCCGGAACACTTGGCTACTGTATTCTGAAATATGTTGCCCCGGATGCTTCGAAGCCTGAGGTGTAAGTCGGGATAGGACTTGCTTCCCATGTCGGGCGCGAACTGGATCTTTCCGGCATTAAATCCGGCTAAGGAAAGTCTTCTTACAATTCACCAAAAAACTCCCCGCCACAAATGCTCCGGGGAGTTTTCTTTTTCAATATTTTCAATTCAAACCTAGTTAAAGCCGACTTCAACCGGACTTACAATTTTCAATACAGAATCCTGCTTGAATTCATCTTTATAGGCTTTAGCTATTTCATCTACGCGCTGCCCGGCATCTTTGGCCGGAGAAACGATCATAAGCACCTTGCTTCTTTCAGAGTAAGTTAAACCTTTTTTACCACCCCAGAAGCCTTGGGCATCGAGAACAGTATAGCCGTCACTAAATTTGGGAGTTACCTGTTTGCGCAGGAAATCCTGAAACTGCTCACCGGAAACCAGCCTTTGTCCATCCTGATAGGATTGGCCCATGTAAAGCTCATAACGGTTCCATTTACCCGATGCACAACCGGATAAGCCAAAGACAAACAGCAAGATTACAACAGCCAAAATCCGCACAGAATTACGCATAATCAAAGCTCCTCCAAATCTACGATAAAACTCCAACAAACCTCCAAAACTAACTAAAAATTGGCGAAACCCTATTGAAAAGTTTAGGAGAGTCCAGAGAACTCTTTCC
>DDLU01000110.1 GCA_002340305.1 Desulfovibrio sp. UBA2564
AGCCGTTTCGGTCTTGGGGGCATCCCATGGTGAGCTTGCCGAAATTTTGCATGCCGCACATACCATGACAGTGCGTCGTTTCGGCCGGGAAGTCAGCCTCTGTTCCATTGCTAACGTGCGCAGTGGGAACTGTTCCGAAGACTGTGCATTCTGTGCCCAGTCCAGTCATTTTAAAGGGACCCCGGCTCCGGCATACCCGCTGATGTCCGTAGAAGAAATTCAGGACTGTGCGGGGAAGGCAGGGCAGTCACCTCTTGAATTTTTCAGCTATGTCACCAGCGGTCGCGCACTTAAGGGTAAATCCCTTGATCGTGTCTGTGAAGCTGTGGATGGCATGCGCGGGAAGGGTTTTAACCACTGCGCATCCCTAGGCTGTCTTGACTTTGAATCTTTGCAGAAGTTGCGCGAATCGGGTGTTGTCCGCTATCATCATAACCTTGAGGCCGCAGAAAGTTTTTTTTCTAACGTCTGTACCACCCACAGCTATGAGGAGCGGGTGCGTACTGTGCGTGACGCTAAAAAGGCCGGTTTGGAGGTCTGCTGTGGCGGATTATTGGGGCTTGGCGAAAGTCATCAGCAGCGGGTGGAGCTGGCTTTGGCTCTTTCTGAGTTGGAGGTTGACTCAATTCCGCTTAATTTCCTGATTCCCATTTCTGGTACTCCGCTGGAAGATGTTGAACCCATGCAGCCGCTTGAAATTCTGCTGACCATTGCCATGTTCCGTTTGCTTAACCCCCATTCAGAAGTGCGTATGGCTGCAGGCCGGGCAGCACTGCGTTCACTGCAGTCCTTTATCTTCCATGCCGGATGCAATGGACTGATGGTCGGGGATTTTCTGACCGTCTCCGGGCAAGGCATTGATCATGATCTGACCATGCTTGCTGATCTGGGATTAGCGGTTCGTACTAAAAAGTAGTTAGTATTTTAATAAAAGATAAGTTCCGGTCAATTCAGTTAACCGGGACTTTTGGGTGAAATATTTAGGAGTGGTAAAGGATAGTGGTTACATAGTCCTGAATTTTTATCAGAATCTCCGGTGATGGTTTTTCAAAGGTCATACCCAGAATTGTTTTACGTGAATCTTGGGTGCAGCGCTGAACTTTGCAGGGAATGAAAGTGGTACCGTTTTCTGTAAAGTACGGACAGAATAATTTTAGCTTATCGCCTATTTCCGGGGCTGGGAATTTTTGGTCCTGAATGTAGCTGACACAGCAACCGCTGGTACTGAGGTCTTCCAGTACAGCTACAGCCTTTTCACCACCAAAGCCGAGTTTTGCTTCCATAAAGCAGGAAATTCTTTTATGGCGCCTGAGATTGTAAGATTCAATCCTTTTGGGCGACTTAAGGAAAAGAAGTCTGTCCGGAGAGCTTATCATACGGATTACTTCCGTTTTGTATCCAGAAGCTATGCCTTCATGAATATAGCGCACTGTGGCTTCGTTGCCCGGATAGAGATATTCCGCCCAAAGGGAACGGTCCGCGTGGTGGACCATGGGTTCTTTGACTATGAGATTTTTGGTAAAATCGCCGCCGACAACAATAGTCGGTGCTTTATCATTCAAGCCGCCAAGTTCAATGGTTATTTTTAAACCCGGTGTGTAGGCCGCTCTTAATTTTTCCTTTTGGGAGATCATGCTTTATTCCGTTTAATAATGTACTTCTTGAACATTGAGGCTACTTCAAGTTCCGGTGAAATTTCAAGTGCTTTATCGAGATGTTCCAGTGCCTGTTCATTCTGTCCCGCGTCGAAGTATGCCCGTGCGGTGTTGAAATGGAGATTTTCATCCTTCGGGTTAATTCTAATGGCTTTGTCGTAAAAGGTGATAGCTTCTTCAAACATGGATTGTTTACGCAGGCTGATGGCAAAGAGGTTGAATTCCTGCCGCTGCCTTTCCATGAAGACTTCATCTTTGTTTAGAAGTTTATCTATGATCACGGAAAGTTTTTTAAAATTTTTCTTGGTGCATTGCACTGATCCCATACCCAGATTGGCTTTAGGGTGCTCCGGGTCGAGGAAAAGGGCTTTGGTGAAAGATTGTTCGGCTTCGTCCAGATTGCCGTCGAGAAATTCTTTTTCGCCTTTACTGATTTTGGCCTTGAGTGATTTAAGGGCAGGGAGGGTCTTTTTTTCGTAATAGTCAAGTTCGGGAGTATACTGGGAGATGAATTTTTTTTTGCTTAAGGTGGTTATGACTCCTGATGGAATATTATGCTCATTAAGCGGATGGACATGGAATTTATCCACGTCAGCCCTCGTAACATAGTAATATGTCTTACTCTCCGCCCGTTGCATGGTTGTCCCGGCACCGGTGTAGTCTTTGATATTTTTTGAATAAACACCAAGTACTTGAAAAATATCTCCCATCAACCATCTCCCCCAAAAAACAACTTGCTTCAAATAATTTGAGTGTTTTCTTTATAATGAATTCTTCTTTTTGTGAAATAGAGAAGCCTGATTTTGTTATAAACAGGCTTTTGAAAAATGTCGATTAGAAACGAATTTAATGAGTTAATTATGTCGCGTAATACAAGTTTGAAAAAATGGCGTTGCTATGGTTCTTTAGTAGGGTTATTTTTAGGTGCAGGATTCTTTTTCTTTTTTTTCTTGAGCAGGTATTTTTTAAAAAGTATGGCCGATTCCAGAGCGGGGTTAATTTCGAGAGCTTTTTCTATGTGCTTCAGCGCGTCATCCTTCTTTTCTATTTCAAAATAAACACGGGCGATGTTGAAATGTAGATTTTCATCATCATTATTGATTTCCAGTGCTTTGGAAAAAAAGCTTACCGCTTCATCATGCGTTTATTCTTACGTAGTGAGATAGCGAAGATATTGAACTCCTGTCTTTGGCCTTCAAGGAAGACAGCATCCATGTTTAGCAATCTTTGGATGATCTCATTCAGTTTATCATAATTTTGTTTTGTACACTGAACGGTCCCCATACCCAGATTTGCTTTGGGATTTTCCGGGTCCAGCAGCAGTGCACCGGCGAAAGCATGCTCAGCTTCATCAAGGTTGCCTTTTTCAAATGCTTTCTCGCCATCATCTATTTTAGCCTTTAGAGATTTAAGGGCAGGAAGTGTTTTGCGTTGGTAATAGTAAAGCTCCGGTGAATATTCAGCGATAAATTTTTTTTCTTTAAGGATGGTTCCAATGCCCGAAGGAATATCATGATCATTCAAGGGCTGAACATGATATTTTATGTTACCCACACGGGTTACATAGTGATAGGTCTTGTGTATTGATTTTTGGGCAGTAGTACCGGTACCGATATTGGTTTTGATGTTCTGGGAGTACACCCCAAGTACTTCTTTTGAGTTATCCATCGTTATTGCATTCCATACTTGATTCAATATTCACAGATATTTTACAAAATGAAAGACCCGTTTATGTATATATAAGCGGGTCTTTCATATTTTATCGACTGGAAATGCAGTGGGATTTTTACAATCGTCCTTCTTCTACTGCATGGCAGGCACAGAGGGTGCCGTTTTCAAGGTTGCGCCCGAGGGGAATTTCCTCCCGGCAACGGTCATTGGCAAATTGGCAACGACCATGGAAGACACACCCCGGAGGCAGATTGATGGGAGTCGGCACATCACCGGAAAGGTGGATGTGCTTCTTCTTTTCACCGCCGAGGGTCGGGATAGCTGAGAGCAGTGCTCTGGTGTACGGGTGGCGCGGGCTGGAGAATATTTCCTTAGCTGTTCCCAGTTCACAAAGGCTGCCGAGATACATCACCGCCACGCGGGTGGAAATGTGTTCAACGACGGACAGGTCGTGACTGATGAACAGGTATGTCAGGTTGCGTTCTTCCTGGGCATCCATGAGCAGGTTCAGAATCTGGGCCTGAATGGAAACGTCCAGCGCGGCGATGGGTTCATCTGCTACGATGAATTCCGGCTCAACGGCCAAAGCCCGTGCAATGGAGATACGCTGACGCTGACCGCCGGAGAATTCATGGGGGTAGTTCCCGGCCCATTCAGGGTCCATACCGACGCTGCGCATTACTTCGTGCAGTTTATTCTTTGCGTCGCCCCTTGAGATGCCCTTGTTATGAAAATAGATGGGTTCCTCAATGATCTGGCGTACGGTCATTCGTGGGTTCAGTGAAGCGTAAGGGTCCTGAAAGACCATCTGCATTTTTGTACGGTAAGGCAGCATCTGCCTATGGGGCAGGCAGTCGATGCGTTGACCATCGTAATGCACTTCACCGGAGTTGGGCGGATAAAGGCCCATTACGGTTCTTGCAAGGGTTGATTTACCACAACCGGATTCGCCGACCACGCTCAGGGTTTCACCCTTTTGAATCTCAAAGCTGACGTTGTTGACCGCTTTGACGACGGTTTGTTTGCGTGTGATGCGTCCGTTTTCCATTTGCAGCTGGTCGAGCAGTCCGCCGGAAATGTCGAAGTGCTTGACCAGATTTTTAATTTTTACGAGGGAATCGGTACTCATGACGAATCTCTATACTTTATCGGCATGGTGGCAAGCCACCAGAATACCGGATTTGTTTTCTTTAAGCGTGGGCAGTTCCTGCTTACAGATGTCAGTACAGTGCTGGCATCTGGGGTTGAAGGGACAGCCTGCGGGCATGTTCATGAGTGAAGGCATGGCACCGGGAATCTGGGTCAGGCGGTCGCCTGCTGCACCGGACTGGGGCAGGGCGGCTATTAAGCCCTGAGTGTAGGGATGGCCCGGAGTTTCGGTAACCTGACGGGTGGAGCCTGTTTCCACAATTCCGCCTGCGTACATAACCGCGATGCGCTGGGTTACTTCGGATACGACCGCAAGGTCATGGGTGATCAGGATAAGTCCCATGTTGTCGGTCTCACAGAGTTCCAGCAGCAGGTCCATGATCTCGGCCTGAATGGTTACGTCCAGTGCTGTGGTCGGTTCATCGGCGATTATCAGGGACGGATCGGTCAAAAGGGAAATGGCGATGACGATGCGCTGGCGCATACCGCCGGAGAATTCATGCGGATACTGGGCCAGACGTTTGCGTGGGGAAGGAATGTAGACCTTACGCAGTTTTTCAAGCGCAATTTCTTCTGCTTCCTTGCGGGTAACGTCCATGTGGGCCATCACGGTTTCGATCATCTGGGTACCGATGGTCAGAACCGGGTTCAGGGTCATCATGGGGTCCTGAAAGATCATGGAAATGCGGTTGCCGCGAACGCCGCGCATTTTGTCAAAAGGCATTTTCGCAAGGTCCTGACCTTCAAACATGATCGACCCGTTGGAGATATATCCGGGCTTGGAAATGAGGTTGATGATGGAGAAACCGGTAACGGATTTACCGGCCCCGGATTCACCTACCAGACCAAGCCGCTCACCCTTATTCAGGGAGAAACTTACGTTCTTCACTGCCTCAAGAGGACCTTGGCGCAATGCGAACTCGACACTTAAATTCTTAACATCAAGAAGCGGTTGCATTGTTTACCCCTTGTACAGTTTCGGGTTGAGGAAGTCGCGCAGCCAGTCACCGAGCAGGTTGATAACCAGAATGAGCAGAACGAGGACGATACCGGGAAACATGGTGATCCACCATGATCCACTGAAGATGTACTCGAAGCCCACGTTGATCAGTGATCCCAGAGAAGGCTGGGTCACAGGCATACCCAGTCCAACAAAGGAAAGAGCGGCCTCACTCATGATAGCATTCGCAACCTGAATAGTGGAGATAACGAATACCGGAGAAAGGGTATTGGGCAGCACGTGGCGCCACATGATTCTTTTCTGGGAAAGGCCGATAACCTTTGCCGCTTCTACGTATTCCTTCTTTTTTTCCGCCAGCACGGAAGCACGAACGGTACGTGCATACTGCGGCCATTCAGCAAAGCCGATGACCAGAATCAGCAGGGGAACTGCAATCTCTTCGTATTTGGCAACCCCGAACATAGCCTGAAAAATAGCTGAGATAAAAATCGCAACCATGTAGGTGGAAAAGGAGAGCTGTACGTCAGCGACACGCATAAGGATGGATTCCACCCTTTTGCCCATGAAACCGGCAACCAGTCCGACCATGATGCCGAGGAAAGCCTGCAGACAGACTGCACCGATTCCGATAATCAGTGATACGCGCATGCCGTAGAGCATGGTGGAAAAGAGGTCGCGGCCCTGTGCATCCGTTCCGAGCAGGAAAGTAGTATCCCCGCCGGGAAGCCATGAAGGAGGAATTTCCGCGTTCATGATGTCGATGTTGTGAGCATCGTAAGGGTTGAATGGTGCGACAAGGGGAGCCGCAAAACCCATGAACAGAAGCACTGCCAAAATACAGAAGCTTGTCAGGGCAACTTTGTCGTGCAGAAAATCGTGCAGAAAATATGATTCTTTGAATCTCTGCCAGCGTGATCTGGTTTTCATTTATTTTTGCCCCGTGATTCTGACCTGCGGGTTGACCAGTCCGTAAATGACGTCAACCACGGTGTTAACAACTACAAAGATAAGACCAACTACCATAAGGTAGGCAACCATGAGCGGGGCATCACCTCGCTCAACAGCTTCGATGAACATGAAGCCCATACCCTGCCACTGGAAAACTGTTTCAGTGAGGATGGTGAAGGCGATCATTGTTCCCAGCTGAACACCACCCACGGTGATAACCGGGAGCAGGGTGTTTTTAAAAGCGTGGACGATCCAGACACGTTTGGGCATCAGACCTTTAGCCCAAGCGTATTTGATGTAGTCGTTTTCGAGAACTTCCATCATTTCGGAACGAATGAGTCGAATGAAGAGAGGGAGCATGATGGAAGAAAGGGCAATGGACGGCATGATCAGGTGTTCCCAACCGTCAAGGGTCAGAAATCCGGTGCGCCAGCCGCCTAAGTTAACTGTTTCACCGCGTCCGTAGGATGGTAGCCAGTGCAACTCTACCGAGAAAACATAGATCATGAGAATAGCGGTCAGGAATACCGGTATTGATACCCCGACAATCGATCCTCCCATGACAAACCGCGAGAACAGGGCCTTTGGCCTGATTGCGGAGTAGATACCCAGCGGCACTGAGAAAATTACAATGATCAGAGCGGAACACATAACCAGCTCAAGGGTCGCGGGAGCTTTGCTGAGAATTACGTCCAGAGCGGACTTTTTGTAGAAAAATGATCTACCGATATCCCCTTTGACCGCTCCCTGCATGAAGCGGCCGAACTGGACCATGAATGGATCATTAAGGCCAAGTTCGTCCCTGATTTTTTCCCTTTCTGCAGCAGATACGGAAACCCCCGTGATCTCCCTGACCGGGTCACCGAAGCTTTGCTTGATAGCAAAGCCGATGAAGCTGATGATCAGCATTACAATGATCGCCTGCGCGATCCTTCGGACTATAAAAGCAAACATTTTTTAATAAACTCCAGACGGACAATAGTATGCTTCCGGCGGCCTTTCGGCATTACCATCAGCGGGACCAAAGGAACAATTCCCTTTGGAATCCCTAGCGGCTTTTGCTGCCGGCTATGGAAATTTGTGCGCTATCAAGGCCCTGATTGATGGCGAGGCCTTGATAAGAAAATTGTGAATCTTCAGACGCATCAAAGGGAACCCCTTGCGGAGTTCCCTTTGATTAATATTACTTTATTAAGAATTACCGCTACTTGATGATGAGGTCGCCGAAGTAGGGGAAGTTCTGTACGTTTACGATTTCTTCGGTGTTCATACCGTCCTTGGAAGCCCAGGACAGGTTCTGCCAGTGAAGGGGTACGTATGCAGCTTCGTCGTAGAGGATTTTTTCTACTTTCTGGAGCATTGCATTACGCTTGGCAAGGTCGGTCTCAGTCTGAGAACCGATGACCAGAGCGTCAACTTCCTGATTGCAGTAGTTACCGCTGTTGTACTGGCCGTAACCGGTTTCCTTGTTAATGCACATGAGCAGGAACTCAGTGTAGTTAGCGGAGTCTTCGGTGTCAGGGTGCCAGCCGATCATCTGGATGTCAGCAACCTGTGCGTCGAACTGATCCCAGTACTGGGCTTTAGGCATGGTTTTCAGGTTAACTTTAATACCGATTTTACCCATCATGGAAACGAAAGCTTCCGCGATTTTTTCATCGTTAACGTAACGGTTGTTAGGTGCGATCATGGTGCACTCGAAACCGTTTTCGTAACCGGCTTCTTTCATGAGCTGTTTAGCTTTTTCGAGGTCGTAACGGGGCTTGAGTTCAGCATTAAAGCCTGCGAATCCTTCGGGGCCCTGCTGACAGGCAACAGTAGCGAAGCCTTTCATAACCTTACTTACGATACCGGTGTTATCGGTAGCGTATACGATAGCCTGACGAACTTTAGGGTTCTGGAAAGGTTTCTGGCGTTTTTGGTTCAGCTGGAAGGTGATGATGCGGGAACCGGACATGGTTACCAGCTGCAGACCTTCAGTGGAATCAACACGTTTCAGATCCTGCGGAGGAACGGGCATGATGAAGTCAACATCGCCGGAAAGAAGTGCTGCTACGCGGGTAGCATCGTTTTTAATGGGAGTAAGGATGATGGTTTCAACGTTACCAGTTTTTTCCCAGTATTCGGGGAAAGCTTTGAAGACCATGCGAACGCCCTGCTCGCGTTCGGCAACCATGTATTTACCGGTACCGGATTCGTTAACGTTAGCAAAAGAAGGACCTGTTTTAACAATAGCGTCTTTGGGCTGGCCGGATTCATCTTTGCCGGAGTAGAACTTGCTATCCATGGGGAAGATGTAAGTAGCCATGTTCAGGAGCAGGCCGTAAGGATTCTTGGTGATGACATCTACTGTGTTGGCATCAACAACTTTTGCGGGTGCGAAAGGCTCGAAGAGGCCTTTGTAGTCCACGCTTTTTTTGAGACGCTCAATGGTCCAGACAACATCTTCAGCAGTGAAGGGGTTGCCGGAGTGAAATTTTACACCCTTACGCAGGTGAAAGCGCATGGTCTTGTCATCAATACGTTCCCAGGACTCAGCAAGGCGGGGTTCGAAAGAACCGTCTTTAGCCCAGCGGACGAGAGGGTCGAAAACAAGGTGGGAATACTGCATCATGCCGCCGGAAAGCTGTACATGTGGGTCAAGAGAGACAGGGTCGGCATCCATAGCCAGTTTCAGGGTTTTACCAGCTGCTGCGGGAGCGGCTTCAGTGGTTTCCTTTTTGGCAGGGGCCTCTTCTTTCTTTTCTGCGCTGCATCCGGCGAGACCGAGACTAAGAATAGCTACAAGCGCAAGAAACAATAATGAACGTTTCATCCTCACACTCCTTAAAAAGGGTAAAAACAGTAATAAAAGAACCAAATGCCCGGAAAAACAGGAACATTCCTGTGTCAGGCTCATATCGAAATGAGAATTATAACTGAAAAAAACAGTTACGCTCTACGGCTTACCCTTGCCGTAGACGGTTAATATTATTACACTTGAATCGGTTTTTTCTCAAATTGTTAACTTGCTGAAATTGTTTACGAAAAATATTTTATTAACACTAGTGTCAAAACGAACACATAAAATACATATTAAAAAGCAGAAAATATGAGAATAGTGAAATTTAATTCGGTTAAAAGGCTGTTTGTCATACTGGTTTTGACTTTTATTGTTTCCGGTTGTTCGTCGCTGAATCCCTTTGCTGACTCAGTTGCCGAATATGATATGGATGGGAAGCATGAGATTAAGCTTGAATTGATGCCCGGTGAACAACTTGCTTTCGAAATGCGTAATCCCGGCTCAGGAGGATACCTATTTGACGGTGTCTCCTTCGATCCGGAATTGGTTAGCCTTGATAAATTTAAGATAATTAAAGCGGACTCCGGGCAGATAGGAGATTTCGGGCGTTGGCGGTTTAAGTTCACCACAATCGGTTTAGGCTCTTCTCCGGTGATCATCAATATTAAAAGACCGGGAGAGAATACCCGCGATGCCTATAAGGTAATCAACATGGATATCACCAAAGACGGACCGCCGTTCTTCAAATGGTAAAAGAAATCCCCGCAATCATTAGGTTACGGGGATTTCTTTTACCAATTTGGCTTAATTCTAAAATCGCTGATCCGTCTTAGTCAGATTGTAGTCCAGCAAAGTTGTTCCGGGACAGATTGCAGCGATCATTTTGACCGGACTCATATACATTTTTGTCCAGTCGAAGGTTATTTTCAATGTCCGTCCGTCAATTTCATCGAACTTTACCAGCATGGGACGGATATTTTTCTCCTTCACCTTTTTCTTGGTGGTGTGGGAGACGATGTATTCGTCTGATTCGGCGTATTCGTGCAAACGGTCCATTTTATCTTTTGCTTCTTCAGCGGAGCAGGTGAAGATCAGGGTGAAATCTTCCACTTCCGGGTGTTTCTGCTTTTTAGACAGAGTCAGCGGGTCTGCGCCCACAATCTTCATACCCATGGGCATTTGTTTGTTGAGGCGATCCACAAGATCCTGTGCGCCGATTTCAGTGCGCAGCATGATGTTCATCCATTCTTTCATACTTTCCACACCAACAGGCAGTGCGCGCCCGAAGGACATACGCGGCATGGGGTGGAAGCCCTGGGAGAAGGTCAGCGGCAGCTCGGCGCGGCGCATGGCTCTTTCAATAACCGGCTGGAGGTCCAGCTGTGAAAGATAGGCCGAGGTTCCGGTCTTGGTGTACCAGAGACGAAAATGGCTGCCCTTGATGCCGAGGTCCGGTTTCTCTTCCTGCACAAAGTCAGGAACTTCTCCGGTCTGGTCGCGGGTTTCAAAGACCATTTTGGGACACAGATCCATGGTCTCGGCCTGTTTTTTGAGCAGGGATTTACGTCCATCGTGGTTGCAGACCCCGCAGTTGCGGCATTCTTCGTAGCGGCAGTCTCCGGTGATTTTTTCTGAAATTCCGCGTTTGAGTTCTGTTAGCAGGAATCTTTTGCTGACTCCGGAAGAAAGGTGGTCCCAGGGCAGGCGGGCATCGTGCTCGCGAGCTCCGGTAAATTCTTCGGGATCAAGTCCTTCCTTTTCCATTGCTTCAAGAAAAGGCTCAAGTTGGAAGTGGTCTTTCCAACTGGAGAAGAGTGCACCTTTTTTGTAAACCCTTTCAACCACAGGAGCGAGCCTGCGGTCACCGCGCGAGAAAATACCTTCGAGGAAGGTCATGCGCGGGATATGGGATTTCATATTAATGCGTTTCTGTTTGCTGAATTTTTCGCGCATGTAGTCCAGACGTTCGCTGATTTCTTCAAGAGAAATCTGGCGTTCCCACTGGAAGGGGGTGTGCGGCTTGGGCACGAAAGGTGAAACCGCAGCGGTGATATTCAGCTTTTTGATGTGCCTGCCGGCAACGTCACGGACCTTTACGCAAAGATCGACGATGGCATCAAGATCTTCAAAGGTCTCGGTGGGCAGGCCGATCATGAAATAGAGTTTGATATTCTGCCAGCCGTTTTCATAGAGCATGAGTGCGTGATCAAGCAGAGCCTGTTCGGTGATGCCCTTGTTGATCACGTCGCGCATGCGCTGGCTTCCTGCTTCGGGAGCAAGGGTGGCCCCGGTACGGCGGATGGTTGCGATGCGCTCCATGATCGGTTCGGAAAGGGAACCGACACGCAGGGAGGGCAGTGAAATGGAAATCTGTTCCGCTGCACAGTTATCGAAACACTGTGCGAAAAGGGTATCCAGTGCGGAGTAGTCTCCGGTACTCAGTGAGAGGAAAGAAGTCTCTTCGTACCCGGTCTCTTCCAGTCCTTCCATGAGAGTTTTGGTCAGGGTTTCAGGTGTACGCTCACGGACCGGGCGGTAAATAATACCGGCCTGACAGAAACGGCAGCCACGGGTGCAACCACGGGCAATTTCCATGGTCAAGCGGTCGTGAATGACCTGACCGTAGGGCAGGATTTGATCCTTGGGAAAGGGGATGGGTTCAAAATCTTCCACCACAGCTTTTTCCACAAAGAAGTCACCGGGATTCTCAGGATCGAAAAATTCGGGAATGTAAATTCCAGGAAGCGTTGCAAGTTTTTCAAGACGCGCTCTGCGTCCCAGCTTCTGCCCGTTGCACTCAGCGATGATCTCCATGACCTTGATGATGGATTCTTCACCGTCACCAAGCATGATCACATCAAAAAAATCTGCTACGGGTTCAGCATTGAAGCATGCTCCGCCACCACCGATTACCAGCGGACAGGAATCGTCACGGTCGGCAGCCCTGAACGGAATGCCAGCAAGGTCGAGCATGAAAAGCACGTTGGTGTAGCACAATTCATGAGTCAGGCTGATGGACAGGATATCCATGTCCTTGATCAGGGTATCGCTTTCAAGGGTAGCCAGCTTTTCATCATGTTCGCGCATTATTTCAGCGGTTTCCTCGCAGGGGGTGTAGACCCGTTCGGCGTAGAAATCGTCATGTTTGTTGACGATCTCATAAAGAATCTTCTGACCGAGATAGGACATGCCGATTTCGTAAAGATCCGGGAAACCAATGGCAATATGTGCCTTGACCTTAGCAGGGTCCTTGTGGACGGAACCCCATTCCGAACCCAGATAACGGGTTGGACGAGGCAAAAGGGGGAGCAGTTTCTTCAAAATTTTAACCTATTTGATGCGCTTTGCGCTTTTAAGAATAGATTGATTTCGCCTCCGGCGGCTTAACCCTTTCTCCAAAAGGGTTTAAGAATCCCAAAACGTTTTAATAAGCTATATGCGAAGCAACTTAAAAAGTTTTGAGGGGATGGGG
>DDLU01000112.1 GCA_002340305.1 Desulfovibrio sp. UBA2564
CTTAAACCCTTTTTGGAAAAAGGGTTTAAGAATCCCAAAAACTTTCAATAAGCTTCGCTACATAATACAAAAAAGCGGGGGATGATTTTAAATCATCCCCCGCTTTCATTAGAACTCTGTCTTATCCTGAACTCTCCATTCTCCGTACTCTTTCTTCAAATAAAACAAAGCATTCTCCGGTATCTGGTGCGCTTGCACATCATAGATAACCGTGTATTCCCCTTTGACCCAAAGCTCCACCTGTGTGGGAGTCAAGGTGCGGATACTGTAACGCAGACCGGATGTGGAAACCACCGCATCCTTATATTTATCCAAGACTTTCCGTTTCCTGAGCATGGATCGAAAATTCTCGAATGTGGAGCTTTCAAGCATGAATTTTGCCTGTGTGTACATACGCGGGTAAGCATCATCCATGGTTACGAAATTTGAATAAAACTTATCAAAAAAGACTTTCATCTCATCGATAACGGCCTGCCTCTTTTCAAGCTCACTCATTTTCTCGTAAAGTACCTTTTTCTCTTCTGCACTCATTTTATGAGTCTTCACCACAACAGCCTCACCTGCCACCGAAATATCAAGCTTTCCCTTTGTTGGAGTAGTTGCAGCCGCAACCTCATCAGCAGTGATGTTATGGTACTTGATCAGCACTTCGGAAATACCCGCCTGCTCCACGCCCTCCTGCTGATATACGGAGCGGATATTCAAACCAAGGCCGGTAGTAGGAAATTTACGTATTCGCGGATTCTGCTTCTGGTCGGTATCCAATAGGGTAAACTCCTGACGCTGACCGCCGGAAAATGAAATTGAAACATCCTTAATCCGGTTGACCTTACCCTGATCAACCCCGTTCACAATCTGTACTGAATCCACAATAACCTGCGCTGGAAAGAAAAACTGCACCCACTCTCCAGAACCGCTGCCCTCACCGTTCTCAATCCATCCGGTAGTGTTATTGCTGTCTGTAAGGTATTTGCCGTTAAAAACAGTCTCGCCGTGCATGGGCACAAAAGAAGAAGTACGCACGTGGAAAGGCTTGGCAAAAGCCATGGCAGGAATGCTCAGTAAATAAATAAGCAAAACTAGTTTGCGCAGCATATGGAAGATCTCCAAAAATAAGAATCTGAAAAAATATTTATTGATTGGACGCTGAAGTTATAGCGGAATGCAGATGGGCTGAAAATAGAAAAAGCCCGTCTTTCGTGGGAAAAACGGGCTTAAGAGCAATTGCTTGCTCAAAAAAGACAGTCAAATATATATTGACTACCAGCGGGGGCGCGGTGCACGGGGCTTCGCTTCGTTAACCTTAAGGTTACGTCCGCCGAAGTCTTTACCATCCAGATTGTCGATAGCGTCCATTGCGCCAGCGTCTTCCATTTCAACAAAGCCGAAGCCACGGGGGCGACCGGTTTCTCTGTCTTCGATGAGTTTAACAGATACAACTTCACCGTAAGCTTCGAAAGCAGCGCGGACTTCGTCTTCAGTTGCAGACCAGGGCAGGTTACCGACATAGATGTTCTTGGACATTAAAAATTCTCCATAAAAGGTGTAAAAAACTTTCACGCAAATGCGTCAGGTATAAAAAAAAGGGCAGCGTACAAGATGCGCACACTGCTCCTTGATATACCTTTTTAAACTTAAACCAACTTCCTTCGCGGAGGCCGTTGGCAACTAGGAACACTGTTTTACTACTTCCATGTAAAAGTCAAGGGAAATATTTCAAAAATAAATTATTTCCAAATAAAAGTTACATTGAAGAACTGCAAAAAATTATTATACTTTGGAAAAGCGTGACGGACGACGTCTTCTTCTTGAAGGTCTACCGCTTTTGCGTTTAGGGCTATCTTCCTGATTTCCTTTGGAACCTCCGGATTTGCGCTTTGCCTGCGGACGGGAATCACGTCTGTCTTCAGGATATTTTCCAGCACCGCCACCTGATTTGCGTCCACCGCTGACTTTACGCTTACCACCGGATTTACGCTCTTCACCAGCCCTGCGGCTTTCATCGGTATTACGGGAACCAGCAGGTTTACGACTTCTGCCCGGTCTGCGCTCTTCAGCCATTTTACGCTCTTCACCAGCCCTGCGGCTTTCGTCGGTATTACGGGAACCAACAGGTTTGCGGCCTCTGCCCGGTCCACGCTCTCCAGCCGGTTTACGTCCTCCACCCTTCCTCTGCGGGGCAGGATGGGCGTTCGGCTTATCGTAGTCAAAATTTTCCACAGTACGGTGCTCAATGGAATAACCGACAGCCTTTTCAATCTCACGCATGAGACGCAGATCATCACGGGTTACGAATGAAAATGCATTGCCGCTACGTCCGGCACGACCGGTACGTCCGATGCGGTGGGTGTAGGTCTCGGCAGTGTCGGGGACATCAAGGTTGATAACATGGGTGATGCGGTCGCAATCAATACCACGGGCAGCAATATCAGTTGCCACCATAACCTTGAAAGAGCCGTCACGGAATCCGTCCAAAGAACGCTGACGCTGATTTTGACTCATATTCCCTTGCAGGAAAGTCGCCTTGTGACCACGCGCAGCAAGTCTGCGGGCAAGATTCTTGGCCTTATGCTTGGTGCGGGTAAAAACCAGCAGGCTATCGTAATCAGTCTGCTCCAAGACTTTAAAAAGCAAAGTGTTCTTCAAGTGCTGGCTGACCGGATAAAAAACATGCTCAACAGTCTTGGCAGGAGCGGTGTTAGCAACCTGAACAGTTGCCGGACGGTAAAGAATTTTATCAGCAAGGTCGTGGATATCATCCGGCATGGTTGCGGAAAAAAGAAGATTCTGGCGACGCTTGGGCAGACGGGACATAATCTTGCGGATATCCGGTAAAAAACCCATATCGAGCATGCGGTCAGCTTCATCCAGGACAAAGGTATCAATCTTGTCCAGCTTGATGACATTCTGGTTCATCAAGTCCAACAGACGGCCCGGACAGGCCACAATAACAGAAGCACGGCGCGCGGCCTGAATCTGCGGCATAGCTCCCACACCGCCGAAAACAGCAGCACTGCGTATTCCGGCCTCAACGCCCAGCTCCATAAAATTCTCATGAATCTGCAAGGCAAGCTCACGGGTCGGTGCCAGTACCAGCACCCGGATTGGACCCTCGCCGGAAAATTTATTCTCCAGCAGACGCTGCATGATGGGCAGTGCAAAGGCTGCGGTTTTACCGGTTCCGGTCTGGGCAAGCCCCATTACATCGCGACCTTTAAGAACTTCGGGAATGGCTTTGGATTGAATAGGGGTCGGCGTTTCATAGCCGCAAGCATTGATTCCGGCCATGATGCGCCGGTCAAAAGAAAATTGTTTAAAACTCACAATATATCCGTGGTGAAAGGACTGTATCCGACGGCTGCGCGTGACGGCATCCGTGCTGCGGAATATTTTTCCGAATAATTATTAATCTCTGGGACGTAGGGGATAAGGGCTTCTTAGTGCGAAGCGTATTTCCAGATAAAAAGAATATGATCTTTGCATGCGTCCAGTCACGCCGAGGTGGGAGTTAGTGACTTATTATGGGGCAAATGTAAAGGAAAATGTATTAAAACAAAAAATTCCGCAGCACCGAAGTACTGCGGAATCTTATATTCAAATCAACATCCCGTAAGGAACATTTATTTATGTAACCATTCGTTGCGCTGAAAAACGCGGTTTTCAGCCAGCTCCACCGCTCTTGGCGGCGCGGTGCCCTTTCGGCCACCGTTAGTGTCGAGGACTCGACACTAGTAGCGGTAGTGATCAGGCTTGTAAGGACCTTCTACATCAACGCTGATGTAGTCGGCCTGTTCTTTGGAAAGAACATCAAGCTCCACACCGAGGCGCTCGAGGTGGAGTCTTGCAACTTCTTCGTCGAGTTTCTTGGAGAGGATCATTACTTTAGGTTCGTACTCATTCTTAGCGAGGTCGATCTGTGCAAGAGCCTGGTTGGTGAAGCTGTTGGACATTACGAAGCTGGGGTGCCCGGTAGCGCAACCGAGGTTTACGAGGCGGCCTTCAGCGAGAACGATAACAGACCTGCCGGACTCCATGACCCATTTATCAACCTGAGGCTTAATCTCGATTTTTTCGGCAGTTTTGCTGTCTTCAAGGTAGCTCATTTCGATTTCATTATCAAAATGACCGATGTTGCAGATGATGGCTTCATCCTTCATCTTGGAGATGTGCTCACCAGTAATAACGTGATAGTTACCGGTGCAGGTAACGAAAACATCCCCACGTTCAACAGCTTTGTCCATGGGGCATACTTCGAAGCCTTCCATGGCAGCCTGAAGAGCGCAGATGGGGTCGATTTCAGTAACCAGAACACGGGCACCGAAGCCGCGCATGGACTGGGCACAACCTTTACCAACATCACCATAACCGACAACAACAACGACTTTACCGGCAATCATTACATCGGTAGCGCGTTTGATGCCGTCAGCAAGGGATTCGCGGCAACCGTAGAGATTGTCGAACTTGGACTTGGTAACGGAGTCGTTAACGTTGATTGCGGGGAAAAGCAGTTCACCAGCTTCCTGCATCTGATAGAGGCGATGTACGCCGGTAGTGGTTTCTTCGGAAACGCCGCGTACTTTTTCTGCGATAGCAGTCCACTTGCCGGGATTTTCAGCAACGGAAAGTTTCAGACGATCCAGAACGCACTGAAATTCTTTGTTGTCGGTCTTCTCATCAAGGATGGAAGCGTCTTTTTCGGCTTTAACACCATGGTGGATGAGCAGAGTTGCATCGCCGCCGTCATCGACTATGAGATCAGGACCGGAACCGTCAGGCCAGGTCAGAGCCTGCTCGGTGCACCACCAGTATTCTTCGAGGGTTTCACCCTTCCATGCGAATACTTTTGCAGTGCCGTTTGCTGCGATAGCTGCGGCAGCGTGGTCCTGAGTGGAAAAAATGTTGCAGGAAGCCCAGCGAATATCAGCACCTAGAGCGTGCAGGGTCTCGATGAGCATTGCGGTCTGAATGGTCATGTGCAGGGAACCCATGATTTTGAGGCCTTTGAGAGGCTTCTCTTTACCGTATTTTTCACGGATAGACATGAGACCGGGCATTTCACGCTCGGAAAGCTGCATTTCTTTATTACCCCAGGCGGCGAGGGAAATGTCAGCAACTTTGTAATCAAGTTCAGGATCTACTTTAAGCATTGAAGCCTCCATTCAGTTAGTCCAGCCAGTAAGAAAGAACCAAAGGCAAAGCGCATTAGCTCTCCAGCAATGGTGCTTTATCGGCTGGCTGTTTTTATTTTTTAACTGCTATGCATACAAGGACGGTCAGTCCTTCATTTACGGGATAATGGCGGACATCCATGGCACCGAGTCCGGCATCCTTTGTCCAACCTTCAAGTTCTTCTTCTGTGAAACCGAGTCTACGATCACCGAATTCGCTGCGCATCCGCTCATTTGAGTGGGACAAAAAATCGGCAATAACCAGCTTACCGCCGCTGGAAAGGGTCCGCGCGGCTTCTGCAACGGCCTTATCCGGGCGCGGCAGATGGTGTAAAACCATGGAAATAAAGGTCAGGTCCGCTTCCCAGTCTCGCAGGGGCAGATGGGTCAGTTCACCGATACGCAGGCTCACGTCAGAATGATTACCCAGACGTTTCTCAGCCAGTTCCAGCATCTTGGGAGAACTATCAACACCGATGACGGTTTCACACTTGGAGAGCAGACTTTCCAGCAGGGAGCCGTTCCCGCAACCAAGGTCAACACCTACATTGCAACGGTCCACAAGTGTCAGAAGCTCACTATCCAAGTTGAAATCACCGAAAACATCGCTCTGCAAGCGCTCCCAATCTTCAGCAATTTCATCAAAAAATTTACGGGTTTCCATATTACGTTCAGCCAGAACTTTAGCGACCCGGTGGCGGTCTTCTTCAACTTCCGGTTCATTTTCAATGAGCCATCCGATAGATTCCGCAAAACGGTTACCGCTGCCGGAACGTGCCAGACGATAGAAATTCCAGAGCCCTTCCCTTCTGGATTCCAGAAGGCCGCTCTCGTGCATGATCTTCAAATGGCGGGACACGCGCGGCTGAGACATTCCCAAGACCTGCACGACCTCACCAACATTGAGCTCATTGTCCCGGAGCATGGCTAACAGCCTGATGCGAATCTCATCGGACAATGCTTTGCTGAATTTCAAAATTTCCATCAAACACCCCATCGGCAAAACATAACAAAACCTTTATATAACAAAGCCTCAATCTGCACTACCCGTCACATTCGAAAGCGTCAAGTACTAATATAATATGATCAACATAAAAGACCGGGCTGTTCAGGGATTTCCTGATGTAAGGAGCAAGAAAAAAGCTGGAACGCGCGTATCCAAACATACGTGAATTTCATTTTTTTTGCAGTGCCCCACAGGGATAAAATCTTGTAGGCTTGAAAACCCGCCAACAATTCACTTCAAGTAGCAGAGGGTGCTTTATTGACAGTCTGAAAGGTTTTGCCAAGCGACGATTTGTTGTATAAAGAAGCTTCACCGAACAAAAAATACGGGTATATCATATAATATGGCAGCTAAGAAAAAATATAACGGTCCCAAGAAACGGGTATGGCACCCACGGCAACGCTCAGTGCGCCACATTGGCGAGGCCATGGGTGATTACGTTTCTGATATGGATGGACAATACAAGCTCATGATCCCGAGACTTTGGAAGGCATGGCCGGAGCTCATGGGCGAACTTGCTGAATTCGCCAAACCTCTGGGGCATCGTAAGCGCACTTTGATCCTTGCGTCCGATGATTCCGTGGCTGCTCAGGAGTTGTCATATTTCGCGCCGGAGATACTTGAAAGAATAAATTCATTTTTTGGTGAAGAAGTCTTTGACAAGGTGCTATTCGAACTGTTAAACGGCAGGGTTCCATTGGACGGGTACGAATTAAAGCGTACTGAGTTCAAGGACGCCAAGATCAGAAAACCCGGCAAATTAGGCGGGTTGAAAGACAAATTTGATCCAGAATCGGCGGTCGGAAGATGTTATCTGAAATACGTCCGTCTTTTTGAAAAATCATAAATTTCAGGGCATAAAGCCCACCTTAAGGAGGATATTATGAGTGATGAAACCCCCACCCTCGAGAGCCTGGAACTGACTAAGCCCCTCGAAAAAATGACCACCAAAGACCTGCGTCAGCTCTGCATGGATAAAATGCCCCTGATCGCTGGTGCTTCCGGCATGGATAAAGAAACCCTGATTTCCAACATCAAGGAATATCTCGGAATCGAAGAAGAAGAGGGCGCAGTTTCCCCTTACAAAGATCGTATTCTCAACATTAAAAGACAGATGAGAGAAATGCGCATTGAAAAGAAATCTGTTGAAGGCCGCAAAGAGCGTGCACAGCTCCGCCGCAAAATCAACAGAATGAAAAAGCAGACTCGCGCGCTCGCTAAATCTGTATAATTATTTTATTTTCGAAATACATCCATAATTTCGAAAATAGTTGTTGACAGGAAGAGACCGTTACAATAAACACTCTTCTCGTTGCTGGGACATCGTTCAATTGGCAGGACGACGGGTTCTGGTTCCGTTAATCAAGGTTCGAGTCCTTGTGTCCCAGCCAACAACAAATTTTATGAGATGCGTCCCCATCGTCTA
>DDLU01000108.1 GCA_002340305.1 Desulfovibrio sp. UBA2564
TTAGGACGGGACAGTAAAAAATGCAAAAAGGGCTGGTTCAACTTATCGTCAAACCAGCCCTTTTGATATTCATATCTTCAAAAAACTACTTCACACGCCCCTTTGCAGTGGCGTGTTCAATATTGATTTTAAAAACCCTGGTCTTGCCCATGTCGTTATTCACATATTTTTCGCCCGCAGCAACATGTTCCGGGGATAGTCTATGTATCAATGCCAGCAGAGCTTCTTTTTTCTCACCACCGGAAACTTCCCCGGCCTTGCCGAATGCTACAACAGAACGAAATCTGATGCTGAATTTGGACGGCATAAGTTCAGTATCAACGTAAACACAAAAAGAAACTTTCGGGTTAAATGATATATTATCCAGCTTATGCCCAGTTAGCGCACAGTGAAAATAGATTGCACCGTTGTGATAAACATAGTTGAGCGGTGTGGCATAAGGGTAGCCGCCTTCGCCGCAGGTAGCTAAAACACCCTCTGCACCGGCTTTCAAAATTTCTTCGACAGAGCCTTCAGGCAGGATTTTTTTGGTATTCTTTATTTCCCTGAACATGATATTTTCTCCGGTTAAAACTTATGCCCGTTAAATACTTCAGATGCTCAGCAACATAAAGATACAATTTCCACCTATTTTATAATGTCAATTTTCCTCCCCCTGAAAATATCAGGGACTTAAATAATCGAACTGCTTTGACATGAGACAGGCTAAACCTTAACGCCTCCGTCCGCCGACACGCACAAACTCGCCGGGAGGTCCGAGACGGATATCAAAAACAACAGCCGCCCCGCGCAATATCAAGGTTGCCATAAAACCTGAGGCCATAGCTGTTTCCGGTTGCACATGCAGCTTCATCATACCCACGTTCACAAAAGCTCCGACCAGTGCAGCCACTGCGTAAAGCTCACCGCAAAGAATCATGGGCCGATTCCCAGTCAGCAGGTCGCGGATGACCCCACCTCCGGTTGCGGTCATCACTCCCATGAAAACCGCAACTGTCCAAGGCACCTGAGACTGTAAAAAGGCCACGGAACTTCCGGTTATCGCAAAGGCACTAAGTCCGAGAGCATCGAACCATGCGGTCGCTTTATAACGGTCTTTAACCTCCAGACGACAGAAGTAAGTCAGCAGCGTTGCCAGGATACACAAGTACAACTCCACTGGTTCATGGGTCCACCAGACCGGATGATCAAGCAGCACATCACGCAGTGAACCACCGCCAAGACCGGTAATAGTCCCGATCAGCACATAGCCGACTATATCCATCCGGCGCTTGCCCGCAGCCAAGGCACCACTGACTGCAAAAACAATATCACCAAAATACATAAACCCATGGATTGCGGACTGGACCATTTCGCCGTTCAAAACACTCATATCAACCTCGAAAGCAGGCTGGCTGCATTTATTTCCTAAACATTAACTTTTGCGAAAAGAAAAATCGAGCCTGAAATAATTTCTGTTTCAATAGTTGTAAAGTCTTTTCCTGTGAATTTCGAAAATTTTAATCCATATTCTTAAAGTAACATCCCTAAAAACACATTTCATGGCAATGTCTGGGCTTGCCTGCCATGCCTTGAATTGTTAAAAGAATCCCCTTTTTTGGAACTTTTTTTATTTATATATCGAGATCAAAAATGACATCATCACGAGAATCAACAGCATATTTGACTGTTTCCTGCAAGGATCGGCCCGGTATCGTTTCTGCGGTTTCCGGTTTCCTGTTTTCCAAGAATGCAAACATCATCCATTCAGACCAGCATTCCAGTGACCCCGTTGGCGGTCAGTTTTTTCTGAGAATGAAATTTCACATGAACGGGATTGAAGATAACCTTGAAGATTTCAGACAGGAATTTGCTGAAAAGGTTGCCGATAAATTCGAAATGGAATGGAACATCAATCCTGCTTGGATCAAGAAAAAAACAGCAATCCTTGTTTCTAAATTTGACCACGCACTCATGGATCTACTCTGGCGTGCCAAACGCGATGAACTGCATACAGAAATAACCATGGTCATCAGTAACCATGACGACCTGCGCGAAGCAGTAGAATCTTTCGGTGTGCCCTTCCATCATGTTCCGGTGGAAAAAGGCAACAAGGAAGCTTCCGAGGACAAAATCCTTGAGCTTATGGAAGGCAACGCCGATCTGGTCATCCTTGCCCGTTACATGCAGATTCTGACTCCCAAACTGATTGATGCCTACCCGAACAGAATCATCAATATACACCATTCCTTCCTGCCTGCATTCGTAGGAGCGGACCCTTACCGCAGAGCTGGCGAGCGTGGTGTTAAACTCATCGGAGCAACTGCCCACTATGTTACCGAAGAGCTGGATCAGGGGCCGATCATCGAGCAGGACGTTATCCGCGTATCACATCGCCACGACTACGAAGAACTCAAGGTTCTCGGTCGCGACATCGAACGTCAGGTTCTCAGCCGTGCTGTAAAATGGCACCTCACCGAGCGGGTGCTGGTGGACGGCAACAAGACAGTTGTGTTTATCTAGTCTTTCGTTTCAAAAGACAAATAATGCCGTAATATCTTTCATGATATTACGGCATTATTTTAACTGTTTTTAAAGCGGAACGGCGGAAGATTCTAGCTCGACTCTTACGGATATGGCGAGCAGTGCTGACCACCGGAGAGATTTTTACTTGGCAGATAACTTCTTAGCCAGCTGCTCGTCACTCTGTTCACCGATACCGAAACGCATGAACAGATCATTAAGCTTACCGCGAATATCCTTGGTCGCCTTTGCTACAGCCTGCAAGCTGATAAAAATTAGGAATTCAACCTTAAAATCGCCTTTTTCAAACAATCTTAAAATTGTTGTGGCAAGTTCTTTTTCAAATGCCAGTAACTGCATTTCCTTGACCAGTTCTTTGACGGTATTGTGCTTGAAGATCAACCAGTTTTCATTGCTTGAATCCTTCAGCCACAAACGGGCCATGCGGATGCGGGTCATACCGACTTCATTAAGAGCCTTCACATCATTGATGGAAGCACGCCTGCGCTTAAGAACCCGTAATTGCATTTTGCTTTCTTCACCCTCCATTTTTCGCTTGAGCAATGAAGAAAACTTCACTTCAGTCAGGTAGAAAAACAATTTATCTAAAGATTCCACACCGAACTGGTGCAGGTAAATACCAAGTATTTTTTCATCGCGCTGGGTGAAAGTCTTAAGACCAAGCAAAAATTCACGCACTACAATATCAAGAGTTATGCTCACGCCGATGGCGCAGGCCCCAATCTGATCCTGAACAAACTGGAACTGGCGCGCCAATTCCGCTTCTTTTTCTGCGTTGTCAGCTGAATAAGCGGTCTCACGCAATGCCTCCATGGCGCTGTCGTAATCCTGCTTAAATTTTGCAGTTGCCGGATCAATGCAGACGATACGGGCAATGCGTTCTACGATATCATTACTTACAGGTTCATCACCCTGAACCAGAATACCGCTCTCAAGCAAAGTGTTGTAGGTCATCTTGAGGATTTCAGCAGACTCCCCATCTGCACCTACCTGCTCAAACGCAGTCTGGATACGGGTTTTATCAATTGCAGGAAGTTCAGAAGCAAAGCGTCCAGTGACATCATCAAAGGGAAAACGCAGGATAATATAGTTTTTGTCCCGGGTCAGGGTATAGCGTTCTTTAGTGATAATATCGGAAAGCGAAGACTCTACTTCCTGAGTAATAAACTGTTCAATAAGAGACTGCCAGAAATCCTTATCCATCTCGAACTGCTCAAGAAGGGTGTTATATTTCTTAAGAGCAGGTTCGCCGAGGTGACGCAGGGTCACTTCTTCAAAGTTATCGGAGATGAGACAGGATGCATAAACAACACCTTGAACAGTCTTTATCAGCAGAGTTTCTGCATTAATTATACGGGAACGGATATTCTCAAACGCATCTTTATCCTTACCGCTTTTCAATTTACTGAAACGGCCGATCATAAGGATAAATTCACTTAAAATTTTCTTGATGAATTCATGGGCAGGAAGATCGGTTGAGCGGTGGCACAATAAAGCAATAATCCCGCTCTGCTGTTTTTCCAGTAGAGGAAATTCATTGATGCGGCTATTGTTATACTTGATGAATTCAAGAAAGACTTCACGCTCGAGCACCTCGCGCAGGGTACTGCGTTCTTTCAGGCGGCCCAGTACTTTCAGGTAGAAATCTATCCGCTTATCTTTATCAGGAATCTGCGCTTTATCCTGGGACACATCACTCATGAACACTCCATCAACACTTTCTTAATGATTTGATTGAAAATGTCTCAATTCAGCCACAATAGTCAAGAAGTTTAGAATTATAAGTACTAGCATATTTTCTTCATCCAAGGCCAATTTTTAAGACATATCTGACAAATATAAAGCTTGTAAAAAAGAACTGACTGAAAATAATGGTACTTTTCTTGCTAAAATCAGATAAACAAATAAAATATTGACGCTGTCAGAGGACATTAACGTAAAAAAATCTATCGCGCCACGTTACGGCAACAATATAAGGGATTATCATTTAATGATTACTTGCAACAAATGCGGCAGAAAAAACAACAACGCCGCCAAAACATGCTCCAAATGCGGACATAAGCTGCAATCAGGCCGCAACCGTTCAGAGCGCAACACTGTCCGGCAGGAACGCAGTGACATGTTCCATCTGAAGCTTGAAAGGGACAAACTATTTTCCAAGCATGGCGAAGCTTGGGTCTACTCCCTTTTTCTGCTTGGTGCCGTAATATTTTTCACCTACAACCAAATTTACTGGCCGCTTTACGCCTTAACTCCGGCTATTGCCCTTCTGGCTTGGTTTCGGAAGATTTAGCCGTCCTGTTCTGCAATTCCTTAAGGGCTTTTTCCTGATCTTCTTTCAGTAAATCTGGAATGGTACGCTGCCAGAACTCCGCTTCTTTATCAGCCTTTAGCTCCTTTTCCGACTTTGGGAAGCAACATTTTATAACAGATCGTTTTGTGCAGGAAGCAGGAAAATATTCAATTACCCCGCATTCATTCTCATCAATATAGTAATTAACACTACGGCGGAATTTTTTCTTGCGGGACACAATCGTAATCTCGCCATTATCTATCTTACAAAAAAAATCGGTGTATTTAGCACCGTAAAAAGAGTTGAAAATATAGATATTATCCCGCTGCTTTCCAACATAGCTGAATTCATGAGGCCCCTTGCACTGTGAACGGGCAAGGGCATTTCTGGTCAAACACATGGCCCGCTCATCCTCCATGCTTCTGGCCTGAGCCACAGAAGGAATTTGGCTTAGCGCAGCCAGCGTGATGATAAGCAAAAGACTTCTCATAAAACCCCGCAAGAAAGGTTATGTTTTCAGATATATAATTTTTCGGCCCAAAAGCAGGTCTTCTTTACCCCGGAAGGTAGCGTGCCATCGTCTGGAGATTTAGATTTTCGGCACAAAAGCCCTTTCCAAATCACACTGCCCTATGCTAAAAGAACTGATCACTTTGTGCAACCGCACAACCTTCCACACTATTTTCCCACACATTGTCAAAAACTGGTTCTCAGTCTTGAGAACAACTTTTTTTTCTAAACTTTGTTTAGAAAAAGTCCTGTTTTTTCATACTCTTTGAAGGTTATGAACCTGTGGAAAACTTTTTCAATTATATAATATTTGCATACAACTACTTATAATTGCCATTAACGACAATGCAAAGGCAATTTTTCTTTCACCCCCCTGTACAAAACTATCCCTCTGAGTTAGTATTCTTTTCGAAATTGATTGAGCCCATAATCCACGGGCCTTGAGACATAAAACGGGCAAAAGCCCACACGAAAAACACATAATTCTCCAAATAAATATTATGCACGAACTCTCTTCTGGATGGAATCACCTTCGCGGTATTGAGCCGCTCAGCCTGTGCGACTGGCCCGGAATGACCAGTTGCGTATTTTTCCTCGGCGGTTGCAACCTGAACTGCCCCACCTGCCATAATTTCGACATGGCCTGGAACATGGAACGGCTGCCACTTCTGTCCAGAGAGGATATGAGATCTTTCCTAAGGAACCGAGCAAAATGGCTTGACGGGGTCACAATCACTGGTGGCGAGCCTACAACGGTACCTAACCTCGGAGAAATACTCTACGAAATCAGGAAAGTATCCAAACTGCCCATCAAAATGGACAGTAACGGAATGCTTCCCGATGTTCTGGAAGATATTCTCCAGCAGGGATTGGCGGATAAATTCGCCGTGGACGTAAAAGGACCGTATGAGAAGTATCCTGCCCTGACCGGGCAGGCCGTTACCGCTGAAGCGGCGCAGAAAAATCTTGAAAGAATTTTCGAGCTTGCCGAAGCCAACCCCAAAGCCTTCTATTTTCGTCTGACCAAGGTGCCTATCCTCACAGATGAAGATATCGAAACTGCCCGAGGTTACCTTCCGGATGGCTTTGACCTAACCATCCAGAACTACATTCCTCCAAGGAGAGATCATGCCCACGCAGATAATGAAGCGAGACGGCCGGTTGGAGACCTGGTCGACTGAGCGTATCGCACAGGCGATTTTCAAAGCACTGAGTGCCAGCGGAATTAAAGACCCACTCATGGCCAAACGTATGGCCAGAAAGGTGGAATACAAGCTCGATGGATTCGACATTCCTGAACAGGAACAGGTTCAGAATATGGTCGAAGAAGTGCTTATGGACTCCCGCCTGCACCACGTTGCCAAAAAATTCATTCTTTACCGCGACAACCGCCGTAGGCTCAGAAATCAAAAAGATGCCTATCTTGATATCAAGGATACTATTGATGAATACCTTGAAAAAAGTGACTGGCGTGTGGCTGAAAATGCCAATATGACCCATTCATTTCAGGGTCTCATGCTTCATCTTTCTGGAACAATTCAGGCCCGTTACGCTCTTGAAAAATATCCTGAAGAAATCAGACAGGCTCACGAACACGGGTATTTTCACATCCATGATCTTTCCTACGGACTGGCCGGCTACTGCGCCGGATGGTCCCTGCGCGATCTTTTACTGGAAGGTTTCAACCTTGAAGGCCGTTCCTGCGCTGGACCGGCTCGTCACTTTGACACCGCCCTCGGACAGATGGTCAACTTTCTCGGCACCCTGCAAAATGAATGGGCCGGTGCTCAGGCATTCAACAATGTTGATACCTACCTCGCCCCGTTCATCCGCCATGACGGCCTCAGTTATGAGGAAGTGCGTCATGCCATGCAAAAATTCGTGTTCAACCTGAACACCACCTCCAGATGGGGAGGACAAAGCCCGTTCACCAACCTTTCCTTTGACCTTGTTCCGCCTAAACATATCGCCAAAGAAGCTGTAATCATAGGCGGCGAACTTCAGGATTCCACCTATGGCGAATATGCCGAGGAAATGGAAATGGTTAACCGTGCTTTCCTTGAAGTTATGGTTAACGGCGATCAGCACAACCGTATTTTCTCCTTCCCCATTCCCACTTACAACGTGACCGAAGACTTCCCTTGGGATTCCAAGATCGGGCACACCCTGCTCGACCTGACCGCCAAGTACGGCGTACCTTACTTCCAGAATTTCATTAATTCCGACCTCAATCCCGAAGACGTACGCTCTATGTGCTGCCGTCTGCAAATGGATTTACGCGAACTGCGTAACAAGGTCGGCGGCCTCTTCGGAGCCGGGGACCTGACCGGGTCCATCGGCGTGGTCACCCTCAACCTGCCCAAGCTCGCTTATCTTGCACAGGGCGAAGAGGATTTCCTTGACCTCATCGAAGAATACGCAATTCAGGCTAAAAACTCCCTTGAGTTCAAGCGCAAGCTGATTCAGACTAACCTTGATAACGGAATGTTCCCTTGGTCCCGCCGTTATCTGAAAAATGGATACAAAGGCCACTTTTCCACAATCGGTCTACTGGGCGGTCACGAAGCCTGTCTGAACCTGCTCGGTAAAGGTATCGAAACTCCATCCGGCATAAGGCTCATGACCAGGGTACTCAACCACCTGCGAGACCTGACCTCCCAATTTCAGGAAGAGACCGGAAGCCTCTACAACCTTGAAGCTACTCCGGCAGAAGGCACCAGTTACCGTCTGGCAAAAATAGATAAATCCCTTTACGCGGATATCCAGACTTCCGGTAACGGAACCCCGTACTATACCAACTCCACCACTCTCCCGGTGGGAGTTTCCGAAGATGTAGTCCTTGCCCTTTCGCATCAGGACAAGCTCCAGCCTCTGTATACCGGCGGATCTGTGTTCCACACTTTCCTCGGTGAATCCACAGCGGACCTTGATGCCTTGAAAAACTTCATCATTAAAGCATTCAAAAAAACCAAAATACCTTACCTCTCCATCACCCCGACTTTCTCCATCTGCAAGGAACACGGCTACATTCAGGGTGAACATCACACCTGCCCTGAGTGCGGAGCTGAGTCTGAAGTCTACACCCGTATCGTCGGTTACTACCGCCCGGTCAAACAATGGAATGATGGAAAAAAAGCAGAGTACAAAGACAGGCAGGTCTACAATACTTTCTGCTGCTAAACAGCTGCCACACATAAGTAAACAAAAGGAGGGCTTCAATGGAGTCCTCCTTTTTTATTCCAAACCATAATATAAACTTTGGCCTCATTTTCGTTGCCAAGAAAAACACATTGCATTATGCTTACATATGAAATGAGATAAGTTTTTAGGTTAATTTGCTCAAACAAGTACTGATGGGAATGGAGAGTATATGCGAATTCTGGTTGTCGATGATGAGCAGATGGTCAGGGAAAATCTTGTTGACTACCTGGAAGACGAAGGTCTGGATGTAATCTCGGTAGGAAGCGCAGAAGATGCCCTGACTCTTATGAAAACCGAACATGCTGATATCGCTATTGTAGATATGCGACTTCCGGTCATGCACGGCAATGACCTCATCATTCATTTAAAGGAGCTGCACCCGGATATGGATTTCATTATTCATACCGGATCAGTTGATTACGCTGTTCCGCCAGATGTTCGAGCTTACGGTATTTCATCTGACAATGTTCTGCTTAAACCAGTTGCCGACATGGATATGTTCATCCAGAAAATCAGAACACTTTTCGACAATAAATACGAAATATAAATCAGTTAACCAGAACAAATGGAAATACCGAGTTCTCAAGGAGAATCCGGTGTTTTTTATTTTATGCCACGCATCTTGCGGTAAAGAATAACCGCTCCCATATGCTCGGTAGCAAAGCGGTCAGTATGGCCCGCAAGTGTTTCAGTTGACCCAAGCATGAGATAGCCCTTATCCGGCAATAAATCATGGATGCGGTGAACGATATCCACCTTTGTAAGGTCATCAAAATAAATTAAAACGTTGCGGCACATAACGAAATCAAACTGCCCAAGAGACCGAAAGGAATCGAGAAGATTAAATTTCTTGAAAGTAACCATGGACTGCACAGGTGGTTGAACCTGCCACCGACCGCCTACTTTATCAAAATACTTATCATAAGTCGCAGGAAGGCCCCTTGATTTTTCGTGATTGGTAAACAGCCCGGTCTTGGCCTTCTCAATCACAGCACCGGAAATATCAGTAGCAAGAATTGAAAAATCGGCAGGAGAAATCCTCCCTGCCCCTACTGTTCTGGTCCATTCATGGATGAGCATAGACAGAGAATACGGTTCCTGACCTGTTGAAGAAGCTGCGCACCAGATTTTTATATCGGCACCCGGACGGCGACTCTTCAAAAGCTCAGGAAGGACCTTATTCCTGATGGATGTAAAAGGATGATTATCCCGAAAAAAACTTGTTTCATGGGTACTGATGGCAGAGATAGCCTCTTCCTTGAATTGCATATCCCCGGAGACCAGAAGCTTATAAAAATCTGTCCACGAACGACAGTTACGAGATTTGTACAAGGCCTTAAAACGGTGCAGGATCAGGTATTCTTTTCCGTCAGATATAGTCAATCCGCACATACGGTAAATCTGTTTCCGCAAAAGTTCAAAATCTTTTTTATCCAGCTTAAATTCTTCCCTGCTCACAATATTCTCTATTAATTATCCTAATTATTTCCAGCTTGGCCCATCACAACAATTTCATTGGCCCACTGCATTGCAGCCATATGATTTCGAGCCACGGAAATGGGTGACAATTTATTATCCATGATCAACTTGGTCAGTCCATCCCAGTCTGCTTTTTCAAGCAGCTTGATCAAATTGAGATAAACAAGAGCATCACATTCTTCACCGATCAAAGCCTTAACAAGATCTTTTTCCACCGGAAGCTCTTCCATCAGTTCAGGCATAGGTCGTCCAAGTAAAACATCCAAAAGAGAGAAAAGCCCCAGCATGAACATTGATTCGGCTGAAAGCGGACAATTTTTCATATCCCGACAGACAAGCTCCAGAAACTTGGCCCGTTTGATTGATAAGAAAGCCAATTCATTTCCGGCAGGCCCGGAACTCATATCCGAAAGTAGAATCATGCGCAGCCAGCCGGCTAACTTCCTATATCCGATCAGGGCGATGGCCTGCTGAATGGAATTAATTTCATTTGGCAACCCAAAAGCTGGCGAATTCATGAATTTAAGAAGACGATAACTGACCGAGACATCAGAGTTAATTGCCTTAGTCAAATCCTCAACCTCGAATTCTTCGCCACTTATGGCACTCAGCAATTGCAAACGGTTTATGTTGTTGGTGGAAATTTTCTTACCGGGAATAATTTCAGGACGGCTAAAAAAGAATCCTTGAAAAAGTTCAAATCCCAAGTTACGGCAAAGGTCGAACATCTCATTATCTTCAACCTTTTCAGCAAGCAAATGCACATCTAATTGTTTAAGATTACCCGCGATATTTGCAAGTTCATCCTGATCCAAATCCAGACAATCGACTTTCACAATATCAGCAAGGTCAATAAAAGGCTCAAATCCTTCCTGCCCGACATAATCATCAAGAGCCAAAACGTAGCCGCGATCTTTCAGATCTCGAAGGGCTTCAAGCACATCCGGTTCAGGCTGAACATGCTCAAGAACTTCCACTACACAAATTTCTGGAGGCAGAAAATCGGCTGCACCTTCCAAAAGCATATTGCGCGGAAAATTAACAAGTAGCCGCTGTCCATCTTCAATATCATCCTGAATCAACCCGAACCCGTCGGCAATAACCTGCGATGTGGCAGCATCGTCATCGCCAATATCAGCAGTATTGGTGCCTTCTGAGTTGCGGAAAAGCAGCTCATAACCCCAAATATTTTTCTGCGCATCAAAAACAGGTTGCCGGGCAACAAAGAACGAATCAAGAAAGACATCCGTGCATGTAATCATAAAACAGGATTCCCTAAGAACAATTTTAAAAGGCTAAAACAAATCAATCAATAACATACTGCATTGAGATGTTAATATCAATCTGCTTCACTTATAAAATTATCAAAAATCAGGGCATCATGGGAGCAAGCGATAAACCTCTGGTTTCTGCATAACCAAGCATAAGGTTGGCATTGGCAACAGCCTGCCCGGAAGCACCCCGGCAAAGGTTGTCGATAGCAGCAAGAACAATCAATCGCCCTGTGCGCTCATCCGGGACAACTGCCACATCACAGTACATGGTTCCACGCACCCAACGGGTTTCCGGCAGTTGACCTTCAGGCAGAAAACGGATCATTTTCTCATCGCCGTAAGACTTTTCGTAAGCAGCACGGATATCCGCAGCAGTCACCCCCGGTTTCAGCTTGGTATAAATGGTGGAAAGAATACCACGATCAATGGGCAGCAGATGGGTGTTGAATGAAACAGTCATATCTTCACCGGATGCAACAGCAAGTTCCTGCTCAATTTCAGGGGTGTGGCGGTGGGTGGTCAGGCCATAAGCACGGAAAGAGTCAGCGACTTCACAAAAAAGAGTACCAACAGCGGCTTTACGCCCTGCTCCACTGGTGCCGGATTTGGCATCAATGACGATGTCGGAAGTTTCAACCAACCCGGCACGCAAAGCCGGGGTCAGGCCAACAATCACTGATGTTGGATAACAACCGGGGTTGGCAACAAGCTTGGCACCCTTAACCTTATCACGGTAGAATTCCGGCAAACCGTAAACAGCTTCAGGAAGAAGGTCCTCACGGGTGTGATCAACTTTGTACCACTCTTCGTAGATTTCGCGATCACGAATCCTGAAATCAGCACTGAGATCCACAACTTTGATACCTTTATCGTAAAGCTGACCACCGATGTTCATAGCTGTTTTGTGCGGTACAGCAAGAAAAACCAGATCACAGGCTTCGGCAAGGCCTTCAACATCAGGAACAGTAATCTCGAGCGCACCGAGTTCCATGCCATTCAGGAAAGGATAAATATCGGCCAGTTTTTTACCTGCCTCGGCACGGGAGGTAACACGGACAAGCTTCATGCCGTCATGATTGCTCAAAATACGGGTAAGTTCCATCCCGGTGTATCCGGTTACGCCTACAAGTCCTACAGGTACGGCACTCATAATCATCCATCCTTGCAAATAAATATGTTAAGAAGAGGGCGCGGCTGAACGCGCCCGGAAAGATCGGTAAAAAGACATGCCCGTTAAGGACACAAAAGAAAAGTCGAAAAAGGCTGGCTACTTCTGGGTTTTCTGCACGTATTTCATGCGCAGGCTGTACAACATCTCGCAAAGGAGTCGTTCTTCATCTGCAGTCATGCCGTTTTTGATTTTGTCTTCAAGTACAGCCAGCACATCAATGGACTGCTTGGCAAGCACCGGAGAAAAATTAACCTGCCCGGTTGAAGGATCAGGAACTTCACCCAAATGAACCATGGCTGAAGAACTCATGGACATAATGAAAGAGGAAAAATTAACCTCAGGAATAGGCATATCTTTGGCATATTCACTGCCGCAGCCGCATTTTTTATCATCAGACATAATTGAACTCCTTAAGTAATCTGCCGGATTCTAAAAATATTAGGCGCAAGATTCAAGCTTTTAAAAAAAATTAATGCGCTTGTGCCCAGTTACGTCCCAGGCCGAGATCGACTTTAAGCGGCACGGCAAGAGTCGCTACGGTCTGCATATCCTTTTGCAGAAGCTTACCGATTTCCTCAATATTCTCTTCCGGTCCTTCCACGAGAAGTTCATCATGAATTTGCAGGATCAAACTGCCACCCAGATGTTTAATCTCAGCATTATCAGCCACTTTAATCATGGCCATCTTGATAATATCGGCAGCACTTCCCTGAATGACAGTGTTAATAGCCTGCCTGCGGGCTTGAGAAAGAACCTGCGGACTGGTGGAAAGCAATTCAGGCAATAGACGGCGGCGACCTGAAAGTGTGGTCACGTAACCTTTTTCCCGGCCCTGCTCTACCACTGAATCATAAAATTCCTTGAGCACATCCAGCTTTTCAAAATACTTGGCAATAAATTCCTTGGCTTCTTTGATCTTGATGCCCAGTTCGCGGGAAAGCTTCTGCGGTCCCATGCCGTAAATCAGACCGAAGTTAATGGTCTTGGCGTTGCGACGCTCATCGGAAGTTACTTCCGCAGGATCACGATCAAAAAGTAGTGCAGCTGTGCGGGAGTGGATGTCCTCGTCATGTTCAAAAGCAGAAACAAGTGCCGGATCACCGGAAAAATGAGCCAGCACGCGCAACTCAACCTGAGAATAGTCAGCTGCGGCAAGGCGCAGGCCCTCCCCGGCAGTAAAGCAGGCACGCATACGCTTGCCCTGATCCCCGCGAATGGGAATATTCTGTAAGTTGGGACCGGAACTGGAAAGACGGCCGGTAGCAGTAGCCAACTGGTTGAAATTTGTATGAATACGCCCGTTGTGACCGACAAGCTTGGGAAGCGGTTCGAGGTAAGTGGAACGCAGCTTCTCCATCTTCCGGTACTCAAGAATATCAGTAATTATTTCATGCTGCCCGGAAAGTTTTTCAAGCACGGAGTTTGCAGTGGAAAGCGCCCCCTTGGGAGTCTTGCCGCCCGGCTTAAGGCCGAGAGTATCAAAAAGGACAGTCGCCATCTGCTGGCTGGAGCGGATATTGAAAGGTTCCCCGGCGCGATCATGGATAGTGCGAGTCAGTTCATTAATGCGCTCGTTAACCTCGGCAAGAAAATCCTTGAAAGCTTCCAGATCAATACTGATCCCGGCCTTTTCCATCTCCGCAAGCACGGGGATAAGCGGAATTTCCAGATCAGCAGTAAGCTCGTCAAGTCCGGCGGATTTAATACGCGGCCCCAACACATGCATAAGTGCCAGAGCAG
>DDLU01000257.1 GCA_002340305.1 Desulfovibrio sp. UBA2564
CGGCTGCAGCAAATGTGAGGCGTAATCCGGTAAAGCTTCCCGGCCCCGCCATAAGAGCTACCCGGGAGATTGATCCGGCATCATAGCCGAACAGTTTCAGGGAGTCCCGGATAGAGGGAACCATGAAGTTTACCGAGCGTCCCGGTACAATAAGTCGTTTGGCTTCGAGAAGGGAATAAGGTTCATCTTCACCATCTCTTGCAGCCAGTACAATTTGTAAATTTTCTTCTGTGCCGTTGATGGCTAGTAGAAGGTCTTCTTTCTTTTCTATGGATATACTCATTTGCTGCTTAATGTTCTTACTATGTCGTTGAAAATTGCAAACGCCATCAGGCAGAGCAGTAAAAGGAGACCGATACGGGTCGCTGCGGCCTGAAGCCTTTCGTTAAGCGGTTTACGCAGAATAGTTTCAAGGCTGAAAAATAACAGGTGCCCACCATCCAGAACCGGGATGGGCAATAGGTTAAGCAATCCGAGATTGATGCTGATGAAAGCGGTGAATTGGAGCAGTTCAAGTAACCCGCGTTCTGATTGTTGCTTGATAGCCTGCGCAATCATGATCGGTCCGCCAATGGAATCCATGGGCACAACCCGCTCAACCATTTTTACGATGCTGGTGCAGATAAGTTTGGTGACGTTCCATGTCTGCTCTGCAGCAGCAACAGCCCCATCGATCCCATTCATTTCAATGGTTTTGGAGTCACCTGCGGCCACGATGCCTACTACGGGGCGGCGAATTGTTTCGCCGAAGATGTTTTTGAGTTCCTGAACCTGTGGTTTGACTGCAATTTCTTTGGTTGTGCCATCTCTTTCAATTACAAAGTCGAGAGTTTCCCCCTGACTGTTTTGAATGGTTTCTGCAAGGTCGGACCAGAAGATTATTTTATGTCCTTCAATCGTTAGGACGTTATCACCAACCTCAATTCCGGCATGCATTGCAGGACTGCCCGGTTGGAGTTTGCCTACTTTAGGAGCAAGGCCCATCTGACCATTGCTGATGATGATTCCCCAAAAAATCACCCATGCAAGGACAAAGTTGAATAAAGGACCTGCGGCAACCACAATCATGCGATGCCACGGCGGACGGTTCATGAAAAGTTCTTTTTTGTTGAACCCGTTGTCCTCTGTCATATCCCGCTCTTCACCTGCAAGGCTGACGTATCCGCCAAGCGGGATCAGGGACAGACGGTAGTTGGTTGCTCCCCATGTGAATCCGGCGATACGGGGACCAAAGCCGAGGGAAAAGGTCTTCACGCCGATGCCAAGCATGCGCGCAGCAAGAAAGTGCCCGAGTTCATGGAAGAAAATCAGTCCGCCGAGGACCAGAATAAAATCAACTATCCAAGACATAATTTTTCCTTAGACTATGGACTCCATAACGTCCCGTCTGGTTTTGATGTCCAGTTCCAGAACTGCTCCGGACTCACTTACGTCGCATCCGGCGTGGGCATCCAGTGCTTTGCCGATAATAGCCGGAATATCCAAAAATTTAATTTTTTCTTTCAGGAAAAGATCGACCGCAACTTCGTTGGCTGCGTTGAGCACGATTGGGTGGCTCTGTCCGGCTGCAAAGGAATCCGCTGCATGTTTAAGACATGGGAATACTTCCAAGTCCGGCTTTTCAAAAGTCAGTGTTCCCACCTCTGCAAGATTAAGCGGTTTAAGTTTCAAGGGTACACGTTGCGGGAAGCACATGCAGAAAGCAATGGGAATCTGCATGTCCGGCACGCCGAGGTGCCCAAGCTGAGAACCGTCAACATATTCTACCAGAGAGTGGATGATGGACTGCGGGTGAACCACAACATCCACATGCTCCGGCGGCAGGCCGTAGAGATGGCAGGCTTCGATGAATTCCAGTCCCTTGTTCATAAGGGTTGCGGAATCGATACTGATTTTTGCACCCATATCCCAGTTAGGGTGGGCCAAGGCCTGGTCGCGGGTTACGGTTTCAAGAAATTCTTTTGATTTGCCACGGAAAGGTCCACCGGAAGCAGTCAGAATCAGTCTGCTGACTTCCTCTCCGCCGTGTCCGGCCAGACCTTGAAAGAGGGCGTTGTGTTCGGAGTCGACCGGAAGGATTGTCGCTCCGGTGCGGTGGCATTCTTCACGGATAATATGACCGCCGAGAACAAGTGATTCCTTGTTGGCAAGGGCGATCATTTTGCCTTTCTTCGCTGCTGCGAGGGTCGGTTCAAATCCTGCTGCCCCAACGATAGAGGAGAGGACTACGGAAACTTCCTCCAGTTCGGAAAGGGTAATGTATGCAGAAGGTCCAGTCAGGATTTTCGGTTTGTAATCAGCGGGGAGAAGGCTTTTCAGTTCCGCAGCAGCCTCGTCATTAAGTACAGCCAGATATAGGGGGCGATGCTTGATGGCCTGTTCCGCCAGTAGCTTGGCATTTCTGGCCCCGGCAAGGGCAGTAACTTTAAAAAGGTCCGGGTGCTGTTCAATTACTTTAAGAGTGCTGGTTCCAATAGAGCCGGTGCTGCCCAGAATGGAGATGGATCTGGGAAAATCCGGTAATGTTACTTTTGCCGGCCAGGAAGAAATATATGTTTTCAAGTCGTTATTTCCGTCTTGTTTATGGATCTGATTTTCAGGTCCGGTTTAGAAGAAAGTGTGTATTTGTCTTGCCAGAATGTAAACAGGAAGGGCAAGCACAAGACTATCTATGCGGTCAAGTACGCCGCCGTGTCCGGGGAGAATCTTCCCGGAATCTTTAATTTGCAGTTTGCGTTTCAGCGCGGACTCAAAAAAGTCACCCATCTGGGATGCAATGTTGAGCACTGCCGCAAGTCCAAGCCAATACAGGATTGGGGCATGTCCGAAGAAATAACCGTAAACAGTGCAGCAGATGATGCATCCGGCAAAGCCACCGATAGACCCGGCCCATGATTTTTTAGGGCTGATTTGGGGCCATATTTTTTTCTTACCGAAAAATGTTCCGGCATAGAAAGCTGCGGTGTCCGAAGAAGAAGCAGCAAGAAGGACAAAAAGGATCTCCCAACTGGTCATGGAGGTCATGAATTGCATCGTCACTGGAATATATACCAGTCCGGCAAAGAGAATCAGGCTGTCCAGATAGGTGGCCTGATCCGGTTTAGCACTGAATGAGAACAGGAACCGGAAATTGAACAGCCAGAAAGCACCGAGCATAATTAAAAGCATCCAAACCGGGGAAACCGTTGTAGAGGTCAGGATTATACCTGCACCAGCTGCCAAACCTACTAATCTTGAAACCAGATTAGATTTGTCCTGCCAGAACATGGCATAAAATTCGTGAAGAGCGATGGTGCAGAAGATAGCCAGTCCGCCGGTTAAAACGTGACCGCCCATGATGAGGGCTGTGGCGAGAGCTGCAACTAAGAGCAGGGAAGTGATGATTCGTTTCTGAAGGCTGCTTAAGGGCATGAAGTCCTCGGTTAAAAATGTCCAAAAAAAAGTAATTAAAATATATGAATACAACTTAAGGAAATGATTTCCGCTGATGACGGGACAACCTCTTATCCCGAAAGAAGTAAAGTTATGCGCCAGTTTGAAGCATTTCTGGTTCAGCTATGCAAAAAACTCCATTTTTATAATTCATTAATAGGTGGCGGGCAAGTCGTTGACAGTTATTTTTCCAATTAATTATAGGATAATCATGAAGAACTTTCACATACGCCAATCTTTGTGATAAATCCCTTGTAATGGTTTCAGAACCTAGGACTTTGTGTTATGGGTAGCGAAAGATAATTATACTCACGCCTTTTTATTGTGTTACGATCCTGTTATATTGAAATTGTCCATGTTGTGTTGACGTTGTGCCTGTTTTCATACGTTGTGGTTGTTTTGGGTATGGTTATCCTGTAGGGAGGGGACTGTGTCACGGAGTGGAAAAGTATCTTCCGGAACTGAAAGTCTGGATAAAATCTTAGGCAAGGCATTGAATTCGTTTAAGGGTTCTGAGCATCATGGGGTTATCAGCAGTCTGTGCCGTGATATTGAAGAACTTTTTGACAAGGACTGTGCCGTTGATAATGATCTTGTTGACCGTTTGACCGAGATAGGACTTGCGTTGTCCGGTGAGACCCGCCTTGAGCGGTTGCTTGAGATGATCGTAGACGAGGCGCGTGTCTTGACTGGAGCTGATGCCGGAACACTCTATGTTGTTGATCAAGAAGGGCGCAAGCTCGGGTTTTCCATCCTCCAGAATGATACTATGGACGTCCGTATGGGCGGTACTAGTGGCAATGAGATAACTTTGCCTCCTGTCCCTCTTTTTTCTTCTGGGAATAAACCAAACCATTCAAATGTTTCATCTCACTGTGCTTTGACAGGTGAAACAATCAATATCGCCGATGTTTATGAGGCAGAAGGTTTCGATTTCACCGGGCCACGCAAATATGATGCAGCTACCGGATATCGTTCCAAATCAATGCTTGTATTGGCACTGAAAAACCACGAGCAGGATATTATCGGGGTATTGCAATTGCTTAATGCCATTGATGAGGATGGTGAAATTATCGAATTCTCACCCGGAGTGGTTGATATTGTAGGCTCACTGGCCTCTCAAGCCGCAATTGCTTTGACTAACGCTCAGCTGATCCAAGGTCTTAAAGATCTTCTGTATTCGGTAATTAGAAGTATTGCTGCGGCTATTGATGCCAAATCCCCTTATACCAACGGTCATATTGAGCGGGTGGTGTCCATCTCCATGATGATTGCCGATAAGGTTAACTGCCTTAAAGAAGGGCAGTTTGCTGAAGTGTGTTTCGATGAGGATGAGCTTGAAGAGTTAAAGCTTGCCGCATGGATGCATGATGTAGGTAAGATTTCGATTCCCGAGCATGTAGTGGACAAATCCACCAAGCTCGAAACAATTTTTGACCGTGCAGAAATGGTTGATGCCCGTTTCAGGTTAATTGCCGAGATCATCAAGAACAAGCAGCTTGAAGAAACTGTGGCAGCACTTTTAAATGGTGCTGCCCCTTCTAAAGTATCTGAAATTGAAATGCGCTACGCCGTAGAGCTTGAGCAGGTTGAGGAAGACCGCCTGTTCATCAACTCTTGCAATATTCCTAAGGAATTTATGTCCGATGACCGGATTGCCAGAGTGGAAGCTATTGCTTCACGTACTTATGAAAGTAACGGTGAAACTTTTAATTGGTTGACTGAGGATGAAGTAAAGAATCTTAGTATTCGCAAAGGTACACTTACCGAAAAGGAACGCCAGATTATTGAAAGCCATGCGGCAATCACCAATGAGATGCTTTCCCGTTTACCCTTTCCAAAACGTCTTGCCCGTGTGCCGGAAATTGCAGCCTCGCATCATGAGAAATTGGACGGCTCCGGGTATCCCAAAGGTTTGTCCGGAGATGATTTGCCCTTACAGGCCCGGATAATGGCTGTTGCTGATATCTTTGAGGCTTTGACCGCAAAAGACAGACCTTACAAAAAGCCCATGAAGCTTTCACAGGCAATTAAGATTTTAGGATTTATGGTTAAGGATAACCACATTGATGAAGAAATTTGTAAGATCTTTATCGATTCCGGCTTGTATATGGATTACGCCAAAGCCGAACTTGATCCAGCACAATTGGAAGAAGATTAATTAAAAAGGGGGCAACTTGGTTGCTCCCCATTTTTTATCTCTTTTTATTATTTTCCTGCCAGTGGGGCAGAACTGTATCGATGGTCCGCAAACGGGCAATCTTGCGGGCAATATCGATGACTGCCAGTTTGATAAGTCTATCTTTTTTGGGGTGCATGTATTCCCCGGTCAGGTTCAGGGCATAAGATGTCGGCGGATCAAATTCTACACCAAGAAAATCTCCGTTGATATCTACCAGCGCGGAGTACTGTTCGTAATCTTCATCAAATTCAATATCCACTTCTGAGGCACCTATGACAACATAGTCCACAGCGTTGTCTCGGGCGATGGAAATAATTTCATCCTCGGTAACTGTTTGTTGGGAGGTAGCGTATGAACGCTTGCAGGAGTCGAGAAGGAAACCTGTGATCATACGGTCGCGGTGGGTTTCAAAACCTGCCTCGTTAAATTCCTGCTGTAATGCCTTGTTCAGGTTACGGATCAGGTTTTCACACTCCTGTGGGGAAAGGTTTTCCCCTTTGATACGTGGCACCAGTGAGAACACGATGGTCGGCTTACCGCTTTTTTTGTAAATTTTGTAGCCGTCCTTACTGCCGCACATCCCGGTACTTGCGAAGGTAATCACCAACAGGGTGGAAATTATGATTGAGAGTATGGATCTTTTTTTCATAAAAACTCCTTGGCTGTTTTCCAGTTACCGTTTGCAGGAATCCAGATCGGACAGGGCATTAATCAGGCTGTTATAAAAGTTTACATCCGAAACGGATATGTGGTCCTTGGCGATTGTTACATCAACGGCCTTGATACACTTTATGGCATCGCCTTGCCCCTGAATATAGGCTGCGGTGGTGTAGTTCCGTTCAATGAACGGACCGAGGTCATTGTCTTTAGTCCCGGTTTTGATTGTTAAACTATAGATGGTTTCCGGCTTGGGCATACGCATACTGGTTTGGTAAACGTTATCCCGCTCCGAGAACCCGAATTTTTCAGAACCCTGCTGGAAAGATACCCCGAACATGGAAACTGATGCATGCAGTCCACGACGGATAGCATTGAATCTTGATTTAGCTGGCAGGACCATCATTTCCTGTGATAAAGCCTGCGAGGCCAGCATCTGAGCCAATGATTTGTATTTATCCGTATTCCGGATGCGCTTAAGCGTTCCTTTGGAAAGGTTTGTCTCTTTGATTTCACATGCTTTAGTTGAAAACAGGTAATCCATGTCAGCCAGACATTTGCCAAGTTCATTCCGTGCATTTGCTTTGAGTCTTTTCTTATCGGTAAAGAATTCCACAATTGCTGCCCGGATTTGTCCGGCAAGTGGTTCAAGACTGAAGTTTTTGGTCTTATCCAGATAGGGTACTGAAACCAGCATGGGAGCAGAGTAGACCAGTGACTCTGATTTTGCCTGAAAGAGCAGGAAGTTCAATCCTATATAGACCCTTCCTTTGTACAGCTTTTGTTCAGCTGATCCGTACTCGTCAACAAATGAAATGACGTTATCCACAAAGAGCAGCGGTATAAGGATGTATTCGGGGTTGAATTTATCATTGAATCCAGCCCGTTTTATTTTCACACCTGCACTCTGATCTGCTGCACGTTTCAGGAATCCGATGATTCCTTTACGCAAAGCTTTTTTGAATTGCTTATCCTTAAGAATCAGCCCAAGTTCGGTTTTGTGGCGGTCCTTTTCTTTATTGCGCACCTTGCCGATGGCGGGAGGCATGATATATAGCTCAACTGCCTCTGCCCATGGACTGCACAGAAGGACTGCCAGTAAAACGAAAACGAAACTAAATTTTCGGGCCATAATTTCCTACCACTTGTAGCCTTCGGTTGAGTCCTGACCTTCTTCTTCTTTGATTTCTTCGGTGCGATCCTTTGAAGACTGGGTTTCATCTTTAAGGTCGCCAGCAGATTGATGCACCCCTTCCATTGATTGTTTTGCAGAATCGGCATGCTTAAATCCTCCACAGCCGCCGAGAGTCAATACAGCGATCACGCAAACCAATAATATTTTGATCTTTTTCATCTGGGATAATCCTTGTTCTGTTTAGTCTAGCAGGTTTTCAGCTAAAGCAACAGATGCTGCTTTCTTTTCCACTGTCTTGAAACCTTGAACAGTCTGGCTTGCCATTTGCTTTTTAAGCCTACTGCTAAGGGCTAATTTTTTCTGGTAGTATGACTCAAGCAGAGTCGTAACCTGAGTGTTTTTCCTGCGCGCTGTCATAATGATTTTGCTGATGTCTTTGCCTTGCTGGGTAATAACTGCCGAGTTTTCTTCAATGTATTCGTAGTCAGCTTGGAAATCAGCGAACAGGGTGGTCAGGTTGGTCAGTTCTTCCTGAATTTCCATCATCCGCGGCAGGGCTGTTAAAGCCTGAATGGGATCATTTTGCGCATTGCTGATAACGGAAACCAGTTCAGCTGTCGCTAGGGCGATGACCCCGGCCTGTTTGGCTGCTTCAGCAGCCATAGGACCTGCTTTTTCATCGTAAGCGGTGATGGCCCGGTCAATTCTAATAATGACATTATTGGCTTTGTCGATACTGAAATCGTAAAGGGTATTCGATGCGTGCAGGTTGTTTGAGAATGATCCGATAATGGAATCAAGGTTTTGAACCTGCAGATCGTTAAGTGTAGAGAATTCTGCCGCTTCAGATTTAATCTTGCTCTCAAGAGCACGAAGCATCTTTCCGTTCTGCGCAATTTTTACTGCCGCTCCTTCGATTGAATCAGTCGGCTCATAGGAAAGGTCCTTGATGAAGGCCTTGATGGATATTTTCTTCATTCCGGTACTGCTTACACCCCGTGCAGTATCCGCAGCAATTTTGTAATTGCCGTTCATGGCGACAACTGTTGCGCCAACCAATGATTGCAGTGCCCGTGTTTCGTTCAGGGCTTGCAGCATCTGCTCTCGTATTTCTACGGTCTTAGCGGCAAGTTCTTTACCGGCACTGACGCTTTTGAGAATATTTTTCAACTGGTCGTTGGAGGATTGAACCGGAACATTGTTGGTTGCGGCATTGGCATTTCCCCCGCTGAGTAGAGCACTGGCAAATGCACCGAAAAGGGCTGCCCCTGCACTTGGATCTCCACTATTTTTCTTAACGGTGGTTTTCTTTTTCGTTCTGGTGCTTGTTCGTGGCTGGATTTTTTTCTTGGGTTTTGCTGCTACAGCGGTTTGAGGCTTTGCAGAAAAAACATTAGGTGATCCGGAGTCTTCCGGGATAATTTTTGTTGTGATTGTCCTTGTTTCAGTTTTAGCAATGGGACTGAGCGGATTTGCAACACATACTCTGGTCTGGGCGAAGCCCTCGAAGTCTTCTCCTTTGATCCTGTAGAAATTATTATCAATACCAAGGATGTCGAAAGTTGTCTGGGGTTGTAGAATTCTGACGGTGGGGGATTTTTTGTCCGGCGCAGTATAAAGAACTGTTTTTTCTTTGTTGCGCCCCCTGGTGCCAAGGTAGTTGCTGAAATCGAGATTGATCAGTTTATGATAGACAAAACCGGGATTGCCGTTGCCATCCATGCGTTTGACCTTATACCAGTTGCCGTTCTTACCGATGAGTTCAACCTGTGTATTTTGGGCAAGGATATCAACGATACTTGCTTTGGAGGAGGAAACTTCCCGGACATTACTTTTTACGAGGGCTTTACCTGTAACAATAGGTGTCACTACTACTGTCTCAGTTCTGACTGCCGTTTTAACAGCTTGATTCTGCCGGGTGTTTTTTTGGGGAACACAACCAGCGACAAGCAGGCAGACTGTCAGACTGACAATCAGGCTGGTAATTACTTTTGATGACATGAAGTACCTCCCTTTATTCATGTAGACATCATTGTTCAAAAATGTGCATTTAGACTATTTTTAGAATCAGTACAGCATCTGCTTCTGAGTATATTTTCTAAATAGAATAAAGCACTTTGCATGATTTTGTCGATAAAAAAATGAATTTGTCGCTAGAAATATGAAGAGGGAGGTGTGGCTGGGTAATAAAAAATCCCGCTGAGATTATCTCAACGGGATTTGCTTTAGATTTGTTCACCGGTTTTTCCAAAACGGCGCTGGCGCCGATTGAAGTCTTCAAGAGCTTTATCCAGTTCTTGTGGTGTGAAGTCCGGCCAGTAGACATCAGTGAAGTATAGTTCAGAGTATGCGGCTTGATAGAGTAGGTAGTTTGATAACCTCTGCTCCCCGCTGGTGCGGATAATCAGGTCAGGATCGGGCTGTCCGGCTGTATAAAGATAACCGGATAGTGATTCCTCGGTGATTTCATCTTCGCTGACACCTTCAGAAATCATTTTTTTGCAAGCCCGCACTAACTCATCCCGCCCAGAGTAGTTCAGGGCCAGATTAAGTGTCATGGATTTGCAATTTTCCGTTTTTTTAATGGTGTGGGCCACAACCTGCCTTACGCCGAAGGGGAACTCAGAGAGTTCCCCTAATATTTTCAGGCGTATGTCCTGCTCACGCAAGCTGTTAAGTTCCTTTTTCAGGAAAACTGTCAGCAGGTCGAAAAGCGTGCTGATTTCATCTTTGGGTCTGGCCCAGTTTTCCTTCGAAAAGGTATACAGGGTCAGATGCCCGATGCCTAGTTCCCGGCAGCGGGTGACGATGTTTCTCGCCGCTTCTGTTCCAGCCCTGTGGCCTTCACTTCTGGAAAGTCCACGGGCCTGTGCCCACCGTCCATTGCCATCCATAATGACGGCTAAATGTCGGGGCATCATTATATTAGATTTCCAGAATTTCCTTCTCTTTTTCGCCGCATGCTACGTCACATTTTTTAACGTACTGGTCGGTAAGTTTCTGAACATCATCCTGAGCTTTACGCTGTTCGTCTTCGGAAATATCCTTGTCCTTTTCCAGCTTTTTCAGAGTATCGTTCATGTCGCGGCGTACATTACGCAGGGCGATTTTAGAGTCTTCTGTATACTTTTTAGCGATCTTAACCAGATCCTTGCGGCGCTCCTCAGTAAGGGGAGGAATGGTGATCCGCAGCACAGTTCCGTCGTTAACGGGGTTCAAGCCGAGATCGGACTGTTGCAGTGCTTTCTCGATAAGGGGAAACGCACCTTTGTCCCAAGGCTGGATGGAGATGGTACGGGAATCCGGGATGGAAACGGAAGCCAGCTGGTTAATGGGAGTAGGTGTTCCGTAGTAATCAACAGGAACATTATCCACCAGCGAGGTGGCAGCGCGGCCTGTGCGCAGTTTTGCGAAATCGTTTTCCAGTGCGGTCAGCGCGCCTTCCATTCTTTTTTTGCCGTCGGCAAGAACTTCATTAATCATTATTATCCTCCGTGAACAATTGTTCCGATCTGCTCACCTTTAACAACTCTTTCGATATTTCCTTTCTCGAAAAGGTTGAAAACAATGATGGGCATGTTGTTGTCCATAGCCAGTGAAGTAGCGGTGGAGTCCATTACGCCCAGTCTCTTTTCCAGAGTTTCAAGGTAGGTGATAGATTCAAATTTAACTGCATCGTCGTGTTTCATGGGGTCTTTGTCGTAGACACCGTCAACCTTTGTTGCCTTGATGATGGCCTCGGTTTTCAGTTCCATGGCCCTGAGTGCGGCTGCGGTATCGGTAGTAAAGTAAGGGTTACCGGTACCTGCTGCACAAATGACCACCCTACCTTTTTCAAGGTGACGGACGGCCCTGCGGCGGATATAAGGCTCGGCCACGGCCTGCATGGGGATAGCGGACATAACTCTTGTATCACATCCCAGCTTCTCAAGGGCATCCTGAACAGCCAGAGCGTTCATAATGGTTGCGAGCATACCCATGTAGTCGGCAGAAGCGCGGTCCATGCCTTTTGCAGAATCAGACATGCCGCGGAAAATATTACCGCCACCGATGACCAAAGCAACCTGAAGTCCTTTTTTCGCAACTTCTGCAATTTCGCCTGCGAACTGGCTGGTTGCTGAAGGCTGAATACCGAACTGCTGGTCACCTGCGAGTGCCTCACCGCTGAGTTTGATCATTACCCGTGAATACTGCAATTTGTCCATAGTTTCTCCCGTTTTTCCGCGGATCTTGTCCGGTTATGAGTAGATAAAGCTGCCGGAGCTTGATTTATGTGGCGCGAGAGGGGCTTCCCTCTTATGTCCGGCTGTATATAATTGTTATTTTTCCGTTTCTGTTCAGTGGCCCGATGCTACCAGAAAATTCCGCTTCCGGTAATTGCCCGGGCGAAAATTGCCCTTTAAAAAGCTCAAACCCATACGGCCATGTCCGTATTGATTTGAGCTTAGAAAAATATCCACCGCTGAACTTCTTTCAATTTATTGAGCAGGATTCGCTTTTGAAAGGAAGTTCGTTTTTGCAGTTTTCCGGTGCTGTGAAGGGCAATTGTTGTTCTATGCAATTGGGTCCTTGGTAGAGGGTCTCCGCTTGTTAAAAAACGGACAAAAAAAACGGGCCTTGCGGCCCGTTTTAAATGAAGTCTTATTTGGCTTCGCTTTCTTCAGCGACTGCTTCCGCGAGGTTGATGCGGGCGAAGCGACCGATCTGCATGTTCTCACCGAGAACCGCGATGGTGTCGTTGAGGAGATCTTTAATGGTCTTCTTGTCGTCCTTGATGAAGGGCTGCTCAAGAAGGCATACTTCTTTGTAGTATTTGTTGACACGGCCTTCAACTATCTTTTCAGCGATGTTTTCGGGCTTGCCTTCTGCGATGGCCTGCTGCTTGTAGATTTCTTTTTCTTTCTCAAGCATGTCCTGAGGCAGATCTTCGGGCTTTACACAAACAGGGTTGGTTGCAGCAACCTGCATAGCGAGGTCTTTGGACAGCTGAATGAACTGTTCTGCCTTAGCAACAAAGTCAGTTTCGCACTGGAGTTCAACCATAGCAACGAGTTTGCCGTTGCTGTGGGTGTAAGTGCCGACCAGACCTTCGCTGGTAGCGCGGCCTGCTTTTTTAGCAGCCTTGGCGAGACCTTTTTCACGCAGGTATTTGATTGCGTTTTCTTCGTTGCCGTCGCATTCAGCGAGAGCTTTTTTGCAATCCATCATTCCTACGCCGGTTTTCTCGCGCAGGGCCTTAACCATTTGTGCGGTAATAGCCATGATTATTTTGCCTCCTGAGGAGTTTCTTCTTTAGTTTCTACAGCTTTCTCAGCGGCTTTGGTTTCTTCAGCTTCCATAGCTTTGTCTTCCTTGCGGCGGGCTGCGCCTTCGAGGCAAGCATCAGCCATGTGGGAAGCGAAGAGCTTGATAGCGCGGATAGCGTCATCGTTACCAGGAATGATGTAGTCAACCATATCGGGGTCGCAGTTGGAGTCTACAACTGCAACTACGGGGATACCGAGTTTGCGGCATTCCTGAATAGCAATCTGCTCACGCTTGGGATCGATTACGAAAGCAACAGCGGGCGCACCGTTAAGGTCTTTGATACCGCCGAGTGCGAGGTTCAGTTTTTTTACCTCACGACCCATCATTACGATTTCCTTTTTGGGGAAACGCTTGATGGAACCGTCTTCGAACATTTCTTCAAGCTTTTTGAGGCGATCGATGCTCTTTTTAATGGTCTGGAAGTTGGTCAGAGTACCACCCATCCAACGGTGGGTTACGTGGAACATACCAGCGCGGGATGCTTCAGCAGCGATAGCTTCCTGAGCCTGACGCTTGGTACCGATGAAGAGTACTTTGCCGCCTTTTGCAACGCTGTCAGCGATGAAGTCGTGAGCTTTACGGAAAAGCTTTACAGTCTGCTGCAGGTCCATGATGTGGATACCGTTACGTGCGCCGAAAATGTAAGGACGCATTTTGGGGTTCCAACGACGGGTCTGGTGACCAAAGTGAACACCGGTCTCCAACATCTGTTTCATAGTTACATATGCCATAATTTCCTCCAGGGTTTTTCCTCCATTCCGGCGATAATGAACCTGCAACCGTTGCAGGCACCCATATTGAGGCCGGAATGTGTGATTTGGCTACGCACCTTTACAGGGATTAGCCGCAAAAGGCAACCCTTGGCGCTTTTGTTTTTGAAATTTTCTCACTGAACAGGCGTTTTCAGCGAGTCATCGTCAACAACCGGGTTGCTGAGTTTGCCGATTCCTTCGATCTCAACTTCGACCACATCCCCGGAATTCAGAGTGCCGATTCCCGGGGGCGTTCCGGTCAGAATTACGTCGCCGGGATTGAGGGTCATGTGGTGCGAAATGTAGCTGACCAGTTCTTGCGGGTTGTGCTGCATGTCGGCGATGGTGCCTTCCTGCCGAACTTTATCATTAACTATAGTACGAATGCCCATACCGCTGACATCAATATCGGTCTCAATGCAGGGGCCGATGGGGGCAAAAGTGTCGAAACCCTTAGCGCGGGTGAAAAGTGTATCTTTGCGCTGGAAATCTCTGGCGGTAACGTCATTGGCGCAGGTGTAGCCGAAAATCATGGGACCGATATCCTGCGGCATCACGTTCTTGGTGGTCTGGCCCATAACCACTGCCAGTTCTCCCTCATAATCCACTTGCTTTGAAGCAGAGGGGATAATAATTGCATCATTGTTTCCGATTACCGCAGAAGGCGGCTTAAGGAAAATCATGGGTTCGTCGGGTACTTTCATGTCCAGTTCTGCTGCATGAGCCTTATAATTGAGTCCGACGCAGACAACTTTGGACGGAACCACAACGGGCAGGATGGTGCATTCCGCTACCGGAACAGGGATGGTTTCCGGCCGTCCGGTCGCCAGGCTCTTAAAGTGTCCGCCTTCCAAAGTGGCGTAAAATATCCTCTCACCATGTCTGATCCTGTAAACCTTCATTTAGTCTCCCGGATGAATCTGGGGCAGTCGCAATATTCAGAGTAGCACAGATATAAAAATCCACCAATCAGGGATTGGATTTTTTACAGTACGCACTTATCGCACTTGGCATCGATATCTTTTTCCTCATCCCCGGTGATAGAAATAACCAGCGGGATTACTACCGGGTCACGGCCCAGAACTTTGCGGAAAAAGCGGCGCAGGGCAGAGCGGATGCGTTCCTTGAGCTTGTTGGTGTGCCCCGGAGGGATATTTTCGAAAACATCAAGAACGATGCATTTGGCATCTTCCAGCAAATGTGAATACTGCTGTTCGAAGACAAATCCCTTGGATGTTACTTCCGGTCCTTTGAGGATTTCTCCAGTCTCCACATCGACGACCAGTGCAACGATTACCAGCCCTTCGCCAGCCAGAAGCTGTCTTTCTTTGAGGACGGTCTGTCCCACATCACCAACGCCTTTGCCGTCAACGAGGGTGCATTGCACAGGCACGTTTTCTTCAAAGCGGATGCCGTGGAGCAGAAATGTCACCGGTTCTCCGTCTTCAACAACCAGTGCCCGTTCCGGAGCAACCCCGGTTTCAACAGCCAGACGGGAGTGTTTGATAAGATGGCGGTATTCACCATGGACCGGGATAAAATATTTGGGGCGCACAGTTTCGAGCATAGTACGCAATTCTTCGCGATGGGCATGACCTGATGCGTGGATACCCTGAACCTTTTCATAAAGGACTTCCGCGCCGAGCTTATACAGCCTGTTAATGACTCGGGTGATAGCCTTGGTGTTGCCCGGAATAAAGCGCGAGGACATGAGTACGAGGTCGCCTTCTTTAATTGAAAGCTGGCGGTGGTCCCCGGTGGACAGGCGTGAAAGTGAGGCCAGTGATTCGCCCTGAGATCCGGTTACGAGCAGTACGATTTCATCGTCGCGGTAGTCTGGCAGGTCTTCTAGGTCGATGAGGGTTCCGCCCGGAAAGCGCAGCTTGCCCATGTCGCGGGCCAGTTCGATATTGCGGGCCAGGGATTTGCCGCTGACGCCAACTTTTCTTTTGGCTTCCACGGCGAGATCGAAAATCTCCTGCATGCGTTGGATATGGCTTGAGAAGAGAGTAACCAGAATACGACCATCCGCTTCAATGAAAAGATCGCGCATGGTATTCTTGATTTCATGTTCTGTAAGCGCGTAGCCATCCTGCTCCACGTTTGTGGAATCAGAGAAGAGCAGGGTAACACCCGGATCGGAAAATTTGGCAATGGCTTCAAGGTCGGTGGCATGTCCGTCCAGCGGATTGCGGTCTATTTTGAAATCCCCGGTATGGATTATACGCCCCACGGGTGTTTCGATGCCCAGTGCGTAACCGTCAATGATGGAATGGCAGACCGGGAAGAAATTGAAGTGCATGTCACCGAGTTCAATGCGGTCATGCGGTTTAACTTCGATCAGCTGGACATAGTCTTCAAGATTATGCTCGCGGAGTTTGTTTTCAACCAGTCCGAGAGTGAATTTGGAGCCGTAAACAGGAACATCTATATAAGGAAGCAACCACGGCAAAGCACCGATATGATCTTCGTGACCATGCGTCAGAACGATACCCTTAAGGGTATTTTTTTGGGTCAGGATATGGTCGAAGCGGGGAATGGCAATGTCTACGCCGAAAAGGGCATCGTCTGGGAAAATCAGGCCGCAGTCGATTACCACGGCACTTTCAGCAGTGCTGAGCATCATACAGTTCAGGCCGATTTCACCGAGTCCCCCGAGCGGGCATACTGTAAGCTGGGGATCATGCATCTTTTAGCTCCGCGTATGCTTTGCCCATTACTTCCTCAAGCTGTTCTTTGAGTTTTACACGGTCACGAACTTTGTATTCGGAAATATCGATAGGCGGCAGGGCCTTGATTTTGATCTCCTGAAAAGGATTCATCCACAGGCTGTGTTTTCTACAAACCTTGTTGATTCCATACATGACCACCGGGGCAATAGGTTTCTGGCATTTAAGAGCCAGCACCATTCCGCCGGTTTTAAATTCCATGAGACCGTCTTTTTCCGGGGCAGGGTTGCGTGTGCCTTCGGGGAAGATCAGCGGGGAAAGGCCGCTGTTGGCAGTATCGATAGCGTTCTGAATGTCGCGCATAGCCTGTCTGCGGTTTTCGCGGTCAATTGAAATATGTCTGCCTGCACTCATTGCATGACCGAAAACCGGGAAATCAAAAAGCTGCTTTTTAGCAACAAACTTGAACTCCCACGGTGCAAGAAATTTGAAGAGCAGGGGGATGTCGTAAAAGCTTTGGTGGTTGACCATGAACACGTAGGTTTCGTTTTCATCCAGAGCACTTAAATCCACACGGTTTGTGCTGGCGCAGAGCCAGACAACAAGTTTGCCCCAGTTGCGTTCACACCAATGGCTGGAGGTCTGGTTGCGTCCGATAATAGCCACGATGGAAAAGAAAATGGTGGCCGGAAAAAATACAAGATAGAAAAATAAGGTTCTAAGTAAGCTCACGGTCATTATTTTTGTTAAACTGTTCAATGGATAAATATATTTATGGTCGGGGATTATTGCCCTAGCCATGCATTCATTAATTAATATCAAATAAGCAATCCATTAAGTAGTTTAATTTTCCCCGCTGGACAAGGGGGCGAGGGAAAATAATGAAAATAAGGCAATTCATTGATGGAAAACAAAAGGGCGTTCCAACTTCCATTGAAATGCCCCTGTTATTTGCTTTGGTTTATTCTATTTTATTCAAAATCAAACCTATCCAAATTCATAACCTTATCCCATGCGGCGATAAAGTCAGTTATGAATTTTTTCTTACCATCCTCGCAGCCGTAGACTTCGGCAATGGCCCGGAGCTGGGAATTGGCACCGAAGATAAGGTCGATGCGGGTAGCGGTCCATTTCAGTTCGCCGCTTTCCCGGTCACGGCCTTCGAAGTGTTCGGCATCTTCGGATGTGGGAGTCCAGATTGTGCCGATATCGAGTAGGTTCGTGAAGAAGTCGTTACTCAGGCTTTCCGGTTTGTCGGTGAAAATGCCATGCTTTGATCCATCGAAGTTGGCATCAAGCATACGCATCCCGCCGATAAGCACTGTTATTTCCGGCGCGGTCAGGGTCATGAGTTGCGCTTTGTCAATGAGCAGTTCTTCCGGAGTTACCGAGTATTTTACCTTTTGGTAATTGCGGAAACCGTCGGCAGTAGGTTCAAGCACGGCGAAGGAGTGTTCGTCGGTCTGGTCTTGGGAGGCATCGGTACGTCCCGGAGTAAAAGGTACGGTTACATCAAAGCCTGCGTTCTTTGCTCCCTGTTCCACTGCCGCGCAACCACCGAGTACGATCAGGTCGGCAATAGAAATTTTTTTACTGCCGGACCGGCTGTTGAATTCCTGCCGGATTCCTTCAAGAGTCTTGAGTAGCTCAGGTAATTGCAGGGGCTGGTTCACGTACCAGTCTTTTTGCGGGGCAAGGCGAATTCGTGCTCCGTTTGCGCCGCCGCGCTTGTCTGAGTCGCGGTAGGTGGAAGCGGAAGCCCATGCAGCGGAAACCAGTTTGGAAATAGACAGACCTGATGCCAGAATCTTTGCTTTCAGGTCAGCAATATCTTTGTCATCAATCAGCTCGTGGTCCACTGCCGGAACCGGGTCCTGCCAGATGAGTTCTTCTGCCGGAATCATGGAACCCAGATAACGGGAGCGCGGTCCCATATCGCGATGGGTCAGCTTGAACCATGCACGGGCAAATGCATCAGCGAAATCTTCCGGGTTCTCGTGGAACCGTTTAGCGATGGGTGCGTAGATCGGGTCCATGCGCAGGGAAAGGTCTGCGGTGGTCATCATGGGTGCATGTGTTTTGGACGGATCATGGGCATCCGGCACGGCTTTTTTCGCTTCGGGGTCAGAGGGGTGCCATTGCCAAGCTCCGGCAGGACTTTTTTCGAGGTTCCATTCATATCCGAAGAGGGTGTCAAAATAGCTGTTGTCCCACGTGATTGGCGTCGGAGTCCAAGCTCCTTCAATTCCACTGGATATGGTGTCGTCGCCCTTGCCGCTGCCGAATTTGCTCTTCCAGCCCAGTCCCTGCTGGTTAATGGGAGCACCTTCAGGATCTGGTCCGACATTGGCTGCGTCCCCGGCACCGTGGCATTTACCGAAAGTATGGCCGCCAGCCACGAGGGCCACGGTTTCTTCATCGTTCATGGCCATGCGCGCAAAGGTTGTACGCACGTCTTTACCGGATGCCACAGCATTGGGCTCTCCGTTAGGACCTTCGGGGTTCACGTAGATCAAACCCATTTGCACAGCTGCCAGCGGATTATCAAGCTTGCGGTCGCCTGAATAGCGGGAATCGCCGAGCCATGTGTCTTCATCTCCCCAGTAAATATCTTCTTCCGGTTCCCATATGTCTTCGCGGCCTCCGGCGAATCCAAAGGGCTTGAGTCCCATGGATTCAATGGCGCAGTTCCCGGCAAAGATCATCAGGTCGGCCCATGAAATTTTGCGTCCGTATTTCTTTTTGATGGGCCAGAGAAGACGGCGTGCTTTGTCAAGGTTTACGTTGTCGGGCCAGCTATTGAGAGGAGCGAGGCGTTGGCTGCCTGAGCCTGCACCACCGCGACCATCACCGATGCGGTAGGTTCCGGCACTATGCCATGCCATGCGGATGAAAAGCGGACCGTAATGTCCATAATCTGCGGGCCACCAATCCTGTGAGGTAGTCATTAATTCGAAAATGTCTTTTTTTAAGGCTTCAAGGTCCAGTTTTTTAAATTCTTCAGCGTAGTCGAATTCTTTGCCCATGGGATCTGATTTTGTGGAATGCTGATGCAGAATGTTCAGGTTAAGCTGGTTGGGCCACCAGTCTTTATTTGAGGTGCCGCTTCCGGCTACCTGACTTGAAGTGCGTCCTGTTATCGGACATCTTTTTTCGTCACTCATGTTTTTCTCCCGTTTCATTTGGATTCGGAATTTTTAGACTGTTGCCCACAATATCACTGATTTCCGGTTTAATCCACGGGAGAAATGTTAATTTGTATCTGCGTGTAGGCAATAGAAAAGGCCGGGACACATGCCCCGGCCTAAGTAGTTCAACCTTAATTAAGAATAAAGAGGTGCGCTTTATTCTTCCTTACCTGCATTAAATTCTTCAATGACTTTTTCCGCGATGGGTGGCGGGCATTCCTCGTAGTGGGACATTTCCATGGTGAAAGTTCCCTGTCCACCGGTCATGGAACGCAGGTCCGGTGCGTACTTGAGAATTTCAGACATGGGCACGTGGGCCTTAACTTCGGTCACACCTGCGGTGGAGTCGGAACCGAGTACCTTACCACGGCGGGAAGAAAGGTCGCCGATGATATCACCCATGAACTCGTCAGGAACTTCAACCACAACATTCATCAACGGCTCAAGCAGGGAAACCCCGGCCTGTTCGCAGGCTTTTTTGAAAGCCATGGATCCGGCAACCTTGAAAGCCATTTCCGAGGAGTCAACGGAATGATAGGAGCCGTCATAAAGAGTGACTTTGAAGTCGATGATGGGTGAACCTGCCAGTACACCTTTCTGAGCTGCTTCCTGCACACCTTTATCAACTGCTGGGATATACTGCTTAGGAATTACACCACCAACGATGTTGTTTACGAATTCGTAGCCGTCACCTTTGGTTTGCGGTTCGAGCTTGATCCAGCAGTCACCGAACTGTCCGCGTCCACCGGACTGTTTCTTAAAGCGTCCCTGAACTTCTGCAAAGCCCTTGATGGTTTCACGGTAGGGAACCTTGGGTGCGTTGAGCACGATTTCAGCCTTGTAGCGACGCTTTGCTTTCTCAACGGAGATTTCGATATGGTTCTGACCCATACCGGAAAGCAGAATATCGCCGGTTTCCTCGTCACGGGAAAGACTGAGGTTGATGTCTTCGGCAAGGAGTTTCTGGATAGCTTGGAAAACCTTATCTTCATCGCCTTTTTCTGCCGGAGAAAGAGCAAAGGTGATCAGCTGCGGAGCCAGCTGCGGTTTTTCCATGGTGAATTTGTTGCCGTCATCGCAAAGGGTGTCGCCGGTGAAAGTCTCCTTAAGCTTGGCGAGGGTGATGATTGCACCGGGTCCTGCGGGATTCTTGAGCGGCTTCTGTTCCTTACCGACCATGAGTTGGACGTTGCCCATTCTTTCCTTGGCACCGGTATTGGTGTTGGTCAGGGTCAGGTCGCCGCTGACGGTTCCGGAGAGAACACGGCATACGGT
>DDLU01000308.1 GCA_002340305.1 Desulfovibrio sp. UBA2564
AAAAGATTTTGCCTCCGGCGGCTTAGCCCTTTTTGAAAAAAGGGCTAAGAACCCAAAAACTTTTAGTTTGGCTTCGCCTGAGCTGAATTTATGATAACTATTTGGTTTCACGTGAAACTAAACAATGTCTAGATTTAATCTAGTGAAATGTTAGATTAAAAAAGACCTTTCCAAGGCTAATTTGGAAAGGTCTTTTAGTGTCTAAACAGGCTGTTTCAGGAACGTTGCTTTTAGAAATTGGCCTAGTCTCAATTTTTCGTGTATTTTGCTCTTGTTGGTTTGAGGAAGAGGCACAAATTGTGTTTCCGCAAACTTGAATAAAGCCCTTAGCGATAGCCCGTTCGGGATTCCAAAGGGACTTGTTCCTTTGGTCCCGCTGAAGGCTCCGCCGGAGGCATTCTTAAAAAATAAAAGCGCGATAGCGCATCAAAATAAGGAAATAACATGTCAGAAGAATATAAATTTGGTTGGGTTGCTCTGATCGGCCCGCCTAATGCCGGTAAATCCACTCTCATGAACCATTATCTGGGCCAGAAGGTGGCAATTGTTTCACCCAAACCCCAAACCACCCGTAACCGCATCAGCGGTATCCTGAGCGATGAAAATTCCCAGGTTGTATTTCTTGATACTCCCGGTATCCACCGCATGCGCGGTAAGATGAACCGTTTCCTGCTTGATTCTGCTTGGGAAGCTCTTGGGAATGCCGATGCGATCGTAGTGCTTTTTGATGCTGCTCTTTACGCAGCCAAGCCGCATCTGATGGAAAAGGAACTGGCCCCGGTTGTTAAACCTGTTAACCAGTCCCGCAAGAAGCTGTTCGTAGCAGTAAATAAGGTTGATAAGGTTAAAGATAAAGCCATGTTGCTTCCGGTTATGGAAAAAGCACAGGAACTCTGGCCTGAAGCTGAGTTTATTCCCGTTTCCGCTCTAAAAGGTGACGGCGCAGACGTACTGCTGGAGAAAGTTGTTGAAGCTCTTCCAGAAGGCGCACCCATGTTCCCGGATGATCAGGTTTCCACAGTGCCCATGCGTTTCATGGCTGCTGAGACCGTGCGTGAAAAGCTTTTCATGAGCCTGCAGCAGGAACTTCCTTACTCTACCGCAGTTGAGATTGAATTCTGGACTGAAGAGCCGGAGCGCAATCTGGTTAACATCGGTGCGATTATCTACACCACCAAGAAGAACCACAAGGGTATGATCATCGGTAAGGGCGGACAGAACCTGAAGAAAATCGGGACTCAGGCCAGACGGGAACTTGAAGAGATGCTCGAGATGAAAGTCATGCTTGAGCTCTGGGTTAAGGTGCGTGAAGGCTGGACTGAAGATATCGGCTTCCTGCGTTCTCTGGGACTAGGCGAGTAATCTATTTTGTGAAATCTTGTCCTTTTGTTTTCTTTTTATTAAAGAAATTTATATAATCAACCGAATTTTACTGTATGCCGTTTACTGAAAACGGCAGTTTGAAGATGAGTAACAGGGAAAAAGAACTTATTGAAAATCTCTCAGAGGTTAAGGAAGAAGTAGCTCAGGCTTGTTTGAGGTCCGGGCGTAAACCTGAGGAAGTAGCTCTGATGGCTGTTTCCAAGCTTCACGCCGCTTCTGATATTGAAATATTGTACAATGCCGGACACCGCTGCTTTGGGGAATCTTACGTGCAGGAAGCCCTTGCAAAGCAGGAAGAGCTGTCCAGACTGGATATAGACTGGCATTTTATTGGCGGTCTGCAATCCAAAAAGGGCAAGCAGGTGGCTGGAAAATTTAATGCCGTGCATAGTGTGGACAGCTCCAAACTTGCCGGACTGCTGAACAAAAAAGCTGAGTCTTTGGATGTGGTTCAGAATATTCTTATACAGGTTAACACAGCCTGTGAGGGCCAGAAATGCGGGGTTACTGAAGAAACTCTCCCTGCTTTGGTTGAAGAAATTCTGGGATATTCAAACCTAAAGCTGACCGGTCTGATGGCTCTACCACCCTTTTTCGGTGATCCCGAGGGGGCCAGACCTTATTTCGCCCGGTTGCGTATGCTTTGCGAGGGCATGGAAAAGCTCTTCGGCATCAAGTTGCCGGAACTTTCCATGGGTATGACCGGGGATTACCGGGTTGCCATTGAGGAAGGTTCCACCATGATCAGGGTCGGGACCAAGATTTTCGGCACAAGGCCGGGCTATTAAAACTTAAAACAATACACAGGCGGACTGAATGGATCTGGGTACAGTTATAGGAATAGTTCTTTCATTCGGACTTGTTCTTGCGGCTATTCTGGTCGGAAGTCCGCTGGGTATTTTTATTTCCGTACCCTCCGTGCTTATTGTTATCGGGGGTACCATCGGGGCCTCGCTGGTTAACTATCCCATGGGCCATGTTCTGGGGGTTGCCGGGGTTATTAAAAAAACTTTTTTTTCAAACCTTGAATCCCCTGCGGACATCATCGACAAGTTCATGGATTTCGCTAACCGTGCCCGCCGCGAAGGTATCCTTTCCCTCGAACCTGCTCTTAAATCCATTGAAGACGACTTCCTGCGCAAAGGTCTGCAGCTGACTGTTGACGGACTTGAGCCGCAGGTCATTCAGGAAATTCTGGAAACCGAAATCCAGTACCTTGAAAACAGACACGAAACCGGGGCGGAAATCCTCAAAATTTTTGCCGACTTTGCTCCGGCAATGGGCATGATCGGTACTGTTATCGGTCTGGTACAGATGCTTCAGACCATGAGTGATCCCAGTACCATTGGTCCTGCGATGGCAGTTGCGCTGCTGACCACTCTTTACGGTGCAATTTTTGCGAACCTCGTGTTCACACCCATGTCCGGCAAGCTAAAGACCCGCAGTAAGGAGGAAATCCTGCTCCGGGAAATGGTCATGGAAGGCATTATCTCTATTTCCAAAGGTGAAAACCCCAAAATTATTGAGGAGAAACTGAATAGCTTTTTGCCCCCTAAAATACGCAAAGTTTCTGATTAGTTTTTTAGGATGGCCCATTTAAGCAACTAGGGATCCCAAAGGGGATTATTCCCTTTGGCCGCCGGAGGCGAAATCACCCGTCAAAAGCGCAAAGCGCAACAAAATTTTCTTTGGGGGATTGATGGGTAGGAAAAAGAAGCCGCCTGAAGCTGAAGGACAGCCGTTATGGCTGGTTACTTTCAGTGACCTGATGACCCTGATGCTCACTTTTTTCGTTCTTCTGGTGAGTATGTCCGTTGTTGACGAGCGCCGTAAGCTTGTTGTTCTCGGATCCATTATCGGTACTTTCGGTTTTGGAACAAAGGGTTATGATGTTCTTTCAGATACCCAGTCCCGCCGCACAGTGCAGGTCGGTCCCATGGAGCTTCAAGGCGATCTTGAGCCTATCAAGCCATTGCTGTGGGAATTTGCCGAAGAAGATTTGCGTTTTGAATCCAACCGCTTTGTCCAGATTCTTTCCATCGGTGCTGATGTTCTTTTTACCCCGGACAGTACCAGCGTTTCCATTGAAGGTGCCCGTATTCTCGATACTGTTCTGCCTGTTTTGAAAAGAGTTGAGCACCCTGTTCTTTTGGCTGGGCATACTTCTATTTTGCGTGATGAGTTGGGTGAGGATTACCGGGTGGAAGACCGTGATCTTACTCCTGATGTGTCATGGAAACTTTCCCTTAACAGATCCCTTGCTGTTTATAATTACCTGATCCGTAACGGTATGAACCCGGAAATGTTGAAGGTTGAAGCTTTTGGCAAATTCCGGCCCCGCCATTCCAATAAAACCCCGGAAGGCCGTAAGATGAACCGCAGGGTGGACCTTGTTCTTGATAAACGCAGTGCTATTGTTGCCAAAGATATCAAGGAATATAAGCCTCCGCGTAAGGAAAATGATAAATTCAAGTTTGATGATTTTGTATTTCCTATTGATGATGCTGATAACCCGCGCAACAGGCAGTAGGGTGTGGCATGGGACGCGATAAAGTAAAAAAACCGCCGGATCCGGGCGGAGGATGGCTGGTAACATTCTCCGATCTGGTTACTCTGCTTTTGACTTTTTTTGTGCTCTTGTTAAGTATGGCTTCAATGGACCAGAGTTTTATTACCCGTGTTACCATTATGCCTGCGGAACTTGGTTTTCTGGATAAACGTGGTTCCGGGCGGGTGACTGCCAAGGTACAGATGGTTAGTGAATTTTTGGAAAGGCCGTGGGAAGTTCTGGAAAAGCAGGACCGCATCAAGGATTTGCTTTTCCCGGATGATATACTTCCCCCGGATATGGATCGGTCCACTCTTGATGAAAACCTGAAGGTTCTTGCTAAACCTGAAGGCGTGGCTTTGGTCCTGACCGATAAGTTGATGTTCCCGCTTGGAAAGTGGGAGCTTGACGAGAGTGCAAAAATACTGCTTTACCAGTTGGTTCCGGTACTTGATTATCTTGGTGCCGCAGATGTTAATATTGCCGGGTATACGGATAATGTTGGCGGTATGAGCCAATCCAACTTTGAATTATCCGGCAACCGGGCCATGGCTGTGCTTACATATTTTGTGGAGCAGGGCATAAGGAACGACAGGCTGACAGTGACCGCTGGCGGACCGACTTTCCCGTTGTATAGTAATACAACACCGGAAGGACGGGACCAGAACAGGCGGGTTGAAATATTGATTAAGACAACTCCCCCCATGGGGGGATATTAAAAGGATGAATCATGGCTGACGATAGTGGCGAAGAGCCAAAAAAGAAAGGTGGAATGCTAAAGTGGATTATCCTTCTCCTGCTTTTGGCTGCACTTGGTGGCGGTGGTTTTTTCGCTTATCAGAAATTTTTTGCGGCCCAGCCCGAAGACGCTGTTGAAGAGCCTCAGGAAGAGCAGGCAGCAGAAGGTGAAGATCCCGGGACACTTCCCGGTGACGGTTTTACCGTTACGTTGCCTACCTTTGTAGTTAACCTTGCTGATCCCCTTGGACGTAGGTATCTCAAGTTGGGGATTGATGTTGAGGTTGTCAGCGAAGAAGCTGTTGCCGAACTTTCCAAAAAAGAACCTATGGTCAAAGATACCCTGATTCTGCTGCTTTCCAGTAAAACTTATCAGGATCTATCCACCATGGAGAGTAAAATCCTTCTTAAAAAAGAAATTGTGGACCGTTTGAACCAGATCATGGGTGGTTCAAAGGTTTTACAGGTATATTTTACGGATATGGTTATCCAGTAGCATGGTTTTTGCTTAACTACTTGAAGGTATGTCGAATTTTTGTCGCCAGTACCGTCGATACAGGATGGCCAATGAATAATCCGGAGGTAGTCTTCTATGATGTCAGATGATCTTGATCAGGATAAACTCGCGCAGGAGTGGGCGGACGCACTCACTGATGATGCCGCAGGTGGGGACCCCCTTGGCGGTGATCCCGGTGATGGCAATGATGAGGCCCTTGCCGATGAATGGGCTGCTGCTCTTGCAGAACAGGATGAGCCCGGAGCATCTGACGATGACGCTCTTGCTGATGAATGGGCGGCAGCCCTTGGTGAGCAGGGCGATGAAGGCGGCGGTGGCCTTGATCTCGGTGCTGCCGGTGGCGGTGGAGATGATGGACTCGCTGATGAGTGGGCAGCAGCACTCGCAGAAGATACCGGGGATGATATCCGTAAGGAAAAAGAACAGGAGTTCCTGCGTACCCAGACCCGTGATGCCGATTTCAAGGATATGACCAACGAAGCCAAGAACCCCCGCCATGACGGTTCAAGGCGCGATCTCGATTTTATTCTTGATATTCCTCTGGATGTTTCCGCAGAACTGGGCAGGGCGAGAATGCTCATTAATGAGCTTTTGCAGCTCGGAACCGGATCTGTTGTCGAGTTGACCAAGCTTGCTGGTGAGCCTCTTGAAATATACGTTAACGGTAAGCTTGTCGCCCGTGGTGAAGCTGTTGTTATTAACGAAAAATTCGGTATCAGGCTGACTGATATCATCAGCCCCATTGAGCGGGTGAAGCACCTTGCCTAACGCCACTGCCACAGTGCTTATGACCCCGGATACAGGGCTTGGTTCCGTACTGAAAATGTCAGCCGCTCTTTTTTTTATTTTGGCGATGCTGCTGGTTATCTACTACTTCATGCGCCGCCTCAACATCGGCGGTTCATTTCCGGGAGCACGCAAAGGGATTTTGGAGATTGTGGATCGTCTTGCGCTTGGTCCGCGTCAGAACATTACTGTGATCAGGTATCGTGACCGTGAGATGGTGGTCGGCGTTACCCAGGAAAAAATTACACTGCTCCATGCAGAGGATGAAGGGCATGCAAAGACTAATTCCGACTTTGCCGGATACCTTGAAAAAGAACATTCCGGCTCTTCTGACTCTTAGCGCAATCTTCCTGCTGCTTATTCCGGCAGCGGCTTTTGCACAGGAGACAATACCTACCCTTACGCTCAATCTTGCTGCCGGTCAGGAAGAGCCGGAGCAGGTCGCCAAGCTGCTGGAAATACTTTTCCTGCTGACCATTTTGGGTATGGCTCCGTCAATTCTTTTGACGATGACCTCCTTTACCCGGATCATCATTGTATTTCATTTCCTGCGTCAGGCCATGGGAACGCAGCAGATGCCTCCCAACCAGATTCTGGCTTCTTTAGCTATTTTCATGACCGTGGTCATTATGATGCCCACTGGTAAGGCCGTTAATGATCAGGCTTTACAGCCCTATCTCAATGAGGATATCGGGTTTACCGAGGCCATTGACCGGGCACAGATCCCCATCCGCACATTTTTATTCAAGCATACCAGAGAAAAAGACCTCTCTATCTTTTATTCCATCACCGGGGAGAAACGCCCGGAGACCAAAGAAGATGTTAACACCATGCTTCTCATCGCTGCTTACACCATCAGTGAGTTGAAGACAGGTTTTACCATCGGCTTTTTGATCTATGTGCCGTTTCTTATTCTAGATATGGTTATTGCCAGTATCTTGCTGGCAATGGGTATGATGATGCTGCCCCCGGCAATGGTTTCGTTGCCGTTTAAAATTTTACTGTTTATCATGGTTGACGGCTGGTCTCTCCTTACGGGTTCCATTGTCAACACGTTTCGATGACCCGGGTAGCAGTGCGTCTTTTTTACGTGGAGGCATAAAAGAATGACCCCAGAATTTGTTATTGGATTTGCAAAGCAGTCAATCGAGCTGGCTTTGACGCTGGCTCTGCCTATGCTCATGGTCGGGCTTGTGGTGGGTATTTTTGTTTCCGTTATTCAGGCCGCAACCCAGATTCAGGAAATGACTTTGACCTTTGTTCCGAAGATCGTTTCCATGTTTATAGCCCTGCTTTTCGCCTTTCCATGGATTATGGACAAAATGATCGATTTTACACGCAATATTTTTATGAATCTTCCCAACTACATTAAGTAGAAAATTTAAATATTTTTCTAAAGATAAGCCCCCTGAAGAAAATATTTTCTTCAGGGGGCTTATCTTATGTCTGTGTCTACAGATAAAAATGTTTGATTTAGCCCACGCGTCTTGCAAATTCGCTGATCAGCATTGCTCCGGCCTGTGCGACATTCAAGGAATCGAACTCACGGCGGAAGGGAATGTGGATCAGTTTTTGGCAGCGCTTTTCAACGTTGAAGCGGATACCTTTTTCCTCGTTACCGAGTACGAGAATTGCCGGGGTGTGTATCTCAGCTGTGTAGGCTGATGATGAATCAACATCCAAACCTGCACCGTAGATGTTAATTCCCATTTCGAGGGCTTTGTCGAGAGCCTGAGATATATTGTTGACTCTGGCAACCGGAAGTTTGTTAAGTGCTCCGGCACTGGCTTTTACTGCCGCAGGTCCGAGAAATGCTCCGCCATGTTTGGCTGTTACGATTCCTGCTCCACCCAATGCGTAAAGGGAACGGGCCAGTACACCAACGTTACCGGGGTCCTGTACCTGATCAAGCACGATCAGCAACGGCAGCGGTGATTCTGCCAGATTTTCCAGCATATCATCATATTCTGCAAAGGGAAGGGCTGCTACACGGGCGATGATCCCCTGATGGTTGCCGGAAAATACGCGGCCCAGTTCTGTTTTGTCGGCAATTTTGTATTTGATGCCGTTTTTCTTGCAGCGCTGGATAGTGCGCTCGAAATTTTTGTCCTGACGGCCTTTTTGCAGATAAAGCAGGTCAATCCTTTCAGGAGAGTCTAAAAGCAGCTCCTGAACCGGTTTACGTCCCGCTATGATAGTGTTGTCGTCATCTCTGGTCTTCTTTTTCATTCAAATCTACCTTCTTAATTAAAAAATATAAAAATCTGCATTTAGTGTGTTTTTTATGCTTTTAGCGCAATTGAATTTTGCAGGCAAAAAACACAGCATGCAGACAGATTACTAATTGGTTAATTAATATGCTTTGTTACGGTGAATACGATTATCATTTTGTTGTCAACGTAACCATTTTAGTTCAGACGGCATTGGCTCAAAACCCTTGCGCCTGAACGGTTTGGGCAATCTATACGTTTCGTTTTACTATTGCAAACCCTCGCGCTTTAGTATAGCTCTACATATGTTTGAACAACCCAATTTTTTGCACTGAAAAGCTTGTTTTTTAAAGCTATTGAGCTTCTTTTTTTGTGCCTAACCGGATAAATTTTATAGTTTTTCTAGATAAATTATGGATAAAATTGATACGTTTGCCGTCCACAGTGACAAGGGGGCGAAGATGCTGAAATCATTTCGGTTAATCGCACTTCTGGCTTTATTTGCTTTTTTTGCCGGGTGTTCTGCCAAGACTGCCCCGATTGATGAGGCTGCGCTTGATGCCCAGACAGCGGCAGCTCTGAAAAGTGAAGCTTCTGTAGAATCAGAAGTTGCGGATTCTGGAGTTGAGCCTCTTGATCCTGAACTGGAAGCTGCTCCTCAGGAAGCTGAAAAGCTTACTCCCGAAGAAGAAAAAGTCCTTAAATCAACCAACGGTATTTACTTTAATCTGGATGAACACGATACCAAGGAAGTACAGCAGTACTTCGGTTTCTTCACCCATAAAGCGCGTAAGACTTTTGACCGCTGGTTGAAACGTTCCGAACCTTTCCTGCCTTATGTGCGTCAGGTCCTCTCTGAAAATAACATGCCTCAGGATCTGGCCATGCTGCCTTTCGCTGAAAGCGGATACAACGCTTGGGCCTACTCACGTGTCGGTGCTGCCGGAATGTGGCAGTTCATGCCTTATACAGGCCGTAAGTTCGGCCTCCGTGTTGACTGGTGGGTTGATGAACGCCGTGATCCTTACAAATCCACTAAAGCTGCTGTAAAATATCTCACCGTTCTTCACGAAATGTTTGGTGACTGGTATCTGGCTCTCGCAGCTTACAATGCCGGTGAAGGCAAAATCGGCCGTGCCTTGAAAAAGACCGGCTCCAAAGATTTCTTTGATCTGACCAAAAACAACCACAAGCTCAGCAGAAGAGCGAGGCTGCGCGCTGAAACCAAGAACTATGTTCCTAAGTTCATCGCCATCTCCAAGATTTTCAAAAACCTCGACGAGCTTGGCTTTACCAATATTGATTGGAACAACGGCATTCAGTTTGAAACTGTTAAAGTTCCCGGCGGTACCGATCTGCTGGCCCTTGCTAAAGCATGCGGCATGAAATGGAGTGAGTTCCACAAGCTGAACCCCCATTTCCGCAGACAGGTCAGCCCGCCCAACGCAGTTATCAATGCTTACCTGCCTGAAAGGGTAATGGCTAATGCTGCTGATTACCTTGAATCCCCCAATTCCCGTCCTTTTGCCGGCTACAAACGCTACAAAATACGCAAAGGGGATTCATGGTACCGCATAGCACGCCGTTACGGCATCCCCGTGGCAGTACTTAAGTCTGTGAACAACCGCAGATCTAACCTGATCAAACCCGGTCAGTACATTATGATTCCGGGTAAAGGTTCTTCCAAGGCTATGTATGCTTCCAAGGCCAGCAAAACCCGTCGCACTGCACAGAGCCGTGCAAACTACAGGGTTCGCAAGGGCGACACTCTATGGGATATAGCCAGCCGTTATAAAGTAAGTGTACGCACCCTTAAGCGTGCCAACGGTCTTTATTCTTCAAAGCTTAAAATCGGTCAGAAACTTTATATTCCTGACAACAATGCCAGAAGCTCCGCGCGTTCTGTTGCCAAGGCTGAGAATGTAAAGCAGCAGATGGTTAAGTACCGTGTTCGCCGTGGCGACAACCTCTGGAAAATTGCTCGCCGTTTCGGAGTGAAGGTTTCTTCGCTCATGAAGTGGAACAGCTTGAATTCCAAGTCTATTCTGCGTCCCGGTGACAGAATCAAGGTTTACGTCCAGTAAATTCGGCTGAATTAGAAGCTAAATAAAGGCGGTATCCCAAGTGATACCGCCTTTTTCTTTTGTCTCTTTCTTGTTAAGTAGCCTTTCCACGCAGTGAAAAAATCACCTCTTTTTAGATAAAATCATATAAAATAAGGTATTGCCCAAATGGCTATTCAAAGTACCAACCCCATGACCGGAAAGGTTGAAAAAGAATTTAATGAATTAAGTTCCGCAGAAACTTCTTCCATCATATCATCTGTTGCAGATGCATATTCCACTTGGAAAAATATATCTTTTGAACATCGTGCAGATTGCCTGCGTAATCTGGCTGCACTTCTGCGCGAACGCGCTGACCATTTTGCGCAGCTTATGGCTGCTGAAATGGGTAAACCGCTTAAGTCCGGAAGGGCAGAAGTGCTCAAGTCCGCAACTGTCTGTGATTACTATGCAGATCATGGTTCGGAAATGCTGGCAAGTGAGCCTAAAACCGTTGATGGCATGCAGTGCTCTGTGGAGTATGCACCCATGGGTTCTGTGTTGGCTGTAATGCCGTGGAATTACCCTGTCTGGCAGGTTTTACGCATTGCCGTGCCTACACTCATGGCAGGTAACACAATGCTTTTAAAACATGCCCCCAACGTGCCTCAGTGTGCATTGGCTATTGAAGAGCTCTTCCGTGAGTCCATCTTTCCTGAAAATGTGTTCCGTGCCCTGATTGTCGGTACCGGACAGGTTGAAAACGTGTTGTCGGATGATTCTGTTATCGGTGTCTGCTTGACCGGTAGCGTTAGGGCAGGTCGCGCTGTTGCTGCATTGGCCGGGGCACATCTCAAAAGGTCAGTTATGGAACTGGGCGGAAGTGATGCATTTGTAGTGCTTGCTGATGCTGATCTCGGCAAAGCTGCTGCTACAGGTGCTGAGTCTCGTTGTTCCAATGCCGGACAGGCTTGTATCGCAGCTAAACGTTTCATTGTTCATAACGATGTCTATGACGAATTTATCACTAAACTCAAAGAGCGCATGTCAGCCGTGCCCATGGGCAGTCCCCTCGACGAAAATACTGTCATGGGACCCATGGCTTCACATCAGTTCCGCGATAACCTGATCGTTCAGGTCGATAACTGCCTGAAAGCTGGCGGTAAGATCCTTCTTGGCGGGGAAGTTCCAGAAGGCGAGGGTGCTTTTTACCCTCCGACCATCATCACTGATGTTCCTTTTGAAAGTGAGGCAGCTCGTGATGAAATTTTCGGTCCAGTGGCTCTTGTTTTCCGCGCAGAAAGTGAAGAGCAGGCCATGGAAATGGCTAACGATAGTGCTTTCGGTCTGGGAGGTTCCGTTTGGACCCGTGATAAGGAGAGAGGTTTACGCCTTGCCCGTCAGATAGAAGCCGGTCTGGTTTATGTAAACGGACGGGTCAGCAGCCGTCCGCCGTTACCCTTTGGAGGGGTTAAGAATTCCGGCTACGGGCGTGAGCTTTCCACTTACGGAATACGTGAGTTTGTGAACGTAAAGTCTGTTTGTATTGGATAAATTTTGCCTCCGGCGGCTGGGGAAGGGGAACTTTT
>DDLU01000294.1 GCA_002340305.1 Desulfovibrio sp. UBA2564
AAAAGGAGATGAACTCGGATACACTCCGCCGCAACCTGCTCAAAACCCTACCCCGACCGGCAAGCCGCAAGGCGGAGGCGACAAGAAATAGGTTCAGGCAAAAGCAGCAGCGATTACAACTCACCAGCGAGGCCACCAGTGACCAAAACCAACGAAAGCGACATCGAAGAACTGACCCTAGAAATCCTGTCAGAACTGGGATTTCAAATCCTGCACGGCCCAGACATAGCACCGGACAGTGCAGATGCTGAAAGGATGAACTACGGCGATGTTTTCTTAATAGAACGCTTTAAAAGTTCCCTTGAACGCATCAACCCGCACCTTGATGCTGATGCCCTCGATGATGTTTTACGTAAGCTGTCACTGGTGGAAACGCCTTCCCTTGAAGAGGAAAACCGCCGCCTGCACCATTTCATGACCGATGGTGTGGACGTAGAGATTACCCGTGCTGACGGCACAATCGGTGGCGATAAAGCTTGGCTGGTCGACTTTGACAATCCCGACAATAACGACTGGCTGGCAGTTAACCAGTTCACCATAATTGAAGACTCACGGGAACGCCGCCCTGATGTGGTGGTGTTTATTAACGGGCTGCCTGTGGGTGTTATCGAACTGAAAAATCCTGGAGATGAAAATGCCACTATGGAAGGGGCATTTAACCAGCTTCAAACCTACAAGGATCAAATTTCATCCCTTTTCAGAACCAATGCCGTACTGGTCACATCTGACGGAATTGCTGCCCGTGTGGGATCATTAACCGCAGGTCTTGAGCGGTTTATGCCTTGGCGTACTGTGGATGGGCATGAAATCCTGCGTAAAGGCATGCCCGAACTGCCGACCCTGCTTGAGGGTGTTTTTAATAAGCAACGGCTTCTTGATTACCTGCGCGGCTTTGTGGTCTTCGAAAGCAACGGTTCCAAAATAATCAAGAAAATTGCGGGCTATCATCAATTCCACGCCGTGCGCCATGCCGTGGATTGCACGGTGAACGCATCCCGACCCGGTGGTGATAAACGAATCGGGGTTATTTGGCATACACAGGGATCAGGTAAAAGCCTGCTCATGGCCTTTTATGCGGGACGGATCATTGTTCACCCCGAAATGGCAAACCCGACAGTGGTGGTGATCACCGACCGTAACGATCTGGACGAACAGCTTTACACTACCTTTGCAGGCTGCACGGACCTTATCCGTCAACCACCTGTTAAAGCCGAGAACAGGGACCACCTGAAAGAACTGCTGGCTTTTGCATCCGGCGGGGTTATCTTTACCACCATTCAAAAATTTTCACCGGAAAAAGGCGAGAAGTATCCCCTGCTGACAGACCGCCGAAACGTGGTTGTGGTGGCGGATGAAGCTCACCGCAGCCAGTACGGTTTTAAAGCCAAGGTTTCAGCTGAGACAGGGGAAATTTCATACGGCTTTGCAAAACACCTGCGCGATGCCTTGCCGGAAGCATCCTTTATCGGCTTTACCGGAACACCCATCGAAGAAACGGACGTGAACACCCCTGCTGTGTTCGGCGAGTACATTGATATTTACGACATCCAGCGTGGCGTTGAGGATGAGGCCACCGTACCCATCTATTATGAAAGCAGGCTAGCCCGTATCGAACTTGATGAAGATGAACGCCCTACCCTTGATTCTAAAGTGGATGAACTGCTTGAAGACAACGAGGAAGTGGACGAAGAACGCCAGAAAGCCAAATGGTCACGCATTGAGGCCCTTGTCGGTGCTGAAAAACGCTTGAAGATGGTGGCGAGTGATATTGTCGACCACTTTGAAAAGCGTGTGGATGCCATGCAGGGAAAAGCAATGGTTGTTTGCATGAGCCGCCGTATCTGCGTGGAGCTATATAATAAGATAGTAGCCCTGCGCCCTGATTGGCATAGCGAAGAAGACGACAACGGCACCATTAAAGTAGTCATGACCGGCAGTGCTGCGGACCCTAAAGAATGGCAGCAGCATATTGGACCGAAAGCCCGCCGTGAAGCACTCGCCAAAAGAGCCAAGAACCCTGACGATGATCTAAAGCTGGTTCTGGTACGCGACATGTGGCTGACGGGTTTTGATGCCCCTTGCATGCACACCATGTACATGGACAAGCCCATGAAAGGACATGGGCTGATGCAGGCCATTGCCCGTGTAAACCGTGTTTTCAAGGACAAGCCCGGTGGCCTGATTGTAGACTACATCGGCCTTGCCCAAAATTTAAAATCGGCCCTGACCCAGTATTCCGAGGGTGACAGGGAGCAGACAGGCATTGATGAAGATGAAGCCGTAGCCTTGATGCTTGAAAAATATGAAGTGGTCCGCGAAATGTTCCACGGCCTTGATTACAGCAAAGCCGTTGCCGGATCAGCACGGGAAAGGCTGTATGCCATTGCCGAAGCCATGGAATGGGTTCAGGATATGCAGCGCAAGGAAGCTGCCAAGCACGAAGACGAGGAGAAGAAAAAACAGGCATGGCGCATGTATGCCGATGCCGTGCTTGCCCTGTCAAAAGCATTCGCTCTGGCATCCGCCAGTGATCAGGCCACAAAAATCCGTGATGAAGTCGGATTCTTTCAGACTGTGCGCGCAGCCTTGGCAAAGTCCACCGCCGGATCAACAGAAGGCAGCAAACAGAATCTTGATTTTGCAGTACAGCAAATTGTCAGCCAAGCCGTACAGTCGACCGAAATCGTGGATATTTTAGAGGCAGCAGGGATTGAAACACCTGATTTGTCCATCCTTTCAGATGAATTCCTTGCTGAATTAAAAGGCATGAAACAGCAAAACCTTGCCCTTGATGCTCTGCGCAAACTGCTGAACGGGCAAATCAAATCCCAAAGCAGAACCAACGTGGTCATGCAGAAAGCCTTTTCCGACAGGTTGAAGGATGCCATTCAGCGTTACCACAACAACGCAATTACGGCAGCCGAAGTAATCACCGAACTCATCAAGCTTGCAAAGGACATCCGTGAAGCAAGGCAGCGAGGCGAAGAGGAAGGCCTTAGCAGCGAAGAAGTCGCCTTTTACGATGCCCTTGCCCAGAATAACAGCGCAGTAGAAGCTATGGGAGATGATCAGCTAAAGGTCATCGCCCACGAACTGCTCATAAAGGTAAAATCAAGCATCGGCGTAGATTGGACGCACAGCGAAAATGCCCGTGCAAGGGTACGGGTGCTAGTTAAAAAAATCCTGCGCAGGTTCGGTTACCCACCAGATATGCAGGCCGAGGCAGTAAAAACAGTCCTTAAACAGGCTGAGGCTTTATCTGCTCAGTGGGCGAAGTTGAATTAGGTATATTAACGATGAATCCCCCTTAAAATGAGATCCAAGGGGGATTCGTTTGAATTGGTATTAACGGGCCTTGTTAGACTGAGCGAGGACTGATGCAGCCATCGTTTTGGTCGTATCATTGTATTTAGGACTGCTAAGAACTTTCGAAGCTACGCTTTCCATAGCTGCTCCAGTTTCTTTACCTGTGTTTGTCTGTGCAAGAGCAGAGCCTGCCAATTTTCTCTGGATGGCAGACGAATTAGAATCCCTGAGAATTTCAGAAGCCTGACTTGCTACACTGGATGATGTCTGTTTACTATTTTTCGGCATACTCTTCTCCTTAGCAATGCTTGCTTGCGAATAGTCTTTTAACAACACGGTTAATAAAAGAGTTCAGGCCATGTCCTTGCTCTGCCAAATCCTTCACATGCTCAACGTTAGAAGCACCAGCACTGGCATAGGTGTATGAGTAGGTTGCGCCTGAGTTAAACTGTACGCAAATGGAATCGGAATCGTAGCGATATGCAGCAACTCCAGAGTTGCCGCCAATATTAGAATAACTGGTCATTTCAATACCTGTAGGAAAGTTAAAAGGTATAGCAATACCTATTATGCTTATGAAAAGCATAAGGGAGGGCTGAAAGAGATTCAGTATCAGTGGATAATATGAAGTGAAATTAAGAAATCATGGTAGCTACCCTCTTATATAAAGACATACTTATCTTCTTGACAAGGGGAGCCTGAGTGGTTAGTAACTTTCCTACCAAAAGAGAGGAACCACCTGAATCTCAGGTTCCCAAACGCCCTAATCTTCGCCAAAAGACTGGGGCGTTTTTTTGTCAAGCATTTTACAACGCACCGTATTAATTAAATCCGCACCGCCCAATTGTCAAGCATTTTTCTAGAAAAACTTATTATTTTACCAAATTCAACACGGCTGCGCAACAACTAAATAAAATAATTACATAAAAACAGATTCAACCAGCAGTTGATTAAATCTGGAGCAACCTATCGAACGTCTTCGGACCCGATCGGACACCCTCGGACGAACATTGTTTTCGAGAACAAAAAGAGTAAGTTAAGGGCAATCCCGGAACGTGTAGCAAATGCACATGTGTGTACCGTCGTGTGTACCGAGCAAAAACGTATTCAGTAAAGCCAGAGAAGACAGGCTCTTAGACCACAGGTTCGAATCCTGTATTGCCCGCCATCTATTTCAATAATTTATAGTAAAAAGGTGGGTAAAATTAACAAATTTTACCCACCTTTTTACTTTCCTGATATTTCAAGCCTGTTCGAGTGAACAGTTTTTTATAGCCTTTTAAGAATGTTATCTTTTCCGCAGAAACTGAAACAACACTGGACCGGGAACTTTAGCCCCAGCTGATGCTGAGGGGGACAGCTCAATGTGCTAACAATCTGTGAGGCTATATTTTTCTATGGAATAAATTATCGTAATTGACCTGACAGCCCGCTTTTTACAAGCTATTGGCGGAAACGCCGAACAAACGCTATAAAGTTTCAATCTTCAAGGCACTCTTAGCGAGCTTGATTTTTTCCCGATTTTCCATATCCAGAAATCCCTGAAAGACCGCACTGACATCGTCGGGGATGTCGTTCTGAAGCATGGCTTCATAAGTTTCCAACAAACATTTATCCAGATCAACAGCAAGTTTCATAACCTGCTGAGCGGTCATCTCCGGGCCGAGGTCGGCACTGAAGAAAGGGCTCAGGTCACACTCCTTATTCACATACATAAACCATGTATTGAGGACATGTTCTGAAACCCGAGACTCGTATTCGTCCATGACTGCCACCAGATTTTCATGGTGGCGGCTCATATATTCAAGAAGCATTTTGACCCGTTCCTTATCAACCTGATAGGAAAGATCTTTGTAAAATGAAACCAGCCTGCTGTGGAAAGCACGAGTCTGTTCAATTACGTCCTTTGCGGTCTGAACTGTGGTCATCATAATTATTTCCCCCTGCCGCTCTTAAAGCGGCTTAAGTGAAGAATTTTTTTTATCAATGAGTTTCTTTTCAAAGTCATATTTACCGCAACGGCAACCGGAACCGTCCCCGGATATTTGAGATCCCTGACATGAACCGCGAATGCAGTTGCGTTTAAAAATTACTCCGATAGCCAGAGCCAAAAATACCAGCCCGAAAACAACAGCAGCCAAAATTATATTTTCCATGAGTTCAATCCTCACTTCATTGTTTTATGTTGCGGGAAATCACCTGTGGCAATTTCTGCAAATCCGTCAGCTGTTTTCACGATGAAAAAAGCAGACAAGTTATGTTTTTCAGCCAGTCTTATGCCCTGCTCCGGTCCCATTACCATCAGTGCGGTGGCGAGGGCATCAGCCATGGTGCAGGAGTCCTCCACCACGCTGACCGAAACAAGGTTGTGACTGATGGGTTTGCCGCTGAGCGGATCGATGATATGGGAATAACGTTTGTCATCCGCCTCAAAATAATTGCGGTAATCACCGGAAGTAGCCATGGCCCTGCCGCCAAGTTCAATAACAGCCTGCACGGCCCGGTTCCCGGCAACCGGTTTTTCCACCCCGATCAACCATGGAGCGTTGCCCGGTTTAGTCCCGGCAGTCCTGATCTCACCTCCGATTTCGACCATAAAATCAGAAACACCGCTCTGCTCCAGCCAGCCGGAAACCGCATCAACGCAATATCCTTTGGCAATGGCAGCCAGATCAATGCTGATGGACGGCCTTAATTTCTTCAAAGCCGGAGGCTCGCTTCGCACCGGCACAAAGTCCGACCCCATTTCAGCCTGCGCTTTTTTGACCTGCGCAGCAGTAGGAATTTTCTCCGGCCGCTTTTCCGGCCCGAATCCCCAGAGATTGACCAGCTGAGCTACGGTCATATCAAAGGCCCCCCCGGTGAGCAGGCTGACCTGCTTGGCCTTTCCAACCACCCCGGCAAGTTCCTTTGAAACCGCAAACCAGTCCGTGCCTTTATAGGCATTGAACCGGGACAATTCCGAGTCAGCCTTAAACAAGGACATGACAGAATTTACATCAGCCACCACCTGCTCCACACCCTGCTGTATCTTCTTCACACCAAGCCCGACCGGCAGGTTGTAAGCAACTATTAAATAAGTCGTGCCGATGGCCTTGCCCTGCAATTTAACAGAAGCGGAATTCTGCCCGCACCCGGAAAGGGAGAACAACAGGCACAACAATACGACAATTTTGTTCAACAATACCCGATTGATATTCATCGCAACTCAACCCAATCAAAACGGCGAAGCCCTATTAAAAAAGTTTGGGATTCTTGCATTAGCCCTCAGGCGAGCGGTCTTCCGCGAGTCTTAGGGATAACGACAGTGGAACGAACCCTTTTCAAAGGGGTTAAGGCCCCCGGCAGGGTCGCCGGAGGCCATCCAAACTTTATCCACCGAAATCATCATACATGATGTTTTCTTTTTCCACACCCTGATCCATAAGCATCTTCTCCACAGCGGAGGCCATCATGGGTGGTCCACACATATAGAATTCGCAATCTTCGGGGGCGGGATGCTGCTTGATGTAATTATCGTAAAGCACCTGATGGATGAACCCGGTATATCCGGTCCAGTTATCTTCAGGCAGCGGATCGGAAAGGGCCACATGCCAGCTGAAGTTGGGGCACTCCTCGGCAAGCTTGTCGAACTCTTCCACGTAGAACATCTCGCGTAAGCTTCGGGCACCGTACCAGTAGCTGACCCTGCGGTCGGTAGCCAGACGGCGCAGCTGATCGAAGATGTGCGAGCGCATGGGTGCCATCCCCGCACCACCGCCAATGAAAATCATCTCGGCCTGAGTGTCGCGGGCGAAGAACTCGCCGTAGGGACCGGAAATAGTCACCTTGTCGCCGGCCTTGAGGCTATAGATGAAAGAGGACATCTGTCCCGGAGGGGCCTCAGGTTCGAAGGGCGGCGGCGGGCAGACGCGCACATTAAGCATAATGATGCCCTTTTCCTCAGGGTAGTTAGCCATGGAGTAGGCCCTGACAATGGGTTCCTTGACCACTGAGGTATAACGCCAGAGATCAAACTTATCCCAATCCTCACGGAATTTATCGCCCACTTCGAAGTCCTTGTAGTGAACGGTATGAGCCGGAGCTTCAATCTGGATATAACCACCGGCACGAAAATCCACATTCTCTCCGGCAGGCAGTTCAAGTGTGAGTTCCTTGATGAAAGTGGCCCGGGGGATATTGGATTTAACGGTGCATTCCCATTTCTTGATGTCGAATATCTCAGCCGGGACCTCAATCTTCATGTCCTGTTTAACGTTGACCTGACAAGCCAGACGCATACCCTCGCGAGCTTCGCGTTTAGTAATAAAGGAGGTTTCCGTGGGCAGAATATCGCCACCGCCCTCGTGGACATGGCATTTGCACTGACCGCATGAACCACCGCCACCACAGGCGGACGGGACATAGATTTCCTTTTCCGCAAGAGCACCGAGCAGTTTGGTACCCGGACGGACCACCACAGTCTTTTCCGGATCACCATTAATTTCAATGTTCACTTCCCCACTGGGGACCAGCTTGGCCCGGGCCAGAAGGATGAACACGCACAGCGCGAGTACCACGCCGGTAAACATCACCACACCTAGTATTATTTCAACCATGGTTTTTCCCCATAGTTTAGCTGTTCTTAAATCAGCAGACGTAATTTACGCCCGTCCCGCTACATCTGGATTCCTGAAAAGGACAGAAAACCGAAGGACATGAGCCCGACCACAATAAAGGTAATCCCCAATCCCTCCAGTTCTTCCGGCACATCGGAATACTTCATCTTCTCGCGGATACCTGCCAAAAGCACGATGGCTAAGGCCCAGCCCACACCGGAACCGAAACCGAAAGTCACCGATTCCACAAAGTTGTAATCACGCTCGACCATGAACAGGGAGGCCCCGAGGATGGCGCAGTTTACCGTGATCAGCGGCAGGAAGATGCCCAGTGCGTTGTAGAGTGCGGGTACATATTTATCGAGGGCCATTTCCAGAATCTGGACGATGGCTGCGATAACACCGATGTAGGAGATAAGCCCTACAAAAGTCAGGTCGGTGTTGCCGAACCCGGCCCATGCAAGGGCACCTTCACGCAGGAAGTAGTTGTAGAGCAGGTTGTTGACCGGGACGGTGATGGTCATGACCACGATGACGGCCACACCAAGCCCCATGGAGGTCTGGACCTTCTTGGACACCGCAAGGTAGGTGCACATGCCTAAGAAGAAGGCCAAAGCAAGGTTTTCTATAAAAATCGATCTAACGAATATATTGATTAAGTTTTCCACGGTTTCCTCCTAGCGTTTAGCCTTGCGCTTTTCATAGACATTCACGCCCCAGATCAGCAACCCGATGATAAAGAAGGCACTGGGCGGCAAAAGCATGAGGCCGTTAGGCTCGTACCAACCGCCGGCGGATTCCAGCTTGAAGATGGTCAGCCCGAAAAGCTTCCCGGAACCGAAAAGCTCGCGCAGGAAGGCCACCGCCAGCAGAACCAGACCGTAGCCCAGACCGTTACCGATACCGTCTGCCAGACTCATTTTGGGAGTATTCTGCATGGCAAAAGCCTCAGCACGGCCCATGACAATGCAGTTGGTAATGATCAGCCCGACAAAAACCGAAAGCTGCTTGCTGATACCATAGGCAAAGGCCTTCAGGAACTGGTCAACGATGATAACCAGCGTGGCAATAATGGTCATCATAACGATAATGCGGATGCTGGAAGGAATGTGCTGTCTGATGGAGCTGACCGAAACGTTGGAGGCCGCAGTAACAAAAATTACCGCCAGACTCATGACAAAGGCCGTTTCAAGCTTGGTGGTCACTGCCAGCGCGGAGCAGATACCGAGTATCTGGACGGCGATGGGGTTGTCTTCCACCAGCGGCTTGAACATTACTTCTCTGAATTTGGACATGTTACACACCTCCTTCTGCTGCCAGACGCTTCAGGTAGGGGCCGAAACCGCTTTTACCCAGCCAGTAGCGAACCAGATTTTCAACACCATTGGCGGTCAGGGTAGCCCCGGCAATACCGTCCACCTTGTACTGAGCCGCCGGATCAGTTGGGCTGACATTTCCCTTGATCACATCGATAACCGGATCGCCCTGCTCGTTGTATACTTTCTTGTCCACCCAGAGGATTTTCCAGTTGGGATTATCCACTTCTCCACCCAGACCGGGAGTCTCGGCATGTTCGTAGAAACCGAAGTTCTTGACTGTGTTGAAGTCCGGAGCCAGTGCGATGAAACCATACATGGTCGACCAGAGTCCCTTACCGTGCAAAGGCAGGACAACGCGCTTCAATTTATCGCCGTCTTTGAGCAGGTAGACGCTAGCATATTTGGCTCGTTGTCCAATCCCGGCAAGATCGTCTTCAGAGGTAATGGCAATATTTGAGGCAGGGTCTTTAGCGGCCTTGCGCTGGTCGTAGGCTGCGGCATCCACATCAACGTATTCACCGCTGCCCAGATCAACTACCTTAGGCTCGATTTGTTTGTAGAGTTCATCCACGGACTTATCTTCGTTGTAGATGCCCGCAGCTTTGAGGATATTCTCCTTACGTTCCTTGACCTTGTTGTCTTCCTGAATGGATTTCAGACCCACCGCGGCGGTGGAAACCAGCAGGGAACAAATCAGGCAGAGAGAAAAGGCCACAGTGAATATTTTCATGGTGGAATCGTTAGACACTGCGCACCATCCTTCGCTTGATGTTAGCCCGCATGCCAAAGTTGTCGATGAGCGGAGCAAACACGTTACCGAAAAGAATCGCCAACATTACACCTTCGGGATAGGCCGGATTAACCGTACGGATCAGGATGATCATAACCCCGATGAGCGCGCCATAATAGAACTGCCCTTTGGGAGTCATGGACGAGGAAACCGGGTCGGTAGCCATGTAAACCATACCGAAAGCCAGCCCACCCATGACCAGATGCCAGAGCGGGCTGACGGTCATCATGGGGTTGGTAGAGCTGCCTATTCCGTTAAAAATGATTGCGGTGGCAAAGGCTCCGGCAAGCAGGGAAACCATGATCCGCCACGATGCGATTCCGGTCACAATCAGCACGGCTCCGCCGATGAGGCAGGCCAGTGTGGAAGTTTCGCCAAGGGACCCCGGAATGGTGCCGATGAAGCAGTCCCACCATGAATATTTGGAGACAACCGCGTTGATGCCGCCCTCGGAAGCAAGGGCCAGCGGGGTGGCACCAGAAAAACCGTCCACCGGAACCCAGACATTGTTTCCCGAAATCTGGGCCGGATAGGCGAAGAAAAGGAAAGCGCGGGCCAAGAGGGCCGGGTTAAGAATGTTTTTCCCGGTTCCGCCGAATATTTCCTTACCGATGACCACGCCGAAACTGGTAGCCAGAGCCACCTGCCAGAGCGGAATATGCGGAGGAACGATAAGCGGAATGAGAGATCCGGTAACCAGAAAACCTTCGTTGATTTCATGTTTGCGGATGACCGCGAAGAGTGTTTCCCAGAATCCTCCGGCGATGTTGCAGACAATGTAGATAGGAAAGAAATAAAGTGCGCCGAGCAGGATGTTGGCCCCGAAATTGTCCGGATTGGCGTTAAAACCCATGCCGTTCATGACCGACCAGCGCCAGCCTGTTCCGGCTTCAAGGCCCATGGAGGCCAGTGCCGCATTAGCCTGATACCCGGTGTTCCACATGGCCATGTAAAAGCAGGGAATCAGAGCAAAGACAACAGTAATCATGACGCGTTTCAGGTCTATAGCATCGCGCACATGGGGAGAACCGGAACTGGTCTCAGTGGGCGAATACAAAAAAGTGTCGACCATCTCGTAGAGGGGATAATACTTGGTGTATTTCCCGTCTCCCGTGGTCGCACCGTGCAATTTATCAAGCAGTTTTCTCATATCCTTAGCCCTCCTTCTCGATCTGCGTGAGGACTTCGCGCAGCATGAACCCGAAATCGTTCTTGCCGCAGTCCACAAAGGACAACAGGGCGAGGTCTTCCTCATCCAGTTCAAGGCAGCCCAGTGCCTGAGCCTCATCCGTATCCATCACCGCCAAAGCCCGCACCAGATAAGTGGGCAGGATATCCAACGGCATGACTTGATCAAAAGCCCCGGTAGGAAAAATAGCCCGATGGCTACCGCCCAGCAGGGTGTTCAGGGCAAACTTCCTCTTGTTTCTACTGAAAGCGGAAGCAAATACGGACTTAACTGAGAATTTTTCACGGCCTGGCGCAAGCCAACCCATGAATTCCTGTTTGCCGCCTTCTTCCACAGCTGAAATCTGGTTATGGAAGCGACCAAGAAAAGCCAACGGCCCTTCAGCCTTGGTACCGCAAAGTACGGAGCCTGAAATTGCCCGTACTGCGCCCGATGCTAATTCCCCGAAAAGGAGATCGTCGAGACTGGCACCCAAGCGGGTCCTGATAATACGCGGGCGATTAACCATGGGACCGCCAAGGGCTACATAACGCTCAGTGGCAAGATGTCCGCTGATAAACAGCTTGCCCATGGCAATGACATCCTGCCAGCAGATGTGCCAGTGTGTTTTTTGCGGACCGACCGGATCAATGAAGTGCATGTGGGATCCGGGCAGCCCTGCGGGATGCGGACCGCCGAAGGTATGAATTTGCACTTCCTGAATAAGCGGCAGGGAAAAGCCCTCGGCAGCGCAGACATTGACTACTCCATCAGTAAGCCGGGTCAGGATACGCAAGCCATTAAGCCATGCTTCGGAGTCCATCCAGATAAGAGGAGCAGGATTAGCTGCCAGCGGATTGGTATCCATGGCAGTAACAAAGACGGAGCGGGGTTGTGAGTCCGGGGCCGGAGTCTTGCTGAAAGGACGCGTACGAAACGCGGTCCACATACCAGACTTAACGAGATTCTCGACAACCTTTTCCCGGGCGAGTGAGATCAGGTTCTCTGAATCATATGCCGGGAACTCCACTTCACCGACCGTTTCATCGAGTTCGATGACCACAGACTCTAAAGCCCTGCGCTCACCGCGGTTTACAGCAACGACCTTGCCGGCTCCCGGAGCGGTAAAGACGACTCCGTCGATCTTTTTATCGGTAAAAATCGGCTGGCCCAACTTAACCATATCTCCCTCGGCAACAGACATGGTCGGTTTCATACCGACGTAATCGCCACCGAGAACAGCTACCCGGCCCGGATACTTTTCTTCGATAATATCCAGAGCAGGCTCACCTGAGATAGGAACATCGAGTCCTTTTTTGAGCTTAATCATGGAGAAAACACCTTGTCCTTAAAAGGTTAACGGACTTGAAAAAGGGTGCAACAGTAAACTAGCCATAGCGTAAGTGCCACGACATCTCCTGATTGGGTGGGATGGTATGGATATAAATCTCCGCTGCGTTCCGAAGATGGGATTCGGAAGGTGTGGGGTAATACGAGCGAAAATTTTTTGCGTTGGACTTATTTCCTATCCAGAACAGAATAAAAGGTCAACCGGTTCTAGAAACTTTCCCGGTCCCCCGGATTTTTTCAGCTTTTAGTCATCTGAAATCACTGGACATAAAGCTTTTTAGCCATGACCATAAAAATGGGCAGCAGACAAAAAGCACTGAATAAAGCGGTCAATTCAAAAGCGTCAGTCATGCCTCCGGACTCAGCAGCAAAGCCAGCCAGAACAGGACCGAAGATAAAGCCCACATTGGATATTCCCAGAAATGCTCCCATGACCCCGCCCCGGCCCATATCGGCAGCCAAAGACATAGAGGCAGGCAGAGAGATGGCAGACCCCAGTCCCATGCCTACAACCAGTAGACAAAGCATCCACAGGGAATCTGCCTGTCCGTAACCGAACAAACAGGCCGCGCAAAAACCCATGCCCAGGAAAGTCAGCCCGGCACGGTCCCGTGAGTCAGCCCATTTCCCGGTGACAGGCATGAGCGCGATAAGCACCAGACTAGGCAAGGCAAAGATAAGCCCGGCCCCCATGCCGCTCAATCCGAAAGACTTGTTTATCATCCGGGGCAGAAAAGTAATCACAACGGAAGCACCGACAGTGCGGCCCAGCACAGCCAGCAACAAAGCTGGAAAAAAAGAGTTACGCCAGGGAAGCCCCTTGTCCTCCCTGCCTTTACGGGCTGCCGGGAACAGGCTTTCGGCACACCCACGAAAAATGGAAAAAAGAGATAATGCCATACCTGCAGCAGGCCAGATAAGACTCAACTCCCCCATCTTTTCCTGTATGCCGAGAGTGTACCCGCCAGCCAGAGGGCCAAGCACAAGAGCACTGTAAATGTAGATATTATAAACACCGAACAAACGGCCGCGACTACTTTCAGGGACACAATCACCTAGCAGGGACATACTCACTGGTTTGATTATACCGGAACAGAACCCAAGACAGATCTGGATGAGCCCCAAAGTCTCACGGGCCGGGTAAAACAAATAGAGAAACGGTGCTGCCGAACCGATGCCGGCAGCGGTAACCAACAAAGGGCGGGGGCCTAAGAAATCCGCAGCATATCCTGCCACAGGAGCTAGGACCAAACGAGCAAAAAAATAGCCTGAAAAAGCCAGCCCCAACCACGATACAGACATTCCCGAAGACTGGGCACCCAAAGACATAGCGAACGTAAAAGCCCCAACTCCGAAAGTTGAAAAGAATGTCGCAACCAATACGCCGGCGGCCGCGCTTTTTTTATCCGCAAAACATTCTCTTAGAGCTGCCCTTCCGAATATGGCTGTGAGATTTCTTCCTAATAGTCGCAAATTTAACATAATTTAATTGAGCCAGTATTTTTGATTTAAAGCCAGCATTTTTTATGATATGCAAATGAGAATCAATCTCGAAAAATATTTATTTCAGATCACAATCGAAGTTCTATAACATTGTAATCATAAACAAATACCCCAAGAGAGATCAAAATTTTTCTAATTATATTATCCCGTGTCACTTTGACTCACAAAGCTTAAAAAAGTGTGTTAATAATTCTTTTGCCCGCGTCAATAGCTGAAATAAAAGGCTGGAGGCAATCTTAAACCCTGAAAGTATGACCTGATCCGTACGTCAGCTACATTCATGTAGCAATAAGGAACCAGTTTAAATTAAGCATTAGAACGATAAGATATTGTTTTTAAAACCAAATAATTTTGGTTCATATTTTGCTAAAATGTTACAATCCTGCGTTGGATGGGATGTATTACAAAGACATCGTGGGGATGTCTTCCTGATAATTACAAAACAATTGGAGATAGAGTATAAGCTGTATCAATCAATTTTAAATTAATATTCTGCCCAAACCGACAGGGTTCATAAAGAACTAAAAGTCTAATTGAGTACTGCTGCATAAAGCCCAAAACCGACTCACAGCAATATACTCACCCATGGGATGGCATCCACCTGCTTTAGAGACAGGTGGCTATAGTTTTTATTCTCTTTTGAAGACACCAGATGGAAGTGATCCCGATAGCCTTTGAAAGACAATATTTGAAAATACAGCCGGGACCTATGCTTACGTTAAAACAAGCTGGGTTCCGGCTTTTTTTATACATCTACAGAACTCGTCTGGCGAAATTAGGGCTGACGGCCTGATCACTATCCACCTAACCTTATTCACAAATTTATGGAAAATTTGCGAACAAAAGATAGCCCAATAAAAATATTATAGCTAAATAAAACAAAGTAACTGGAAAAAACTAATATTTTAATATAACCTCCATAATAGTATATGCGGAATCATATAAAGTTCTTGAGTGTTTAAATACCATCTTAACTATTGGAGATAACTATGGCCGCAGCCACCAGACAGAAAACACACTCTGTTACTCCGTTGAAAGCTGGCAGGCGACTGGACATCCTGCTACTCAGCTCAGTTATTAATCTCCTTAACCTTGCAATTCCTATAGTTCTTTTACAGATCTACGATCGGATATTACCTAATAAATCCTCAAGCACAGCAATTGTCCTTTTCGGAGGAGCCCTGCTGGCTATCCTTATTGAAGGTGCTCTGCGTCACTTAAGAATTTTTACCCTCTCCGTTTTCGCAGAAAAGTATGAATACGACTTTTCCATGCAGGCCTTAATCAAGATATTCAGAAGCGATCTGCCAGCAGTCATGAGTCTTGGAACAGGCACCATCAAACAGCGCTTAAATGACATAACCAGCCTGCGCGACCACTATTCGGGCCAAACTTTTCTTGTTATTTGCGATCTTCCATTCTCGCTGCTGTTTCTAGGTGCAATCTGGTATATAGGCAGGGATCTGGTTTTTGTCCCTCTTGCTCTTTTTCTTATTGCCACCCTTACCACCCTGCTCTCCGGTAGGATGCTGCGTGCCACTTCATTGAAGGCAAATGATCTGGAAGATGACCGCATTAACTTTGCCACAAACATATTTAATTCATTGGTACCGACTAAATCCATCGGTGATGAACGCATGGTGCTCAGGACATTCAGAGGTAAGACACAGAAAGTATTAAATCAAAGGCTAAAGCTTGATCGAACCAGCAATGCATTAGCTGACTTCATCGCCCTTACAGGTAGCATAACCACTATCGCAACTGTCGCCGTCGGTGCTGTCTTTGTAATTAAAGGACATCTGACGACGGGGGGACTTGCCGCATGTACGATTCTTGCCGGACGCAGTCTCGGCCCCATTATGTCGCTAATGGTACATTGGACGCAGGTTCAAAAAGTTATGGTTATTCAGAAGCGTATCAATGACATATGGAAACTCGAAGACGACACCGTATTCACGCCTGAAAGTGAAACTGCTCCCGAAAACGGCTCTATCATAATGGATAATGCTATTGTTTCCCGTGGAGACCGCCAATACTCTTTTACCATGTCGCTTGAGAGTGGGCAGAAAGTGATGCTGCGCAAGGCAGGAGACGACATATTACCGTTATTCTGGGGATTAATGATAGGAACTACAGCTCCTGAAAAAGGAGATTTACTTGTGGGAGGACATGAACTGAAAGAATATTCCCGCCCTAATTACCGCAGTAAAGTCGCCTTTATATCCAGACACAGCCAGCTCTTTCGGGGATCAATCCTTGAAAACCTCTCCCTTTTCCAGCCCAAAAAAGAAGCATTGGCCATTGAACTTGCAGAACGCATCGGTTTAGCAATCTTCATCCATGCCCTGCCGAACGGTTTTCGAACCCAGATAGGAGACATGATCGGTGGCCCTCTTGAGCAGGGAATGATTCAACGCATGGCAATTGTAAGGGCACTGGTTAATGAACCGGAAATCCTGATTTTCAACGAAGCGGACGAAGGAATCGACCTTGCAGGCAAAAAGCGTATTGTCCAATTACTGAAAGAACTGGATGGGCCTACCATCATCATGATGCCTCTGGATATTTCAATGCATGATACTTTTAAGGATTCCCTCGAGCTGGAAAGGGCTTGCACAGTTTCAAGCAACGAAGGAGGCAAATAATGGTAACTATGGGAGAAAGCCTGAACATGAAGCCCAAAGGCCAGATGACCGGAGCTCTCGGAGACGAGGGAATCACCGGAGAATTATTTTTCGCACTCCAGAATTCAAAAATTGAACAGAACCAATATTTGTTTGCCTTAATCGGAGTACTGACAGACCTACGCTGGAAAGGCACAATCAAAGATCTGGTTTCATCTTTGCCGTCAAAGGGCGAAGGAGAACTGGACCTACCGGGAATGCGCAACGTATTATCAAGGCTGGGCTATACTACAGAAGTCTACCCAGCCGAAAGAGTTAAGGTCCTGACCGCATCAGCACTGCATATCGCTAAAGATGGTGAAGCGACCATAATTGATCCAGAAGACACGATCCCCCGACATGGACAAATCATGTTCTATGAACAGGAATCGCATACAGCCGGACGACCACCGCAAACATCGTGGCTGCATTGGACAATTTCCGGACTTTGGCCACAGATTCTGACAGCAATCATCGCCAGTCTTTTTATAAATTTATGTGCACTGGCTTTGCCTTTCTACACACGCTATGTATACGACCGGGCGATTCCGGCTCACTCAGAAAACGCACTTATATATCTTGGCGGCGGAGTTCTGCTGGTCGTCCTTTTCAATACTGTCTTTCGTAATGTCCGCTCAAAAATGCTGACCTACGCTGGAAGCCGTATAGCCTACCTCGCAGGAACGGAGTCCATAAGTAAGCTCTTCAGCTTACCCCTTTCGGTTCTGCTGCGGTCCAACGCGGATTCTCATATTCTGCGCTTCAGAGACCTTGAACGACTGCGGGAATTTGTTACCGGAAGCTTTGCCACCACATTACTTGATGCACCCTTCATTGCAATATTCCTGATCGCCATCGGTTATCTGGGGGGATACCTTGTTGTAGTTCCGATATGTGCGCTCATCTTCTACGGTCTGCTCATTCCTGTGCTCAGCATGGCAGAAGACAGAGCCATGCGGATTTCAGCCAAGCTCAATGCTGACCGCACTTCCATGCAACACGATGTGGTCAACAACATCCGAGACATCATTGGTGTTGGCATGGAATACCAGTGGTTGCAACGCTATTCACAAACAATGACCAAATCGGCACGAGCCAACCGGGAATACACTATTATTTCAACCCTGTTGCGCATTATCGCCAGAACCATTTCAGCTGTAACTGCGCTGGCGACCTTAGGATTTGGAGTAAAGCTTGTATTCGACAACAGTATTACCGCCGGTGCACTGATCGCATCAATGATGATCATCTGGCGCATAACTGCCCCCGCCCAGACATTTGCTACTACCTTCAGCCGTTATTACCAGCTTCGACACTCTGCCGATCAAATCGACCGACTGATGGATCTATCCGGCGAAAACCTTGAGCACTCACTTGTTTCTCCGCTGAAAGGTCTACCTAAAACGATTGCCGTTAACAGGGTTGTTTACCGTCATAGCCCAGATCGGGAGCCAGCATTAGCCGGGATATCCTTCAATGCCGAAGAAGGTCAGATCATAGGTATCACCGGACCGAATGGGGCCGGTAAATCAACGTTATTGCTGGCTATCACCGGCCTGCTCCAGCCACAAGGCGGCAGTATAATGATCGGAGGCCGTGATATTCGCCAGTTTCAGCCTGAAGACCTGCGATCATGGCTTGGATACATGTCTTCTGATGAACGCCCGTTCCGTGGAACTTTGCGTAGCAACTTGCTTGTAGGTAAGCCTGACGCCACTGATTGGGACATGCAGTTAGCTTTGGAAAAAGCGGGGGTTCCCAACCTTGTAAACGAACTTCCTGAAGGACTGGACACTCTCATGTATACAGAACGTGGTTTACGTGTCGGCCATGACACGCAGCAGGCCATTGCCATCGCAAAAATCCTGCTCAAAGATTCTCCGATTCTTATATTTGACGACCCCATTTTCCATTCAGAAGAACAAGAATCAAACTTTATCAGCACACTTAACGACTATCGGGGGAAGCGTACAATGCTTATTGCTTCGCACAACAAGGCACTACTGGAACAATGTGACCGTGTACTTCTGCTTGATCATGGGTCAGCAGTAAGTTTCGGATCAATTCCCAAACCCGAGAACAACACTTCTGCCCAATAATCGCAGACGGAGCTGACCATGACTAAAAAAGCGAAAGTTACAATCGATTTGTTCAGGGAAAGAAACATTACTCCGACACGGGGATCAAAACCCGTGAGACTGGTTTCCTGGCTGGCGGCAATGTTTATTTTTGCCCTTGTTGGCTGGTCTTTTGTAGCCAAGATACCGGAAGTTTCCCGCACAAGGGGACAGGTTGCACCGCGTGGCGACATGATTCTGGTCCAGAGTCTTGAGGGCGGTCAGATAGTGGAGTTTTTAGTCAAGGAAGGACAAATGGTTACTGAGGGCCAACCACTTATCCGCTTTGAACCGTTACAAACCGAAACCGATGTTAAACAGCTGGTTTCCCGGAAAATATTTTTAGAATTGGAAGCGGAACGTCTCAAAGCCTTTGTTTCAGGCAAAGATCCGCAATTCAATAAATATGAAAAAACTGATGGACTTTTCACCGAACAACAAGAGCAGCTATTATTAGCACAGCGGGCTGAACTTGATGCAGAAATTCAGGCATTGAATGAACAGTTGCAACAAAAAAAACAATCATTGAAGGCTCTAAAAAAGAAACGGCCTGTTCTGATTGATCAGCTTCAGTCTGCAAAGGAAATCTCCAAGATATACGAAGATCTGCAAAGTAAAAAGGTCGCATCGTGGCTGGAGCACCAAAATGCACGGCAACGCGAATCCGAATTCAAAAAAGAACTTGAAGAACTGGACGGTATGCGCCGGGTCACTGAAAAAGAAATTCTGGAAATTGAAGAAAAACAAAAAAGGGTTCGCCGAAACATGTTTGCAGATGCTCAGGAAGCACGCTCCAAGGTCCTTTCCGAACTGGCAGAAGTCAAACAGCGGCTTACGGAAAGACAAACCAGTCTGAATAGATTGCTGATCAACTCCCCGGCTGCAGGGATTATTAAATCACTGCCCTTTACTACATTAGGAGCAGTGGTCAATCCCAGTGAAATTCTAGCCGAAATTGTTCCGGTGGATGTAGACCTGATGGTTGAAGTTCAGATTTCGCCCCGTGAGATCGGGTTTATTCATCAGGAACAGCCCGTAACCATCCGTATCGATACATTTGATTACGCCCGTTATGGAACCATTGACGGAGTTATGGAAAAGATCAGCCCCACGACTTTCACAGGGCCAAAAGGCGAATTATACTATCAGGGAGAAGTTGCTCCGCAGAAAAAATTTCTCGGCAGCGATCCGACAAAGAACGTTCTGATCCCCGGCATGACCGCTGAAGTGGATATTATCACCGGTGAAAAGACCGTATTCGAGTATTTGCTAAAACCGGTATTCACATTGGCTCACGACAGCTTCACCGAGCGCTGATTGCAGGAGACACATCATGGCTGACAATTCCGAAGCAAACAGAACCGGACAGGAAGAACTTGATTCTTTAAAGCAGTATCACGAAACCAACGCTGCTGAGCAGGCCGAACAAACAGCCAGTGATGCCAGACAGCTTGATGCGCAGGAATATTCCCAGACCGCCCCGCAAGCAGGACAGGCAGAACAGCCTTTTGGCGGGCGCAAAGATGATAATGCGCTTGTTGCCGAGGGCACTGGAACTGCCGCAGATCAAGTAGAAGAAAATGCAGGGTTCAACCTCGGGCAGTTGACTGGTGAAGTTGAAAACGCTGCGGCGGCATCGGAGCTTGAGGGCAATCCCCAGTTGCAGACAGTCGAAAATGAGCCATTGCAAGGAGTGGCTTCTGCACCTGAGAGCGAACTGGACGGAGTGGCAGCAGATTCACCTGATACAAATCCCGGACGTGGTGACGTTCGTGCCGCAGATTTGACAGCTGATGCCCTTGAAAACCCTCAAAATACTGATATTCCTGTACAGACTTCCACCGCTCAAGTCACCAGCGCAGAAGCAGTGCTGCCGGATGAAACAGATGCGGTCTTAGCTGACGAAGATACTGCAGAAGATGAAACCCCGCCTCCCCCGGTCGCACAAACTCCAAATATTACCGCCACAGCAGCAACAGGCGACGAAGACACAGACATTGCATTAAATATCAATGTTGCATCCCTTGATTCAGATGGCGGAAACGAATCACTTTCAATCGCCATTTCCGGCGTACCTGAAGGAGTCACACTTTCAGCAGGTACGGACCTCGGCAGTGGTAACTGGCAACTTTCCCTGACCGATTTAAACGGCCTAACCCTCTCTACTCCCGAACATTACAGCGGTGATTTTGATCTGACCATAACCGCCACAGCCACCGAGGCAAACGGAGACACAGCCACAACGACTTCAAGTATGCCTGTTTCCGTTACAGCTGTTGCCGATGCCCCGGAACTGCAAGCAATACTTGGTGATACCCTTGAGGATGGATCGGCGGATCTTGACATTACAGGAGCTCTCATTGACACAGATGATTCAGAAGTGCTGACCTATGAAATTTCTAATCTTCCCGAAGGTTCCAGCCTTTCCGCAGGGGTCGAAAACGCTGACGGAACATGGACGCTGCTCCCGGAGGACCTTGACGGATTGCAGTTCAATCCCCCTTCAGACTATTCCGGGAAAATTACTTTCGACGTAGCAGCCATTGCCACTGAGAATGACAGTAGCACTGCCCGTACCGAAACAGTACTAGAAGCCGATGTCACTCCGGTAGCAGATACCCCGGATCAATCAGTAAACAACATTTCCGGGCGGGAAGACACAGCCATATCTATTGATGTATCCAGTCAATTAACCGATTCATCGGAAAACCTGTCCGTGCAGATCAGTAACGTTCCTGACGGAGTATCATTAAGCCATGGAACAGATCTCGGTAACGGAGTCTGGTCTGTTGACCCGGCGGACCTCGGCAACCTGACCGTAACTCCTCCGGCTGATTTCTCCGGCAGCTTTGATCTTGAGATCACCAGTACCGCCACGGAATCGGACGGCAGCACCGCTTCGACCTCCGACACTTTCACCGTATCTGTAAGCGGTGTAGCAGATGCTCCTGAACTGGATGTACAAAATGCCACTGGCGCAGAAGACGACACTTCGATCCCGCTTGATATCAGTTCGGCCCTAACAGATTTAGACTCTTCGGAAACCCTATCCATAACTGTTTCCAACATACCCCAAGGTTTCAGCCTTAATGCCGGGACTGACAATGGCGACGGAAGTTGGACACTTGCGCCCTCCAGCCTTGCAGGGCTGACAATCACCGCACCCGAAGATTATAGTGGAGAATTCAATCTTTCCGTTTCCGCTACTTCCACCGAAGCTGATGGCGACACCCACACTACCAGTACCACCCTACCTGTTTCTATTACCGGGAAAGCTGATTCTCCTGAAGTAAAAACTGTTGATGTGTCAGGAACCGAAGACAGCTCCGTAGCACTCGACCTTTCCGCCGTCACAACGGACATTGACGGATCAGAAACCATAACCTCCACTGTAATTACCGGAGTTCCCGAAGGATTTACCATATCTGCCGGTATCGATCTCGGAAACGGAGAATGGTCCGTTCCTGTTAATCAACTCGCAGATGTTTCGCTTACCGCACCAGAACACTATTCCGGGACAATATCGCTGGGACTGACCGTCACCGCAGAGGACACCGGAGGAGACACTGCTACAACTTCCACCAATTTCAGTGCCACCTTCTCTGCTGTTGCCGATGCCCCCACCGTTGGTGCGGCCGATGTTTCCGGGAGTGAAGACAGCCCTATTGCGCTAACCTTAGGCTCATCACTTGTGGATACTGACGGCTCCGAAACTCTCGGTGTGGTCATCAGCGGACTTCCCGAAGGATCAACCCTTTCCGGCGGTAACGCGCTGGGTAACGGAGAATGGGCCGTGCCCGTTGCCGACCTTGCGGACCTGACCATAACCCCACCCCAAGACTTCTCCGGTGAGATGAACCTTGAAATAA
>DDLU01000036.1 GCA_002340305.1 Desulfovibrio sp. UBA2564
GAGCTACGTTGGCTTGTTGTTGATATGCCTTGTATCTCAGGGGTTAACCCCCGGTCAAGCCGAAAATCAAACCTACCAAAAATTACCAAAATCTACCACTACCGGGCGCTAAAAACGTCCGGTAAACGTCCGGCCGCGTCCGCTGATTCTGCTTATTCCTTGATCACAAAGTTCCATCCTTGACCCAAAGCACAATAACACCCTGATTTAAATACATTACTTTTCTTGACTGCCATTTGACTCTCGCAAGTCAAATTCTAATTTATCCAATTATATTGACGGTTTACTAAGTGAAATATTAATCACTAAACAATTCTTAATACACACGGAGTCTCAAAGTTTAGAATTCCTACGATGGAGGTGGAAAATGTCGGATCAAAATTATCACGAACGAGTTTCAGAACTAATGTGCTCAAGCTGCGCACTACAGGTAGTGATCGAAAAAATGTGGGATGAAGAAAAGACCGGTTATGCATTCATGCTGGAGAAAATCAAAGAAAGCATGGACGGCAGCGCCGCCGCCTTCGACGACCTCATATACTCGCAAAAAAAAGAATCCCCGGCGAAACATTAACGCCGAGGATTCTGGTAGGGGTGCGGACTGCAATAGCCCGTGCCTTTTATTATTCTATTTTGGGGTTGCTTACAAAAGAAAAGCCCCCGGACTTCCCAATCCGAGGGCTGTAATTTTTGGCTATCTATCCATCATCACACGAATTAAATTTACTGCTTCTTGCAGGAGTAAATGAGCTCGTCCATTGCAGACGCCCCTTTGCTCATCACATCCCTGATCTGTTCCAAAAGAAAAGCCTCACCCGCTTTTTCTTCGTCCCAGAGTTTATCTATTACAATATCCATTGCGCTTGCTGCGCTGAACATTTCGGATACATGGGCGGTGTAGTTAGTTTCGGGCATATCAGGACGCCTCCTTGCAGCAGTTACTACCAGTATCCAATTCTCCGGCAGCCAGACGGCGCTGCTTCATCTTGTCGCAAAACTTTTTGACAAAATAAAGCTGGCCCTTTCCGGTAACCTTGGTGGTCTTGGCAATGTGGGTGCCGCTGGACCGGGCTATAGTGGTTTCCTTAATCTCAAACAGCCCCAAGTCCATGGAACGCTGAGTAGGCATGTTCCGGCTTGATCCGCCCTTATGCAGGTATCCATTCTGGCGCATCCATTCAAAAAGACGGTTCTGGCCGATCTTATATTGAGTGGACTGCTGAATAAGCTTGGCGAGCTCTCCGATCAGGATTGTGGTTTCAGCTACCTCGATAGATTCAGCGAACACGACCTTGGAACGATCCTGCTCAATCTGCTTTTCAGCTTCGAGGCGGCGGGCGCGTTCTTCCTTGAGATTGGTCGCAAGCTTAATAATGGTATCCGGGTTGGAAAGCACCTCCTCTACCTTCTCCGGGGTAAGGAAGGCTCCGTGCTTGCGGATGCTGGGGAGGACTTCGGAAGTGATCCACTTTTTGAAACGCTTCGCTTCCGGCTTGCGGGAGCGAAGGATTAAGGAATAGAGGCCGGATTCGTTGATGATAGTGAGTTTGCCACCCCGGTCTAACGATTCGTTATACCGATCTTCCGGGTCAACATGATCATTAACGGCCTTACTTGTGTTTGAGTACCCAAGGTTCTTGGTTACATCGGTTGCAACAAACCAAGGTTCGCCGTCAATGGTGAGGGTTCTCAGGTCCTGAGATTCAAATGAAAAGGTGACAACTGAACTGTTGTCAGAAGTGTGTGAATTGGCTACGTTGTGTCCAGCCATAGCAACCTCCCTATAAGGTTGTTAAAGGTTAGGCTCGTGTCGGGAACTGCAATTCCTGATACGGGCCGAATTTTTGAAATTTACTTTTCTTTCTTCTTTTTTTCCTCGGCTTCTTTGATCCGCCTTTCCATTTCCTCCACTAACACAGCTTTAAAAGTTGTTTCGAATTCTGCCAGATACATTTTGTACCTGCGGTGATCTTCCTTGTCCAAGCGTATTGAAACTGCTGTCTGTTGTTTGGGCATGTTGTATATATACTCATATACGTATTGAATGTCAACCCCAAATCTAAATTTACCTCAGTTTTTTATTTTAGCTTTCTTGTGATTCTGTATATATTGATGTATGTGTCTCTTGTTGGTTAGAGGGGTGTGGATTTTAATATGTGTGAGTTGATGGGGAGTTATGATGTCTAATTTTGGGGTTGCAATTAATTCCGTTATTTCTAGTCCTTTAAACGTTGTCTTTATATCTTTGATAGCTGTCATATTTGTTTTTGGCCTTACCAAAAGAAGGGAAAGTAAAAGTCAATTTGTTTCATCCCTGCCGTCTATGTTAATATCCTTAGGGATATTGGGCACCTTCTCAGGCATCTTTGTTGGACTGTTGGGTTTTAATGAAAATGATATATCAGGAAGCATACCTGTCCTTCTTGGTGGAATGAAGACTGCTTTTTTCACCTCTTTGTGCGGGATGGCGAGCTCAATTATTTTGAAAAGCTATTACTCCTCTTATGGAGATCGCGAAGATTCCCCTTCGGACGACCCTATAGAAAGCTTGCAAAACATAGAAAAAGCAATTGTATCCTGCTTTCGATCTGACGAGGAGTACTCCCTTGTCTCCCAAGTAAAGTTGATACGGCAAGAGTTAATTGACAGCAGAAGAGAGACAAAAGAATCTTTTGAAAAATTTGCTGATCAATTCTCAAAAATGGCTTCTGAATCTATGGTGCAAGAACTTCAATCTGTCGTAGACAAGTTTAATGTCATGTTAAGCGACCTTGTGGGAGAATCATTCAAAGAGCTCACTAAATCAGTAAATGAGCTAAACAGATGGCAGGGAGAACATAAGATATTAATTGATCAAAGCTTTTCTAAGCTAGGCGATAATATTGATCAGGTTGAATCTTTGCTTCACACACTGGCAGAAGCAACCGCAAATATCAAAACACTTGATCCTGAACTTCAAAGTATCGCCACAAAATTAAATTCAATTACCGCCTCAACGCAAGAAATAGAAAAACACAGCAATTCTCTGGCAACCCAAAGCTCGATTCTTCAAGAGTCCATGACTGCTATTAGGGAAGTAGGAACTGAGGCTGCGAAAGTAATCCCTACTATAGCCCAAAGAATGAATGAAATAACAAACGACATTAGAGAGCTACAGAGTACCACTTCAAAATTTGTTGAGAATATCACTAAAAGAACAAATGAAAATTTAAACAACTTCATAACTCAATCTGAAGAAACTCAACGCTCAACAACTGAATTTGTTGCCAAACAAATTCAAGCACATGAAACACATATTGCGAACATCGAAGAATCCCTTGAAAAAGAACTGACACAGTCGCTTAATTCCCTTACCGGATCTCTCGCATCACTCTCTGAAAAATTTGTATCCGACTACCTACCGTTAACAGACCGCCTTAAAGAGGTTGTTCGGATAGCGGAGGGAGCCCGTGCTAACTAGGCGAGAAAAAAATGAAGGAGAATATTGGCCTTCAATTTCTGACCTTATGTCAGGATTGATGTTGGTCTTTTTGCTCATAGCTATCGCTTATATGCGAAATGTTGAAGAGGGGCAGAAAAAAATAAAAAAAGTAGCTGTCGCTTACCAAGAGACACAGGTTACTTTATATCAAAGCTTGATGGATGAATTCAAAAAAGACCTACCTCAGTGGAAAGCTGAGATAGACAAAGAAACATTATCCATCCAGTTTAAGGAGCCTGAAATATTATTCAAAACAGGAAGCGCAGAAATCACTATCGCATTCAAAGAGGTACTCGACGACTTCTTCCCTCGCTACCTTAATATCTTATTTTCACCTAAATTCGAAAAAAGCATAGATGAAATCAGAATTGAAGGCCACACATCTTCAGAGTGGAGCAACGGACTTTCCTCAAGAAAAGATGCCTACTTCAACAATATGGCTTTGTCACAGGACAGGACAAGGGCGGTGCTCGAGTATTGCTATGGGCTGCTAAAAAACGACCAACAACGGGCTAAGGTTCAACAATATATAACTGCGAATGGTCTGTCTTCTAGCAAAACAATCAAAGATAATTCTGGCCATGAAGACAAAAAGCTTTCACGAAGAGTCGAGTTCCGCACAAGAACAAACGCAGAGCAAAAAATTGTAGAAATCATAGAGCACTTTGAAAAATGAAACTCCCAGACTTTTTTAAATGCGTAGAACTCAATAGCTTGATGGTTGGCATTGGTGCAAAGGAAATCCCTGAACTAAAGCCTGTCGAATTTGTACGTACTGTCACCAAAACAGAATATGTTGAAATCGACAATCCCGCTATTTCTATGCTGGAAGACCTTAAAACCAAAGTCTTACCTGTTAACAGGGATTCCTTTTCAATAGGCAGCGATGGTCTGATTCAAGACAGCAAAGGTAATAAACACTGCCTGTATATTATGAAACAAAGCAGAGGAATAGACAGCTGGGCAAAAACAACAACCTATAAATACCATTTAACCACATGCCAAACAATTAAGAATATGATCTCGAGCGGACACTTTCACAGATATGTTGGTACCGCCCGAGACGATGGTTATTTTCAAGTTATTGACCAGTCTGGGTACCGTGCCAAAGAAATTATCATAAAAATGGAACTGTGCTCACACTGTAAAGCCATATTACAAAAAGAAAACAAATTTCCCCTCCCGTTTTCCTTGAAAAACTATTACAATAAATTTCAACCCAAAGTCCCTAAAACAGTGCGGAAAGCCGAGCATGTTAAGGTGACAGAAAAGTACGCTCCCAACCACGATGAAATCGCCAAAAAATACAAAGAACAGGTTGGTTACAGGTGTCAATCTTGTGGGGTTGACTGCACCGAAAATTCGCACTGTTTACATCTGCATCATAAGAATGGAGATGGGCAAAACAACTCTGCTCCAAACCTGAGAGTACTGTGCGTGAGCTGTCACTCAAAGCAGCCTATGCATGGGCACATGTTGGCAAATCCCAAATTTTCAGCCCCCATCAAGGCTGTTGATAAAATGAGACGACAACAAGGAATAGTTTCATTGAGGTAGATAATATGAAAAAGTTAATCCTCCCCATACTGGCAATTCTCCTCTTCGCCACCTCCGCCCTCGCCGCCCCACAGACGGTAACGGAAACCCATACCTATGTTCTCGGCGACAATGATTCCAAGAACGACGCACGCGCCATGTGCTTCCTTGAAGCAAAGCGCAAGATGCTGGAAAAGGCCGGAACGCTGGTAATGAGCCACACGCAAGCGGAAAGCGGAGTACTGACCAAGGATGAAATTAACAGCTACACGGCGGCGCTAATCAAGGTTGAGGCCTCCGGTGAAAAATGGAGGTTCAACGAGTCTGGTTCTATGGTTGTGGTTATGACAGTACAGGCCGTGTTGGATTATGACGATATTAAGAAGCGCTTGAATGATATTCAGAAGGACAGCAAAACTAAACAGAAAATTTTAGAGCAGCAAAAACGATTGGTGGCTCTGGAAAAGATGATCCTTGAACTACAACAAAGATCTTCGCCATACTCTTTAAAAAACTCACGCAATCAAAAGAACCCACGACTCCCAATAACGAAACAAGCTATATATGAGCTGGCAGAATCAGCTAAAATAGGGAATGCCGAAGCTCAGCAGACCCTAGGCCGCAAATATTACTATGGAGAAGGTGCTCTTAAGAACTATCGAGAGGCGCGATACTGGTACACAAGAGCAGCTGAACAGGGAGATGAAGAGTCAATGTATGCTCTTTTCCGTATAAACTATTTTGGAGAAGGCCAAGAGCAAGACATTGTGAATGCATACAAATGGCTTTCCCTCGCTGAAAAATATGGACATAAAAATACAGTAGACAGTACCAAAAAACTGGAAAAAGAAATGTCTCCTGGCGAAATAATGAGGGCCATACATCTCGCTGGCTATTGGTCAAACGAACACCCTCAGAAATAAGCCAATCCCCGGCCAGCACACAGTCAACCGGGGATTTACCTTATTGGGCTTCGTATATTTTATTAAACTCCTTGCGCCACTGGGCAATTGCTTTCTCAGCATTCGCTATCTTCTTCTTGGTTTTCTCTGTTTGCTTGCACCTCTTGAGAAACTTAATCTTTGCGTTAAGTCCTGAGATTTTCTTTCTCACATTCTTGTAGGCGGTTATTAGTTTAAAATCCCTTTCCTTTTTAAACTCAGTTTTTAAGAGTTCAATCTCATCCTGCTTCGCCCCATACTTCTTGTTCAGGGAGTACAAAGATTGAGCCTGATTCATCCGGGCCGCATATTCCTGATACTGGATTTTGTCCTGATCCACCTCCCACGCACTGGACACATGTGCTCCGGCTGCTGACATCAAAGCGGAGAGCCCGTCCTCTTCTCCCTGCCACCAGCGAATCATTTGCCCGACCTGAATGGGCTGCATGGAAACAATGGTATTCACGACCATAGCCGGGAGCCTGTCAAATTCTCCCTCAGTCTTTTCGAATCTGGACTTCTTAATGGTCTTGCCAGTCTTCAAGAATTCCTTAGTCCCGGTAAAAGGCCGCTGAGCCCAATCAGTTCCAGTAAAGGCAGAATCGGCCACGCGCACAGCCGGAGACCCTTTGCCTTTGATCAGCTTGGCAGGGTTTGCTAACTTAATAGGATCAGTGAAGTGTCCCGCAATGGAGAACATTTTCCTTTTACCGGGCTCAATCTCCATTCCCAAGGTTTTATACAGCTTGGTTATATCGACCATGGTCCAACGCATCCGGCTGAACTGATCCCAAGAGCTGAACTGGTCTTTATAAAATTCAAGCATGTCTTCACGATCTTCCTCGTCGCGGCCATTGATAAGGAGTTGAGCAAGGACCGTAGATAAGATCGCGCGGACGGCAATTCGCCGCCAGAACTGACGATACATTTTCTGCATGCCTTTGGGCGGAGGAATTTCTCCAAGCATTTCATTGATCCACTTATTCAGCTTATCTCCGGGAGCCTGTCCAAAGAACGCACGGAAGTTTGATTCAGTCCAATCAGGGGCAAGCAGCAACAACCGGGAGACCTTCTGTAAGGTGGGGTTTCGGCCCATTCTCTGCAGATGCAGGCCACCGAAGTCCTCATTAATCAGACGAGCTACACGCTCGGCAACTACGTCCGGGTCTCCTGAAAGGTCTTTCTGCATTTCATGTGCGAACTCAACAGCGAATGCTTCAGCCTTGAGTCCGGCAAAAAACTTCTTGAACAGAGAATTGGAAGCCATTTCACGGAATGTGCGGCCAGCCTCTACGGCTTTAAGTCCCAAAGCAAGGCCAAGCTTCTCCATGGCTTTCTCGGTATATCCTTTTTGCTGGAGAAGTCCTTCATCGTAATCCTGCTGGAGTCCTAAGGTCAGCCCGTTTCGGACTCCGATCGAGACCAAAGGGTTAAGCCCCTCAATTTTATCCAGCCCTGCCTTATATGCCTTTACCGGATTCCATTTACCATTCTTCCATCCATGGTTCACGCCAAAGAACCAGGAACGCGCCCCGGCCATATGGTGGAAGAAACTGGAAAGAAGTATCCATCCTTTGATCCCGGCATTCAGCCTGAGCAAAGAGTCAAGGGCCGGAGTCTCATTGAAGAGGTTATCCCCCTTGGTCATCTTGTTGATCATGCGGGCAAGTTCTGCCGGGGCCATGAGTTGCTTCTTCTCGAACAGAGTAGACTTGTCGTCTTTGGGTGGAGTCAAAAATACGCGCTGTCCGTAATTGTTAACCTCAAGCTCGTAGCCGGCCATATATTCAAGCGGAGCCGCCTCGACAGTTCCGGCCACTGACCAGACAGAGAATCCTGCAGCATTCAACTGCTCATATCCTTCCAGCTTGTTAGTAGTGAAAAGCGGCTGCCCTTCTCCATCTACAGTTTTCCGACCAATACGGATAAAAGCCTTATTGGCCTCAATGGCCGCTATCTCGGTAGCAATTTGATCATATGAGTTGGACAACGAATTGACTTTCAGCTCGTAGCCGGCCATCCATCCGTCGAGTATGGTTTCAAGGGTTCTCTGCTTGCTAGCTGAGGTGGACACTTTGAAACCATAATTAGAGGCAGTGCCGGAAATCTTATTCTGGTCCTGCTTCGGCATATCCCAAATCCTGCGCACGTAATTGTCGCGCAGTTCACGGACAATGCCTTGGGCTTTAGACTTCTTACCGACTTCGGCGAAAGCTTCCTCGACTTCGTTCTCAAGGAATTTCTGTTGCTCAGGTGTCAGATTCACAGCCTTATCCAAAACCTCAAGCTGCTTATTGATGCGCACCCGTTCTTCGTTTGTGATGCTCCTATCTGCCAGCTTAGAATCGGCCCAGTTGCGAAACTCATCAACCTTGTCGGGATTATTGAGCACGTCGCGGGCTACAAGCATAGCCTGATCAAGCAAACGAGCCTCTTTACTGTCCTTTACATCGGAATATGCAAACACACCCTTGCGCTTTCTCACGCTTCCGGCCAGACGCTGAATCTCGCGCTGAAGGGCGTTGGTCTGTCTGTTTGCCAAGTATATGCCATGGTCACGCATCTGGAATAGGCGAGTCGCAAAACTGCGCGTCTTTTGGATATCTTCCAGAACTTCTGCGCTGGTGCGGTCCTGTTCTGCTTCTACAGATCCTTCAATAGGGAGTGCGCTCTCTGCTATTTTTTCAACCGAGAGGGTATTCCCACGGGAGAAACGGACGACATCACCGGGTAGCACGGGCTTGACAATGTCTTCTTCAGTGAGTATTTTTTTAATGTCTCGTTGGAGCGGAACCTTGGGCAATTGTAGCCCGTTCGTCCTCGCCCAAGCGAGACTTTTCTTTTTGTCTCTATAAACAAGTCTCCCTTCTTCTATCTGCCGAGCGTACCAGCTAGGCCACCCACCATACATGCTTGCCACTTTGTTAACTTTAACATGCTGGCTTTTTGTGTCGTAATGAACTGCTGCCATCACGGATTTTCTTCCCAACTTAATCTCAGTGAGAAAAACAAAAGCGTCTGAAACTGTTGCGGATTTGAAAACCATTACAGGTGCTGCCAGTTGTAGCGGAAGCTGTTTGAGTGATTCAAGCGGTATCGCGTGATCCTCTCTATTCGACATGACTTTGGCGACGTCGCTTTGGACCATAACCATAGGACGCGCAGGTATACCTAATTTCCTGAGTACGTCTGGAGTTTCGCCCAACTGTAGGTCTTTACGACTATTGAATTTGCCTTTACTGAAATTATCAAGTTGCTGGCCCCACTCGTTCATATCCTCCTGAAGCTGTCTTCCTGCTTCAAGCTGCTCTTCTGTCGCATCCTTGGAGAAGGCAACCGCCGCATCGTAGCTTAACTGTCCGACAGGACCGTGGACGGTCCAAGAGATAACGTCAGCTACAGTCTGTTCAATCTCCGCATAGGTAAGCTGCGCATTCTTTGAGAATCCCATCTGGTTCAGCCAACGACGGAACATAGCTACAATCTGTTGCCATATGCTCTTATCGCGTCCGCTGAGAGTTTCCCCGGCCTTCACCTTTTCGCCAACATGAGCAAGGTATTCCTCAGCAGCCACCTGACGGTCTTCGGCTTTGTTAATATCCAAGCCGTAAAGGTCGACGATACTCTTGTAAACTGAGGACTTTGCTGCACTGAAATGAACCTTGTTCAAGAACTGCTTTAAGTCCTTCTCGCCAAAAAAGCCTCGCAAGCCATGGTGAACACCGTGTTCATGCATCCAAGCCTGAACAGCCTGTTTGCTATTGGGGATGCTGTCAGCAACAAGGTAGGTATTGCCTTCATGATATGCGGCTTTAAGAATACCGCCACCGGTAGCGGCGAATTCATCCTGAATATGCTTGGGTAAGTCTTCAACAGATTGCACGACCTCAGTACGGCCAGCGTTGACCGCAGCGGCTTCAAGCTTGGAGATAGCAGACTGGACTTCGGAGACGGTAGAACCATTAGATGATTTAGCTTTGGCGAAGGAAAGACGAATACCAGAGTCCTTCGAACTTCTGGAGGGGGAATCCTGATCTCGATATTCACGCATAGCCGAAGCTATGGCATCGCGCATCTTCCGCACATCCTTAACGGTGGATTGGGCATCCTTGGCAATGCTGAGTTTGGAAATCACACGATTGAGAATATCTATAGCCTTGGCCCCGAATTTATGAAGGGCGTGAGTATCCTGTCCGGACAACTCTTTCCAGAATTTAGGTTCAAGGAATAGATCGCCGGAGATATCCGCTATAACCTCTTCTCGTGCTAGATCGTCAGAAATAGAACCAAGGCTTGAGACGTTGTACTTGCTCCGCAAATCTTCTTTGAAAGCCTTGAACTGACTGCCCTTGACCAGCTTGTCAAAAACATTGGCAACTTCATTGTAGAGCTTTTGATTGTCCTTCTTGAGGGAGTGCAGGAGCTCATGCCCCAGCACATGGCGGATCGGCTGGACAGTATCAGGCCGCATGAAAATGCGCTTACCGGAAGACATTGCGCCATCGACCGGGATGGGCAGGGAATCAGATGCGATGAAATGCAGCTCTTTCCCGAACAGAGAGGCTACTTTTCGCGCTGAAACAGCTTCCGTGCTGCTTTTTCCAACCGCGTAAACTGAATCCCCAGATATGTCGGTTCCGCGTCGTACAGCCATTTCCGGGCTCGTATTATGTTCCTTGAGAGGAAAGCGGACAGCCCCTTTTCGTCTTTGAAATCTCTGCGCAAGCTCATTAAGTTCCTCCTGTACTTCCTTACTGACCTCAACCCTACCATCGTGACTGGCTCTGTCAACGAGGCTGGGCTTGCCACGTACTGAAAACACAGGCCGATCCCCATGCGCTTCGTCAATCTGGTCAATAACTTCGTAAACGTCATCAGTTGAAAACCCTTCGTTGTCGATCAGGGTGTCAGCATATTCAACCATAGAATCATAGTCCCGATCAGGAACGGCAGCTAAAATCTTTCCTCGAATTTTCTCCTGAGCCTTGGTGTCCAATTCCGGGCCTTCGTCACGAACAGTTCTCCAACCCCACTCTTTACCTTCACTGTCAAGCTGCACAGCTTCAACGTTTTCGCCTTTTTTGGCTCTGCTTGCTATGACCAGCCCAACGCTACCCTTTGTGTATGGGGTTCCTTTTCGGGTAAGATTCACATCTTCTGGAACAACTCGCGCAGGAGCCACTTTCGGCTTCCGGTAACTCACAGCCCGTTTAGTCTTCCCGTTCTTAATCCATTGCTTGAACTTTTCAGGAGACATTTCGGTAATGGCGCCAAGACCGGACCACCCTTCCTCGTAATTAGAAAGGTAACCAGCGCGGGCTTCCTGCTCATTATCAAACCCGGCCATAATTTTATGTTCATCAAAGGAACCGTCTTCGTTAATCTGGTCGACCACGTAAACGGACTTATCTTCCATCTGTTCTGCTTCAAGCCCATCTTTGATGAAAAGGTCAAGGTGATCCTTATCCTTGCCCACCGTGCCCTTGATGTAGCCGTAATGGTGCTGCATCTGGACGGCCCAGTCCTTACCATAACCGTCTACGCCGGAACGTTCGGAACTAGCAGGGTTCTCAATGGCGATGTCCATGCCCATGATCCGGGTATGTCCTTTCTTGTAGTTGCCTGCCTCCTTCTGGGCCTGTGTCGGCTCAGGAAGGTTATTAGCCGGGGATGTGGCCGCTTCGTGAGCGACTTGACTAAGACTGCTCTTCGATTGAGTAGGGACAGGGAGATTGATAGCCCTGCGCGGAACAGGCAGGTCATTACGCTGCGCATCATCTACCAGTTCAAAATCAGGGGTATAAACCATTTCGAAATTGGGCTCCCTGCCGTGAGTCGGAATGGCCTCAGTGTTTCTGGGGGAATCCATTTCAATAGGAGGATAAGTGTTCTCAGCCTGCGGAAGTTCAAGCGGGGCCTGTCCCATAGGCATAGAAATAGCCTGCTCCCTGCCGTCTCCAGCAGGAATTACATCATAAGGTGTCTGCTCTGTCTGCTGAGGTGTCGCCGCTGCGGGCAGGGCCATGGGTTCAGCCGATGACAATTCGATAGCCCTGATTGGTCTGCTCTCTTCTTGGTCAGAAAGTAGGTCCGTGGGTTTGTCGTGGGGGATAGCCTGCGCAGTTTTTGCCGAAGGTTCTACCTTTCCAATATTATGAGCACTACCTCCAAGTCCTACCCCCATAACCCCGCCAGTAATGGCTCCGGCCACAGCAGCTTCGCCAGTCCCCTCCATTAAATCGCGAGACGGGTCAACATTTTCCTTGATGACTTCATTCTGCGCGTACACTTCATATGCACTCTGCGGGGCTTCCTGCGCTGCCTCTAATACTCCCTGCTTAGCCATTGTGCCTACCAGAGTCTTTCCGGTTTCACCTTTCAAGGCCTTGCCAAGCCCCCATCCAGAAGGGCCACCAAGCAAGCTGGTTGCAGCACCAACCTTCACGGCTCCCCATTGAGCCGTTTCGGTTGCCAGCTGGCGTCTCGCAGTATCAAACCTTTCCTTGACAGACAGAGAGTCGGGCAGGGCCTTATAAATGGCCTCGAACTCCTCAGATTCAAGCAGACTTTCTGCTGGAGCCTTAAGGATAATATCTTCAAATTCTTTCGCACTTTCAACGGCGGCAATGCCACCCTCACCGAATCCGCTACCGATTATCCCGGCAAGGCCTGCACTCATACCCGCTTTCATGAGCACCTGCGTCGCAATCGTCCCGGTCCCCATACCCACGGCCATGGAGGGTGCAGACTCGATAATCGTCCCGGCAATCTTGGGAACGCTGGTCGCGCCTTCGCCAAAAAACTCCCCTTCCTTGTCGGACAGGAAGGGTTTCTGCTGCTCGTACTGGAACGCAGGAGACAATTCACCCCTGTTCTCCTTCTCGCGTTCTTTGTAATGATCCTCTATGGCTTCTCCTGTTTCATCAGCCCCGACCCATTGAGTGACCCGACCAATAGTTTGCCCGAAACGGTCAAGACCGATAGCCAGAGCTCGGGGGTAGTCGCCATAAGAAGTGTCGCCTATTTCGGTAATCTTTTTGTCGGGATTCTTCTGATTATACTGATCAATAAACGCTTTCTCCGGGTCAATAGCCTTCGGCTTTGCTACATGAGCCTGAATAAAATTTTTCCGCACAGTCTGCTGTTGTTCAGAAGGCAAGGAAAAGAATTCATCATCAACCAAGTTGCCGTCGAAATAACTACCAATGGCCTTTTGCTTCACATCTTCAGGCAAAGCAATAAACTCAGGGTCAGCGTTCCAGTTTGCAATTTCAGGATGTTGCTGCACACTTCCTCCTATCGACCGTAAGTAGGATCAAACCACTGCTTCCAGCTTTGAGTTTTGCTCTTTGCTGCTGTGTTCCCTCTTCCTACCGTACCAATATTAAGTGCGGGACCGTGGTCGCCACTCCCGGACTGCTGAGGACTGCTATACATCTGGTCTGCAATAGCAAGAAACCGCTGTGCGAATCGCCTTGCTCTACTGTCTGTGTCACTCTGGGCAATCTGCTCTATTCGCTCGATAGCCAGCTTACCCGAATCGCTTTTGAAAAGGTCGTCAGGATTCACATCGGAGTCCACAAAGAAAGCCATGTCCTGAGAGCCTTTCATCTCTTTCAAGTTTTTGCCGAGATCAGCCATTTCTTGACGGGCCTCCTTGTAGGTAAGCTTTTCGTTTCCGCCGATTGCTCTGGGAAGAGTTATATATCGTTCCCCCTGACCTTTTATCCCCTGCGTATACCTCACCAGTTCCTTCTTGTTTTTAAGGTTGTGGTCGGCCAAAGTTATAGCAGATTGAGTCTGAATTCCCGCAAGCCGCTTCGCTTTCGCAATGTCAGCCTCTTGGGAAAAGTACGTCTCCACATCCTGAAGCAAAGGAAAGATGCTGCGAACAACAGCATTGTGCAAACTCTCCCCCGGTCTTTTTTTTACATGAAGGGCTACATTCCCTTTGTCCGGATTAATAATTCTGAACCCTTCATCGCCAAGAGGTTCAAACACATATTTTTTCTTTTTCCCTTCAGGCGTAGTGCCATGAAATGTGTTGCTTAATACTTCCGCAATACCTGAATAATCCCCTGTTATCTCTGCATACTGCACTCCCTCTCGCAAAGTCCGCAGGTCGGCGTCGTACTTGCTTTTCTTCCAAGCACTCAATTCATTGTCAGCCTTCATCTTGCCGGGGGTCAGCCCCTTGAACTTCAAGGCACTCCTAAAATCATTACTGTCATCAACTTGCTGCTTAAGAATCTTATTCTGCAACCCACGCCGAAAGTTCAGAGCCTGATGCGTTTCCCCTGCCCATTTATGACGATCCCCGGCTCGATCGTTTTCCTGCCGCGCCCAGTTATGACGCTCGTCCTGTTGTTCTTCCAGTTCGTGAGTTCGCATTCCTTTTGCGAAATCGCCGAGTGCTGATCCTGTAAAACCGCTCATAGTTACCTCTATTGTCTTGGGCGATAAGCACCGTTATAAGTTGGTAATGCAGATGTCGCTGCCGTTCCAGAATTTCCACCAGAGAACATGCCACTGATGCTACTGCCGATTTTTTCCCAGTTAACATTACCGAGGGCTTTTGTTCCCTGCCCGAACATGTACCCTGCCGCTTGGTTGTTGGACGAGGCGGCATTACCTGCTATCCCGGCCAGAGCAGCATTCGCATTCACACTGGAGTTCAGCCCAGACAAAGCAGAATTCAACGTTGCATTACCGCTGGGCTTCTGCATCTGAGCCATGGGCATACCCCGACGATAATTAAGAGCGTTAGCCTTGCGGTTAAGGGCTTCGGTCTGCCCTTGACGAAAAGCTGAGGTTTTACCCCCCGCTAAAGCCAGAGCCTGTGAGGTATTTGTAGATTTATTGGTGTCGGCGAATCTGCCGGAATTGGGGTTAATTCCCATCCTGCCAAGGTTGCGCAGGTTGATAGCTTTCTGCTGTCCGAATGCCTGATTGATGTCAGCATTGGATTTTGCAGCATATTCCTGCCCTATTTCAGCGCCGGACTTTTTCGCCTCAGCAATCATCTGATCTTCAATAGGACGGTATTCTTCGATGTTGCGTTGCGTCTCATTAAGAATTGCGGCTTTCACCGGGCGGTAAGCCTCAATATCAAGCAAAGCTTCTTTGACCTGTGCAGACTCCAGAGGGCCATATACATTCTTGTACTGCTCCCACTGGGCTTTTGCGAGGGCTGCTTGCTGCGCTGCGGCGTCTCCTGCTTTGTCGTAATATTTGGAAGCAGTCTCGTTGGACTTCTCTCCTTGGTAGATAGAATAGGCCGTTCCGGCTAAATTGGCGGCTCCTGAAAAGATGCTGCCCCAATCACTAAGACTTCCCCAGCCCATGATTCCTCCGTGGTTTGGGTTATGAAAATTTCTAAATCAACGTATAGCCATAGCCGTTGTAGGGGCTGAATGGGCTAAAACTGACCGCATTTGCCGCGCTGGGCTGTCTGGCCGTTTGCGTGGCTGCTGAAGCCACGTTAACCGGTTGTACGAACGGCGTTCCAACTGCGCCGCCATCAGGTGAAAATGAACTACGTTCTGGAGCATCAACTCCGGCGACCTGGGCATTGTAAGCAAGGTTAAGCGTCCTTCCCATCATTTCCAGTACTTCAGTAGGACCGGGGGTGAGAACCATCTGCCCCAGTAAAGAAGTCATCTTCCCGCCTATTCCACCAACCATCGGACCTACCCCCATGGCAAGGGCTCCGGCTGGACCGGTAAGCATCTTGTCGCCAAAGATTGTCCCGTAAACTGCACTTGGTTTCAGCCCCATTCTTCCACCCTGTCCAACTGTATTCCCGTCTTCCCAGCTGTCTCCAAGGTCCTTTCCTTCAAGGTCAGAAAAGGTCAGGTCTCGGGCAAGGTCATTGATCGCCTGATGCGGAGTTTGCGTAAGTCCGAAAGCAGAGGCAAACGGGCCATTCATGGTATCAACGGCATCTTTGACGGCTTGCTTTGCGCTAGCGCTCATAATTGAATCAGGGATGGAATCCCATTGCCCGTTACTATAAGCAGTGCGGTAGGCTTCCTGCTGTACATGAGAAAGACCTTGTTTCTGCATTGTGTATTGTAGGTCTTTCCACCCTCCGTCAAAAACAGAGCTAGCCCTGTGCGCTATTCCTCTCTTTGCCGCCAGATAGCCACGATGGTTGGAGTTGCGTGGGTCGCCAATACCGTATGGGTTAAGGCTTCCTCCGGGGTCTACACCATGCTGCCAGCCCGCGGTTGTGGTCATGACGCCATTGCCTATACCTGTAGGCTTGCCTACGAGTCTTCCTTTATTATCGTAAACACCGACTAGGTTTCCCTCATGGTCATGCACACTTGTCGAACCTGCATTCCCCCCTGCAAGATCACCTGTCCCCGGTGTGCCGGCTGCATTTTTATATCCACCTCGAACACCACGTTCATGAGCGTCCATATCTCCTACAGAAGAATGATTAGATTCCCCGCCAAGACCTCCACTCGTATTACCTGAGCCACCAACATCATCCCCGCCTGCTCTGCCACTTCCACCTAAACTTGGCATAGACTAAACCTCCCACTCGGATTCTGTAACATTAACGATCCTGCCTTTCTCTATGCTCACAACTGCCGTTCTCGTCTCGATAGACCCTTCTGTGAGCCTGACTTCAACGACGGGATTCAAAGTACCCGTAAAACCGGATTCCTGTGCCGAGACAGCTTCTGGCAACTCTTTGTGTAGGACTACGGTTTCGCCTGATTCAAGGCTGCCATAAAAACGAATACGAACGACTCCAATCAATGAAGTCAGGACATTGTATAGCCCCCTGTCCGCGATCTTCGGCAACGTGGGTAAACCGGGTAATCTCATTAATTTAGCTCCGATACTGAGGTTGCAAGATGAATTTCCTTAACAGGACGAGAACCGGTTACTTCCAATTCCCACGATTGTGCTGAATAGCCACCGGGAAGACGGAAAGGGGTACCGTCAACCACTTCACACGCATGTCGTTCTGTTCCGTCACCGTAGAGCCGGAATACAACAGGAGCGGGAGGCGAATAAGTCGCAGCCAGTATATCAAGGCGACTTCCGTTCATGGCGTATCTGTTCAGCGGCCCATCGTTCAGGCATCCGCCGGGATTAGCTTTGATGTCGTCGCCGTCTTTCTTGATTAACTCGTCACGTACCGCCGCCCATTCTTCGTCAGTGACAATGTCCGGGGGGTCGCACATGACCTTTGCTGTGGAGAAATTTAAGGGATGAGGACTGCGAAAATCTTTGCTCCGCCATTGCATCACATGAGGCGAAAGAGTGTTCTGTGCCCACGACAAGACCTTGTGCCCGTCTCCCTCAGGAACAGCCAGACACAAATCATCTTCAGGTCGCACATAACCGGCTACAGCATTCAGGGGAATATCAACCAGCCGTGCCGTAGGCTCCACCGGATCGACAATAAAACCCTTTCCTCCTGAATCAGGATGATGGAAACCTATGTACTTATCAGCGTGGATGTAACCGTGGATTGTTTCAGGCTTCAGAGCCTCCCATTCTCTACGAGTGAACAGGTCGCGAGTAATCAAATTCACGCCTGCCATGGTCACGGAAACCAGTCCCTGAGTAGATGGATAGATTACGCCCCAGCGACTGGAAACAATACCTTCCTTGCTCACGCAGGGGGCGATATCGTCAAAGCTGTCCATGCTGGCCGTGGCTGGATCAGCGCATTGCACCAAATAAACAAGAGCAGAAGTCAGCACCACCAGCACGGAACCGATGCGGCCTAGTCCCACAATGTCGTAGTTAGTAGTCAGTTGATATTTCTTAGGCCATGCATAGGGATGCCACGGCTCGGAAAAACAAATGGTCTTACCTGTAAACCCTGCCATAATACCGCTAGGCAAAGCGATAAGTCCGCGCATATCTGATGGAGGAGCAACAAACCCCTCAGTAGATAAAGTTTCACCCAAATCACCGGAAGCCATGGAGTCCGAATAAGTTTCAACTGCTGCATCGATTTCAGCGACAAACTGAAACTTTGTGTCAGCGCTACCGGTATTCGAACGGTAGATTCTTTTCTTTGCAATAAACCGCCCAGCAGGAGGAACAGGAATTCCGGTCAGAGAAACGGTAGACTCAGACTTTACGTCAACAATCGCTGAAGCCGGGGAGATATCCCCTTCCTCACCCAGATCAGTAACGTATGTAACTGCGTAGGTACGGGACTCTTTAACATCACCCGTTCCACCAGAAACGCCTACAGATAAGGCAGAGTCAGGTGCAGGAACCCCAAGAGCCCTAAGTGAGACTGCGTCATCACCAGCACTATCAACGCTCATGTCGTCATTCTTGAACATAGCAGGTTCGCGATGCTCAAAAGAGCAATAAACCCTGTTCAAAGAATCCTCGTGAATAGGCCCCTGAACAAAGTCTGCCTTTTCAGTAAAACTGAGCCACCTGTCCTGATATAAATAAAGCGCCTTCACATTTCCGGCGACAAGCTTACCAAGGGTAGCAGGTCGGGCCATTGGGCGCAGCTCTCCGGCATACAAGTCAACGTTGGTGGCTACCTGCCCTTGCTCTGCCCTCAATTTCTGAGGAGCAATACGCGGGGCCTTGCCCATGAACGAATTAATTGAAATTCGCATGGACTACCCCATCCGCTCAGGAATAATTTTCAGGTCTTTGATTTTCCACCCTGCTGGGATCTTTGCGGCCATTGCCATAGAGCGCAGCGCAGGGTTATTTTCAAAGACAATCTTTTCACCGGAAATCTCAATTCCGCCAGCAACAATAGCGCAGGTCAAGGCACATGGGACATCGAGAAGACAATCAGGAATCGCGACCTCAGTTTCAGCAGCGGGAACGCTATCAAGTTCGTTTTTCAGGTTGATAGTGGTTTCGTAGAGAGTTGAGGAGGTTAAAAGCTCTAACCGCTCAACAACCAGACTACTTGAGTTCTCAGGGTTAAATAAACGCAACTTGAACTCTTTATAAGATGAAACTTCCCCTAGTTCGAATGTACGATAGTCTGCTTCTCCCCATGAGGGCGTAGTAATTGTTTTAATATCCACAAAGTCATCTATGGGGTTCATTCGACCCTGAATGATGATAGTTCGAGGTAAAAATACATGATTCCCCCCCCCACCACCGCTACGCATACCAAGCTTAATTTTTGTTAGTTTCTTAACTACTTGAAACGTAACCATTATATCAGCCCAAGAGGTTGTACCTGCAAAATAAGTTGCTGATACCCCATCTGCGCATTGATACGCTAAATGATTACTTGATTGATTTACAGCGGACATAGTCACGCCGTCAGTAGTCCCCCCGATCATTACAGGCAGAATACTTTTATCTGAAGCGGCACCCACTGTTTCGCCCACAGATTCAACTTCGTGCTCAGTACCAGCAACGAGGATTGTTTTATGGCCTCCGTCAGCTTTCAGAATCTTGTCTTTGTTTGATTCGCTACCGACAACAACCAGTACCTTCTTTGTAGACGGTGCAGAAGTCCCCGCTCCAAGGATTTCTATATCTCTTGAACCTATCCACTTACCTGAAGTTGAGTTGGAGCAACGAAGTTTCATCACTGTGAATGATTTATTTTCCCCAAACAACAGGTCACGGGAACGTGGTCCGGTTGATAAATCTCCCATATTAAACGTCTTGTATGAAACTCCATCAAGGAAGACTTCCACAGTACGACATTGGTAATCACTTGAAGCACCATCAAACGGCCCCAGTATAAAACGAAGCCCTGATGCTGTTTTCACTGAACTGAAAGTAAAGGTTAGGTCCGCTGTTGTGACCACGCCTGCTGTTACGTGGGCAACCCACATATCATTGCCGTAGACTTTGTTACCTACCTTCCAAGCGAACCAGCCAGCCTCCGCGCTGGCTGTTATTGTACAACCATTCGTACTAGGTCCCGTCATAGTTGGTAAAATATTACTACCGGGGACACCCTTCTTGAGAGACAACACCTTCTTAGGTCCGAGATATTCACCCTCTGCACCAGCGCCTACGCGAACGGTGGCGGGATCCTTCAACGGATCAAGGTAAACCTTAGCCGGGGCGGCAGTAAGCGCAGTAGCAAGAGTTAAGGTGTAAAGGTTGTTCCCATGATCCGTAACAGCTGAAACCTGTGCACGGCCCTGATCCGTAATAACTAAGTTGCCAGCTGCAATAACTACGGCAGACGTCACCTTAAGAACAGTAGCGGTGGATTCCGCCTGAACAATAAGCTCTACCGGATTAGTTAATAGGAACTTCATCACAGCCGAAACCAACTGCTTGTCGTCAGCATGGTCCTTGCTCTTGGTTGCGATCCATTTATCAGGGTCACCGGAAATGATCGTATCGCCTTCAATGGTATGCCCTTCGGTCATATCCATATCGTCAGGAACCAGAAAAGACATCACTGTTCCAAAAACAACAACCAGAAAGTCGACGTTGCAAATCCTCTTGATGTTCTGAATGCCGCAAACAGATGCAATCTTGCTCTTTAGTACGCCGCAAACCTTAACTACCTCGGCCATGGCCCACCTCTCTATTCTGCGGTTTTTGTCTCAATGGTAAGGAAGGATGGATCGAAATTTATGGTACTCGAAGCAGTTGCAATGCCGATAGGCTGCACGTACTGGCCGTCGGCACTGGGCGGAGTCTGGGTAAGCTGCCCTTCATTCAGGGACAGATAGACCATTCCACCAGTCCAGTTCCATGACGATTTGGTCACAGTTCCGGTCTTGAGAAATTTACCCTGCTGACCAGCATCAACGCCGTCTGCTTCTACGCACATATAAAAACCGGGGAGTGTACCGACGGCATCCGCGTCAGCTTTGTCCACTTCGAAATCAGGATCCATGTAAACAACTTCGCCGAATTCAATGCGCCTCTTTGCGGTGAAGACCAAAAACGGACCGGAGAATGTGCCCGGAGCAGGCGAGGAGTCGATTTGAAACATGTCCCTCAAAGCCTCAGCAGGCTGACCAAGGAACACGAAATCTCCCGCTGCAAAGGTCCTTGCTTGGTACTCAGGGCTAGCTCCACGTTCGACAGTGAGGACATCTCCATTCCGTCCTGTCACTTTAACAACCTCTACTTCTTCCGGGTTAGCTAAAGACTGTAGAGTTACATACGAATAGTCATTCTGATTAGGGTACTCAGGAAAACGGGCGCCCTGCGCCAGTGAAAGAGTTATGGTGGTTTGAGCCGAATTAACTTCGGCTCCGAGAGAACCAAAACTGTTGTTTTTAAGCTTTAAACCCATGGCCTACTCCTAATAAAATTTACGCTGAAAATTGACCGGGATAGCCCCATCTGGACCTTGTCTGATTCCTAAGCCTTCCATGGTCACCGTTGCTCCCATGTTGCATGTGCCGCCATACTGAGCCAGCGCCAGAACGCCGATAGCAGTTGCCTGCGCTTCCATCGTCGCTTCGCAGACAATGGTGGGGGTGATGTCTGCGGACATAGCAGCGACCGCATTGAAGTTTGCGCCAGCCTCACGAGTAAAGACTCCGCTATGAGGAGGGAGCTCAATAAGGGTTAAGCCGCAGTTCAAGGCAGGCATTAGTCTATGCTCCACTTCAGCTGGTCAGCACCGAGGGCGTAGGTCAGACCTGCTTCAATGGGTCTCAGACCTCCGGGCATCGCAATCGCCCCGAAGATAATGATATTTCCACCAGTAGGCGCATCCAGCAGTGCAGCATGTGTAGGAGTCCCCCCGGATGATGTCGCAAGAGGAAATACATACGCAGCGTCGTTGGAGGATTTGCCGTCTACAGCAACTTTAGCGGTCTTGGTCACAGCATCACGCGCTTTGATGCGGGAATAGTTGCCGTAATCCATTTCCTGAGCGACGTTTAGATCATTATCAGACAACCCAGCATCAGAGGTGAACAACCCCAAATACAGTTCTTCGGGAGGAGTCAGGTCACTACCGCGAAGGTAAAAATCTAAAATCTTGTTATTAATATCCTTGGTAAAAGGCATCTGCCCTCCTTAGATAAACCGCCTTCCACGAACCCGCAGAGACTTGCGAGAGTTGGCGGTGTTTTGGTTGCGAGTTACGCTGTTCATTTTACTTTGAAATTCCTGCCTGTAATGCGGAACCATGGAAGGATTGGACCACGTTTTATTAGGAATAGCGGCCAATTGAGCCTTAGCCCCGTATCCGATTGCCTCAGCGTGCGAAGACAGCAAGAATTGTGGACACAGTTTTGAACCGTAGGAGGGCTTAACAGCTATGGTCATCACCAGCGATTCCATTAAGGTTTCGGTGGGAGCAGGGATCAGTTGAACCCGGTTGGGTTCATGCGTCCGGTAATAACGAGGCTCCTTATCCTTCAAAGACTCCCAATTGCCCATTCTGGACAGATCAGAATCATTCAAAGGAAGAAGCTCTGTTCTACCAATTTCCTCGCCCAGCTCGTTCCTCTTGATTAATTGGACTTTAATAATGGCCGAAATTTCCACATCATCCGGCGTATCCGGGGTGTATATTGCATGGTCGGCCATGATAACGCTCAATTCGCTTTCTAGTCGCCAAAGCTGAGTGACCTTGCAAAACTCAATAGCCGCACTTCGGGCTGCATCGGCAACTGTCTTGCGTGGGCAACCGGGCATGTCAGGCTTGATGAAGGATTCGAAGTCACGCCATTTTATAGACATTACGCACCGCCTTGACCGTTGTACGGTTGAAACTGCCTATTGGGTGAATAGGCTATCTTTGCTTTATCCACTTCGCCCAAGTCCAAATAAAAGCGACTCAGATACTGAGCCGACTTCTGGAAATCAGCAGGGGAAGCATCATCAGTACAGAAGGCCTTGTGCATTATGTATTTATAGAGAGCTTCTTCGTAGGCATTATCGATCACAACAGGGTCATCCATGGCTTCAATTCGGTCCGGGGACTTGGAGTAAACCATCTCCACAAAAACCGAATCAGAGGGAGGCGGAGTTACATAGAAAACCGTGGGATTAGCTTCGTCATAGGTATAATTGTCGATTTCATCTTCAGGCCCATCCATGTGCCACGCGGTATTGGCGTCATCCAATGCATCACGCTCAGTGAGCTGGACGGGGTAACCCGGAGTGTCCCCGTCAGCGCCCATGTTTCGAACGATGTCAATCAACTGGAAGCCGCCAGTGGGTATGCTCTGTCTGGTAGACTTCGCGGACAACTTGACCGACTCAGTAACCGCCCTCGCACCAGGTCGCAGCAGCACCAGTTGACGACACGCCGCGGTCAGGTAGTCGTACATGTCTTCGTCCGTCCACCTAATTCCGTCGGCGTCGTGCAAGTCCTTGCGAACCCTGTTTATGATTGTTGAGGCTTTCATGGGCGATTAAGAGCAGTTTTCCTGAGCCTGTCGGATCAGAGCGATTGCATCTTTCTTGGTGGTTGTGTTGGGCATTTCAATACCGAACTGATTCTTTGCGTAGCTTCGCAGTGCGGGCACGGTCATGGAATCAAGGTCGACTTCGTTGGCGCCATGATTTTCAACAACAGAATGAGCCTTCTCAAACGCAAGAACCTTCTCTACCTGCATAGCAGTCAGCACGATAAAGCCGGGATTATCGCGAATGAGAGGGGCTGCTTCAACCATGTCACCAGAGGAAAGATCGAGTGCAAAATCGGACTCGACGTATTCATCGGGAATTTCACCATACTCATCCGGCTCAAATTTCTCTCCGGACTCAAGGCACTTTTTATAGCGGGCAACCTCAGCAGAGGAAGCCGGACGCATATCTTTTTCTTTCGCAAGAATATCGTCGTAAATAAACACCGTCCCGTCATCTCTGATCAAAAGCTTCATATTTTAATCCTCAATAGAGGGAGACCTAAGGCCTCCCTCGTAGTTATGTTTTTCAATTAATTGGAACCGTAGCCGTAAATGAAGCCGAGGCCTCTGGACTTGATGACCTCCCAGCCATAAACCTGAAGTCCACGGATCAGGTCGCCGAAGTCCTTCGGGTTTCTGAGATCTTCATTT
>DDLU01000311.1 GCA_002340305.1 Desulfovibrio sp. UBA2564
GGTTTAAGCCGCCGGAGGCATTTCTTAGAGTATTTTATATCCGTCTTCAGTGATCAGGACCATGTATTCCCAGCGGATACCACCCCAATCGGAGTAGTAGAGACCGGGCTCCACAGTGATGATCATACCCGGTTTTAGTTCACCGGATGCGATGGGGCTGACACTTGGCGGCTCATGTGTTTCAAGGCCGATACCGTGTCCGAGCGAATGGGTAAAGTACTTTTCGACTCCGTATTTTTCAAAAACCGCCTTGGCGGTGTGATAGGCATGTTGGATAGGCAGGCCGGGACGCAGTACTTTGATGGCTTCCATCTGTGCTTCCTGAACCTGATCACGCACGGTGAGAAAGCGGTCGGAAGGTTTATCGCCGACCCAGAAAGTACGGGTTTGGTCGGAACAGTAATCGTTCATACGTCCGCCCATGTCGATGAGTACCAGCGAGCCGTCTTCAAGCTTGTCATTGCCGGGAATGGCATGAGGCAGGGCCGCATTGGGACCGATACCGACGATGGAAGGAAAAGCCAGTTCGGATGCACCGTTGTTGCGGAAAAGCTGTTCCACATCCCATGCTATTTCAGCTTCAGTACGACCGGGAACGAGCTTGGGTTCCAGTAGCTCGTAAACCTTATGGTTCAAAGCGCAGGATTCTTCCATGAGCTTGATTTCTGTCTCATCCTTGATCAGACGCAGGTCTTCAACCAGACCGGAAACAGGCTTAAGCTCGCAGAAGTCGTTCAGCTTTTCATGTTCGAAAATATTGATGGATTTAGGATCGTAAGAAATCTTTTTGAATCCTTTGGATTTGAAGAATTTGCGCAGGGCATCAAATTTCCGACCGGAATAGATAAAAATATCTTCTTCGTTCCAGACCTTGCGCGCAGCATCGAGGTAACGGGGATCGGTGAGCAGAAAGTCCCGCCCATCAGGATTAATAATCAGCCATCCTGCTGTTTCATTGCACTGGGGATCGTGAAGTTCAAAGCCGCTGAGGTAGTAGCGGTTGGCTGCGAAGCTGACCAGAAGAGGGGGATGTCCGCGATCTTTGAGTCGTCTGCGAACATTCTCCCGCCGTTTTTCGTAAGTGGCGGTGGAAATTGTCATGTGCTTAACTGATCCTGTATGTGGTTTCAGGCTGCCCGTTAATCATCCGTTCAGCCCATTCTACGCCCTGCATTACCGAATGGTCCATATTGGAAACTTCATATTTCCAGCCGCCGAAACGGCCACGGGAATAGATGTTCATGGATTCAAGCGCAGGCTGTAAAACTTTTAACGCTTCATCGCGTTGCAGGCAAGGGACCGGATAACCGTAATCCACATTAATTGACCAGCGTGAAATAATATCCTTGCGTTCCTCGTCAGTGATCATGTCGGTGTTGACCAGACCGTCTTCAACTTCCTGAATTATATTATCCTGATCAATGATCTTGTCGTCGGAGTATGAAACCTCACACATCAATGCCCGTCTTTTGCCCGCTTGCGGGGTGTTGTTGGGCGAGTAGTTGTGGAAGTTGGTAACTCTGTAAAAAGGATTGTCGTTTTCAGGGAAGTACATCCAGCAGCGTGAATCAGGCTTTGATGTAGAAAGTCCGATACCGGCAACCACAACACTGTTATGTTTAAGGGCGTGTGCGGCATTGACTAGCCGGGAAGCAGGCGCGGTCAGCCAGCGGGACGCAAGGATATCAATAGGACCTGTGTTCAGCATGTGTTCATATTCATAACGGTTGCCGGATGAGTCGATAATGGTCTTGGCCTGCTGATCAATAGCAACAATGTGCCTATCATATAGGATATGATCGGAAACAGTTGCAGCCAGCTTCGTGAAGATTGTTCCGGTTCCGCCTTTTAGGGGAAATTTAAATTTATTGTTCGGTCCCCAGGAAAGATGGTCTTCCTCAAGCAGGATATTTTTCAGCACAGAACGCAGGTCCACGACGCTGACCCTTTCACCAATCCATGAAAAAGACATGTTCTCTGGTCGGGTGGCCCAGACCTTATAATTATAGGGTTCCATGAAATGCTGGGCAATGCCCTTCCCGAAGATGGAATGAATCCATTCTAGGAAGTTATGCGGATTGTTTTCGGAACGCTCTCCGGGGAGCAAGCCGCGCACGCATTCCCACTTTTCCTGATTGGGCAGGTAACGGATGTTGTTTTGGAAAGGATATGGCACCCAGCTATTGAGTAGACGCACCCACGATTCACGCAGGTGTTCCAGATATTCTCCCTCCAAGAGTTCTTCGATCAGATTGTCATAGTATTCGTAATGGGAAAACATGACATGCCCGCCGATGTCCCAAGTAAAGCCTTTTTCGTCCTTGAAACTTGAAGCCAAGCCCCCGGGCCAGGAATTTTTTTCCAGCACGAGGAAAGATTTTTCACCCAATTCGGAAAGCCTGCGAGCAGCTCCAAGACCCGTGGGACCTGCGCCGATTATGATATATCTGTATTTCATAGTGTTTTACTCCACATAAGAAAATTGATTTTTACGTAATAGAAGCAAACCTTATGCCAGCGTCTTAAAACGGCACTAATTATAGTTTTGGTTAAATTTTGTGAAATTTAATTTTAAACTAAATGCCTGTAATTATGTTTTTTTATGGAGAAGAAGTTTTGTAACGCGTACTGTAACTGATCTTTCTTATACGCGTAACAGGTTTGTAACCAAGCTCGGATAAACCATTGCTCAACGATACATAACGGACGCGGTAAACAAGAACTGAGTCTGAAATAAAAATTCCATTGTTTGGAGGAAAACAAAAATGAAGAAAATTATTGCTCTCGTTGCTGTAATGGTCATTGCTTTCGCTGGTTCCGCTTTTGCAGGTTCCATCCAGATCAAAGGTTCAACCACAGTTCTGCCTCTCATGCAGAAAGCTGCTGAAGCATTTATGGCAGCCGACCCCAATGTCTCAATCTCCATTTCAGGTGGCGGTTCTTCTAACGGCGCTAAGGCACTTATTGATGGTACCACCGATATCGCCATGATGTCCCGCGACATGAAAGGCAGTGAGATTCAGAAAGCATCTGATAACGGACGCAAGCCTTCCCAGTTCATTGTTGCTCTTGATTGCATCGTTCCCGTCGTAAATCCCGGTAACCCTGTTTCCAAACTTTCCAAAGACCAGCTTTGGGGTATTTACACCGGTAAAATCGCCAATTGGAAAGAAGTTGGCGGAGAAGACGCAAAGATCGTTGTTATCTCCCGTGATACCTCCTCCGGCACTTACGACTGCTGGAAAAGCAAAGTTCTGAAGAAAGACGGTAAAAAACACCGTGTATTCCCCGGTGCTTTGCTTCAGGCTTCCAACGGTGCTGTTGCACAGGCTGTTTCCAAAAACAAAAAAGCTATTGGTTACGTTGGTCTCGCTTACCTGAATAAAGAGCTCAAAGGTATAATTGTTAACGGTGTTGCTGCTTCCGTTGCTACCGCTAAAGACGGTTCCTACCCCATTTCTCGCGGCCTGAACCTTTACACTCCCGGCGATCCTACTGGCGAAACCAAAGCTCTTCTCGATTACATGATGAGCCCCGCCGGTCAGAAACTTGCGGCTGACACTGGTTTCATTCCTGTAAAATAAATACAGACTTTCCGGAAAATCCGGGTCCGATTGAATAGAACTCATGTCCGGGGGGATTTTTAAATCCCCCCGGAATTTCAGGTCTCTAAGGCAAATGGTAAAAACAAATTCTATATCAGGGGAAAAACCGTGATAACGTCCCGCAATATCTGTTTACTACTCTTAATTCTCGCAATTTTGTCCGGTGTGTATGCGTACAAGCTGGGTGTGCACACTGAGGCGGAGCAGATTTTTATTTCTTCAGCCGGGAAGGTGGAGCAGAGGGGAGATTATTCTTTGAGTGCTTCCGGAGCACTTAAGAAAGTCATGATGCTTTCCACCCATGAAGTCGTTGAATCTACTGAAGAGTCCATTCTGAGTCCGGCTTCAAAAGAACTGCGCGTCAAAGAACTCAATGCCGAGCTGAACAGAATTTACGCTTATGTCCGTACTGATCCCACTGTTTTAGGCAAAAAAAAGACAGACGTAGAAGCTCTCAAGCTGATCAAAATCAGCGCAGAAGAAATGGTTTCTTCAAGATCTACAGGTTGGTACATCTTTAGCGGGATACTTGCAGGTCTTGGCGGAATTCTTTTTGTTCTTTCCTTTATTTCACTCGGCAGGCGCACAACCGAGCGAATCATTCATTCCATTTTTCTAATCACCGCATTTACATCTATTCTGGTCCTGTTTTTGATCATGATCTTTCTCTTTGTAGAAGGGCTGCCCATATTCAAACATGTGTCGGTGAGTGATTTTATCTTTGGGCATGAATGGTATCCGACAGATGAAGATGATCCTGCTTTCGGAATCTGGCCCTTGATTGTCGGCTCCGGCGCGGTGACTGCGCTTTCTTCCCTTATCGCCATTCCTCTCGGCGTTATGACTGCCATTTACCTTGCGGAAATAGCACCCCTTAAAATTAGAAATATTGTTAAGCCTGCGGTTGAAATGCTTGCAGCTCTGCCGTCAGTTGTTATCGGTTTTTTCGGTATGGTTGTGGTTGCGCCTTTTCTTCAGGATACATTCGATATTGCTGTCGGTCTTAACCTTTTTAATGCCTCGGTCATGCTGGCTTTCATGGCGGTTCCGACCATTACCAGTATCTCCGAAGACGCGCTTTATTCAGTACCACCGGAACTTAAAGAAGCTTCTCTTGCTTTGGGTGCCACACATTGGCAGTCTATCTACAAGGTTATCGTCCCCGCTTCCCTGTCCGGTATATCCACCGGGGTAATTCTCGGTATGGCCCGTTCCATCGGTGAAACCATGGTTGTGCTCATGGTTGCAGGTGGTGCAGGTCTGCTGCCGACATCAATCTTCGATCCGGTAAGACCCATGCCTGCGTCAATTGCTGCTGAAATGGGTGAAGCACCGTTTCACAGTGATCATTACTACGCACTCTTTGCCATCGGTATGGTGCTTTTCCTGTTTACCATGGCTTTCAACCTTATCGCGGACTACGTGGCCCATAAATATAAGCAGGTCGGTTCCGCTTCCCTGTAATTGAGAATCGCAGGAATAGGATTGGTGAAAGAAATGAACAATGCAGAAACTATAGAACAAGTGGAATCCATGATGGAAAGTAATATTGAAGTAGCCGGGACCATGATGGAACCGGATAACAATAATTATTCTATGCGGGAGAAGGTCCAGAAGGTGGTCTTCCTTGTATTCAAAGGTGCTGCCGCCATCAACGGTCTTGCGCTGTTAATTATTGTCGGTTTTGTGCTCTATTACGGGCTTCCGGCAATGAGCTGGGAATTTCTGACTGAGAATCCCAGAGAGTCCATGACCGCAGGTGGTATATTCCCCTGCATTGTCGGGACAATTGTGCTCAGCTACGGCGCACTGATGATCGCTCTTCCCTGGGGAATAGCCACTGCAATTTACCTAAACGAATATGCTACTTCGCCCCGGCTGGTGCGTATTATTCGTCTGGGTATCAGTAACCTTGCTGGAGTACCTTCCGTAGTTTTCGGACTTTTCGGTCTTTCCCTTTTCGTTACCGTTATGGGGATGGGGGTCAGTATCATGGCCGGGGTCTGTACCCTCGGTGCGCTGGCACTTCCTCTGGTTATCGGTGCCTCTGAAGAAGCTTTGCGCTCCGTTCCCCAGACTTATCGTGAAGCTTCTCTCGGTCTTGGTGCAACCAAGTGGCAGACTATTTACAAAGTAGTGCTGCCCGCAGCACTGCCCGGAATGCTCACCGGGGCTATCCTGACTCTCTCAAGGGCTGCCGGTGAAACCGCTGCGGTCATGTTTACCGCAGCTGTGTTTTTTACTCCGGAAATGCCGGAATCTCTGTTTGATGACGTAATGGCGTTGCCTTATCACATCTACGTTTTGGCAACTGCCGGAACTGAGATTGAAAAGACAAGACACATCCAGTACGGGACTTCACTCGTACTGATCTCCCTCGTGCTGAGCATGAATATGCTCGCTATATTCATCCGCGCAAGGGTGCAGAAGAAAGGTAATAAATAGTTCTTATCCCCACTTTCGACCGTGTTGAAACGGCCCGCGCTCTTACGAGTACGGGCCGTTTCAATTTGTAAAATTTTATTTATTGGGAGGCGTTCCTTCCGGCCCATACCATAGCGGTGGCTTCTCCGGTGCATCCGGTCGTGCGCAGCCCTGCCAGATTCCTTTGGCTTTCATGGCTTTTTCTATTTCATTCAGCACGGTCCGTTTCATGCGCACCCATTCGGGGGCAACAAGTGCTCCGGGCACTGCGTCCGCTTTAAGGCGGTGGATAACGATATCAGTACGCAGGATGGATATGGCTTCCACTAAGGCATCGATATATTCTTCCTGCTTAATGGGGGTATATTCGCCGGCCTCATAAATTTTTGTAAGTGGAGTCCCTTTGCCAACGAAAAGATTATGAAATTTAATTCCAGCTATAGGTAATTCATTGAGAAAATGTACAGATTCAAGGAAGTCTTCTGTTGTCTCTCCGGGCAGTCCGGCAATTAGATGGGCGCAAACGTCCAGCCCGTGTGCATGGGCCATCTTTACCGCTTCGGCAAATTGCTCGGCAGTGTGCCCCCGGTTGATGCGCTCAAGGGTGGCGTTGTTTGAGCTTTGCAGACCGAGATCGAGCCAAACTTCCTTGAGCCCCAAGCTTTTGATCACACTTAATTTTTCATCATCCAGACAGTCCGGGCGGGTGCCGATGCAAAGCCCTGCTAGCCCGGGTAAACCTTCGAGCCGGTCAAGGGCGCATTTCAGTTCGTCATAGCTGCAATAGGTGTTGGAATAGGATTGCAGGTAGGCGAGGTAGAGTTTGGCGGTGTAGAGCTTGGAAAGTTTTTCCTGCCAGTGAGTCCATTGTTCAGGGATGGACATGGACAGTCCGTGCAACCCGGAACCGGAACCCTGCGGGCTGCAAAAAATACATCCTTTGCGGGAAATGGAACCGTCCCGGTTGGGACAGGTGAATCCGAAATCGAGTGGGATTTTCTGGACCCTTTCGCCGAAGCTTTGCCTCAGACGGGCTGCCAGACCGTAAAAACGGTTCATGAAGACTCCTTATTTACTGCTTTTCAGGGTGTTTATTTGTATTTTAGATGAAAAAGTCTGTTTTTACGGGTCATTAGTCAGTTTTGCCAGTAGCTTGCCGAAGTGTTGTAATGTGTTGCCTGCCACACTTTCTTCTGCTAGTTAACTCCTAGGATTTTCTTTTGATAGACGTGAAGTCCGCCTCTTTCGAGGTGTTTTAGAATCACATTTTTTTTGGAGTTTCCAGTTTAATATGGCATCGATTTTCGACAAGATACTCGGTTCGTTTTCCAGTGACCTTGCAATCGACCTCGGTACAGCTAACACACTGGTTTATGTAAAAGGTAAAGGCGTCATGCTCAGCGAACCTTCTGTGGTCGCTGTCAAAAGGGACGTTAACGGCGGTAGCAAGGTTCTCGCCGTTGGGTTGGAAGCCAAGAGGATGCTTGGTCGAACTCCCGGTAATATCGTGGCTATCAGACCCATGAAAGACGGCGTTATTGCTGACTTTGAAGTCACTGAGGCCATGTTGCGCCATTTCATTTCAAAAGTCCATAACAGCCGCAGGCTGGTCCGTCCCCGGATTATGATCTGCGTGCCCACAGGAATTACCCAGGTTGAGAAAAGGGCGGTCAAGGAAAGTGCCCAGTCTGCCGGTGCCCGTGAGGTTTATCTTATTGAGGAGCCCATGGCAGCGGCTATCGGTGCTAACCTGCCCATTACCGAGCCTACCTCCAATATGGTTGTAGACATCGGCGGTGGTACTTCTGAAATCGCGGTTATTTCTCTTTCCGGTATTGTTTACGCCCGTTCTGTGCGCGTGGGCGGCGACAAAATGGATGAAGCCATTATGCAGCATGTTAAGCGTAAGTATTCCATGCTCATCGGTGAATCCACTGCTGAATCCATCAAAATCAAGATCGGTTCCGCTTTCCCGCTGGAAGAAGAAATCGAGATGGAAGTCAAAGGCCGTGATCTTGTAACCGGTATTCCTCAGAATATTCTGATCACTTCCGAAGAGATCAGAAAAGCAATTTCCGAACAGGTGGATTCCATTGTTCAGGGCGTACGTGTTGCCCTTGAACAGACCCCGCCTGAACTTGCAGCCGACATTGTTGACCGGGGCATCGTGCTTACCGGTGGCGGAGCACTGCTTAAGGGACTGGATCAGCTCCTTAGTCAGGAAACCCACCTGCCCATCACTGTGGTAGATATGCCGCTTGATGCTGTGGTTGTCGGCTCCGGTAGAGCTTTAGATGAAATAAACATCTATAAAGACGTAACTATTGATTAAAATCCGCTTCTTTTGCCGCGGATGGGATCGAGTGCACCAGTTACGGCTGAGGGCATAGTTTTTTACGGATTCATATCTGTAAAAAGCTATGTCCTCAGAAATTGCCTCTAACCGGATTTGAGATGAATTACGATTTTCTCAGTCCGGTTTTCCGCTTTCTGGTTATAGCTTTTTTCTAATTTTTATTAATCTCTGCCTTCAGTTACAGAGGATTAAGTGTGAAGCTTAAGCGAGCCGCTATAGCCGTCATTATTGGCCTGTTTGTCTACCTCAGTCTCTATTCATGGAACCTGAGGTCAGGACAGCTGGACCGTCTCGCCGGGTACACCGGTCTTGAAATCGTCAAATGGGTTTTGTGGCCCTGCGAATATGTGTATGACCGGTCCGTAGCATTCATGGACAAGTACGTTTATCTGGTGGGTTTGAAGCAACTTAATGATCAGCTCAGTTCCCAGAATGGTCTGATGCGTCTTGAGATCATGAAGCTACGCGAAAAAGCATCGGAAGCTGAACGCTACCAGCACCTGCTGGAGATTAAACCTCTCCCGGACTGGAAAACTAATGGTGCCAGAGTCATTGCCCACCGTATGGGACCTTCCGCCGCACTTGATTCGGTGATTATCAACAAAGGTGCGGTTTCCGGTGTTGGCGCCGATACTCCGGTGATGACCCCGCTTGGGGTTCTGGGCCGGGTTGTAGAGCCGGGACTCAGTGCCGCCAAGGCCATGTTGCTCACAGACCGCAACAGCCGAATTTCAGTACGTGGCCAGATTCACCGCTCAACAGGCCTGCTGGTCGGTGATGGAGCGGGCGAGCCTTTAAGCGTAAAATATATGAAGCTCAATGCTCCGGTTACTGAAGGTGAAATTCTGGTAACTTCAGGACTCGCCGGATTATTCCCCCCGGGTTTACCTGTTGCTAAGGTGACTTCTGTAGAGCGATCCGATATTTCGCTTTTCCTCAGTGTGGAGGCTGTTCCTTTGGTTGATATGGAGAATATTGAAGATGTTCTCCTGCTTCATAGAGTCATGCCTGTCACCAATTCCACAGCAGGAAACGGCAATTCCACGGTTCAGTCCGTAAATTCCACCATACCTGAAGGGAGTTAGGCCATGTATTCCGCTTTCTGGTGGGCCTGCTTCAGTTTTGCAGCAATCTGGGCGCAGAAAATTGTTCCGGGGGTAGACTTTCTCGCTCCGGGACTACTGCTTTGCGTGCAGATGGAAAAGAAGTACTACATCATCTGGATGATTGTTATCTGGTCATTGATTCAGGACGGCATCGGTGGGCTTCCTTTCGGTTATTCTGTGCTCTGGTATGCCTCAATCATTGTTTTTTACCGTGGCGGGGCTATGTTTTTTGACGTACAGTCCGTGATGTTTGCCCTGCTCTGTGGGGGTTTGCTGGGAGCGCTGCATCCTTTCCTTACCGCCATGATGTCCATGCTTGCAGATATGGTCTGGGTTCCTGACCGCTATATTTTTGAAGGTGTTTTGCAGGCTTTGATCTTCCCTGTGGAATGGCTCCTGCTGAAATACATCTATCCGCAAAGGTTTGAACATGAGCCTGTATGAATCAAAGACACAGCAGCCGCCCAAGAACGGTCTGCTGCTCCTGCAGGGGCTGATTCTGCTCCTGTTCTGTATTTTTGCCCTGCGTTTCTGGTATTTACAGATACATAAAGGAGAGTATTTCTCCGAACAGGCACGAAACAACCAGTTGCGTCAGGATAACCTTTATGCTCCGCGCGGTCTGATCAGGGACCGTAACGGTGAATTGCTGGCTGTTAACGAGCCTGCCTATGCCCTGGGTATTGTCCGCGAGGACTGCAAAGACCTTGATGCCACGCTGAAAACCGTTTCCGAGTGGACCGGAGTGGATCTCCCGAAGCTTAAGAAGGTTTTCAAGAAATCCCGCCGCAGGGTAAAACCGTTTGAGCCTCTTATTCTCGTTCCTAACCTGACTTTCGAGCAGGTTGCGGTCATTGAAGCCAACTCTTTGTACTGGCCCGGACTTGAAGTTGTGGTCCGCCCCCGCCGTAAATATTTGCAAGGGGCTTTGCTGTCGCACGTTCTGGGATATGTTTCCGAAGTAGATGAAGCAGAATTGGAAAACGATTCTGAGCTGGCAGTAGGCGATTATGTCGGAAAGCAGGGTCTTGAGTACGTTCTGGAAAAGAGATTTCGGGGCGTAAAGGGCCGCAGACAGAGCGAAGTTGATGCCACCGGTCGCCGACTTAAGCAGCGTATTCTCAATCCTCCTAAAGCCGGTGAGGATATTGATCTTTCTATTGATCTTGGATTGCAGGAACTCGGTGGTAAATTCCTTGAAGGAAAGGCCGGGGCAGTTGTGGTTATGAACCCTGACAACGGTCAGATTCTGGCTTTTGTCAGTGCTCCCTCCTACGACAACAACTCCTTTACTGACGGGCTGAGCCAGAAAGAATGGGTCGCCCTGCGTGATGATCCACGTACTCCTTTACAGAACAGGGTTATTCAGTCTGTTTATCCTCCCGGATCAGTATTCAAGATGACTGTTGCGGGAGCCGGATTACACTACGGTGTGGTTAAGACGCAAGATATAGTTTATTGTCCCGGTCATATGCAGCTTGGTAAATATGTTTTCCGTTGCTGGAAAAAAGGCGGACATGGTGAGACTGATCTTGAGAAGTCGTTGGTAGAATCCTGTGATGTCTATTATTACAAATTGGGCAAAAGGCTTGGCGTTGACCGCATGAGTGAATATGCTTTTGCCGCAGGCTACGGTAAGCCTACCGGAATTGCTTTGCCCCATGAAAAATCCGGTTTGATTCCCACCCGCAAGTGGAAAAAACGCCGTTATGGCGAAATCTGGCATCCCGGTGAAAACCTGAACTTTTCCATCGGACAGGGCTACACTCTTGTTACACCACTACAGGTTGCCCGCTCCATTTCATCACTCATCAACGGGGGACGTTTACTGCGTCCGCAGCTTCTTGCCGGAGAACCGGCAGAAGAACAGGGTGTGCTTCCCATTAATGACAGACAGCGGGAAATCATCCGCAAGGCTATGATTAAAACTGTTAACGGTTCTCACGGAACTGCGCGCAGGTTGCGTATGAAAGGGGTGGTCATCGGCGGTAAGACCGGGACAGCGCAGGTAGTTAAGCTCACCGACGAGATTAAGAAAATGAAGGATGAGGAGATCCCTTACAAATACAGAGACCATGCGTGGATGGCCAGTTTTGCTGAAAAAGGCACTGAGCGTTACGTGGTTGTCTGCATGGTTGAACACGGGCTGCACGGTAGTTCCGGTGCCGGTCCGGTGGTCAAAGCCATTTATAATTATATTTTCAAAGAGAAGAAGGAAAAGAAGTAATGTCCCCAATTGACCGCAGATTACTTATCCATATGAACTGGTTCCTGCTGGGGCTGGCGGCCATGCTTTTCTTTGTCGGGGTCCTCAACCTTTATTCCGCCAGTGGATTCAGGTTGGAGCAGGGGATGAGCGTAAGCTCGTTTTATCAGAAACAGCTCGTCTGGGGACTGATGGGTTTTGCCGGGATGATCACTTTTATGCTTTTTGATTATCGGCATTTACGGACCATTGCATGGCCTTTATTCTGGGTTACTGTTATCCTGCTGGCCTGTGTCCCGGTAATCGGTAAAACCATTTACGGGGCCAGACGCTGGTTAGATCTCGGTTTCTTTAATTTTCAGCCCAGTGAGATGGCGAAGATCACCATCCTTGTCATCGGGGCCAAGATCCTGTCCCGAAGCAGCGATCCGCTCAATATCAAGAATTTGGCCTACGTTGTCGGGGTCGGTCTGATTCCCGCCGGGATGGTTATTTCCCAGCCGGACCTTGGCTCGGGCTTGAACATCCTGCTCATTCTCGGCGGTATGATTCTTTACCGTGGGCTGACTCCCAAGCTTTTTAAAACTCTCGCTGTTGTCGGTCCCTGCTTGATTCCGCTGGGCTGGCTTTTCATGCATGATTACCAGAAGCGGAGGGTTATCTCATTCATGAACCCGGCCAGCGACCCGCTGGGTGCGGGATATCATATCATCCAATCTGAAATTGCCATTGGGTCCGGAAGGGTCTGGGGTAAGGGTTTTTTGGGCGGAACACAGTCGCAGCTGCGTTTTCTGCCCGAGAAACATACGGACTTCGCTATTGCTGTTTTCGGCGAAGAATGGGGTTTTGCCGGGGCCATGGCCCTGCTTAGTCTTTTCTGTGTGTTTCTGTATCAAATGGTTGTAACAGCCAGAGAGGCAAAAGACCTGTTCGGGAGCTACCTCGCAGCAGGCGTATTCTTTTATTTCTTCTGGCAAATCCTTATTAATATGGGTATGGTCCTCGGGCTAATGCCGGTAGTAGGCATCCCTTTACCATTCATCAGCTACGGCGGCAGCGGCACCGTAGTTAACCTTTGCCTTGTGGGACTAGTTTTGAATGTTTCCATGAGGCGTTATGTATTCAAACAGGGGTAAGCCGCATGTTTGGGTTTTCTAAATCCGGCTCTGGGGAAAAGGAGATAAAAATGGCAAGAGACGAAATAAATGCATTCTTAGGCAGTGGAACCGATTATCAGGGAAAGCTTAATTTTCAAGGCGCAGTCCGTATTGATGGTAATTTCAACGGCGAGGTTGAATCTGACGGCACATTGGTTGTCGGGCGTGAAGCGAAAGTAGAAGGCGTTCTGCGCGTAGGGCAGCTCGTTTTGAGCGGTAGTGTTACCGGAGAAGTTTACGCAGCTGAAAAAGCTGTTTTGCACAAAACAGCCAATCTGCAGGGCAACTTGGTCACTCCCTCTCTGGTTGTTGAGGAAGGAGCTGTCCTTGAAGGCCGTGTAACTATGAGTTCCACAGCCTCTTCTGCAGCCCAAAAAGAATCTGAAGAAATTAGTTAAAAAAAGAACAAGCCAGTGCTGACGGGGGTTGCTGGGCAAAAAGTAACCGATAGTTTTTGAAAAACCCTTTGACACAAGTTCGAAATTTAGCTACACCGCAACTGACTTTGGACAAAAATTCACAACCTTTTCGGGAGCAGGCATGATTGATTTAGATATTAGCTTTTTTATCCAGTTAGCGAACTTCATCATCACCCTTCTTGTTCTCAACCTTCTTATGTTTCGTCCTATTCGCGAAATCATCAGAAAGCGTGCGGAGCTCATGAGCGACCAGCTTTCCAAGGTGGAAAATTTCAACGATCAGGCTGAATCGAAGGTTAAGGACTACGAAGCTGCTCTGGACTCTGCCCGTAAAGAGGGAATGGAAATCCGGAACGACTTCAAAGAACAGGGAGCCGATCAGGAACAGACATTGCTTGCCGAGGCCGGAAAAGTTGCTGCCGCAACTATGAAGGAAGCTCGTGCGGAGGTTGCAGCCGATAAGGGTGCAGCAATGAAAGTTCTTGGTGGCGAAGTTGAAGCTTTTGCTCAGAAGGTTACAGCCAAGGTTCTTGGCTAGGCCTAATCAATATCGAAGGGGGGTTTAGCCTTGAAGCGGAAAAACATGATCATGGCAACAACCGCTCTTTCCGTACTGCTGGCAGCAGGCGCAGCCTATGCAAGCGGTGGAGAAGGGGCGCACGAGATTCCCTGGGCAAACTTCGGTTGGCGTGTACTTAACTTGATCCTCGTTCTCGGGATCCTTTACAAATTCGCAGGCGAGAAAATCGCCGGTCTTTTTAAAGGTCGTCAGGCAGGTATCAAGCAGGAGCTCAGCGATCTGCAGTCCCGCAAGGAAGCTGCAGAGAAAAAGCTCCGCGACGTCGAATCAAGTATTGCTAATCTGGAACAGGAAAAGGATTCCATCCTTTCCGAGGCCAGATCTCAGGGCGAGGCCATGAAGGCGGCGATCATCCAGAAAGCCGAGCAGACTGCCGAGCAGATTAAAGCTCAGGCCACAGTCTCCGCAGAGCAGGAAGTAAACGTAGCACTCGACGAAATGCGCGCTGAAATGGCTGATAAAGTCATTGAAGCTGCTGAGAAAATCGTCAAGAGCAAGCTTACCAAAGCTCAGCACGAGACTCTGGTGGATGAATACTTAACAAAGGTGGTGCTCTAATGACCGGGAACATAGTCTCACGCAGATACGCCAAGGCGCTGTTCTCCGTTGGCCAGAAGCAGGGAGAAAAAGACCTTGCGGCGTATGGTTTGGCACTGACCGAGTTGTCCCAGATACTGGAAGATTCCCCGGAGGCCCTGAGGCTCTTCCAGAATCCTGTTTTCAGTGCGGATGAAAAGAAAGCCGTGCTTGAAAAACTGCTTGAGAAGACCTCGGCAGGACCTGTGGTTAAAAACTTTTGCAGCCTTTTGGCCGACAAAGGACGTCTGCCGGTTATTCCTGAGATCGCAAGCGACTACGCAGGAATGCTGGACAGCGTACAAGGTGTCGTCCGTGGCAAATTGGTGACTGCGATCAAACTGACCGTTAAGCGTCAGAAAGAAATTAAAGCACGTCTTGAAGAACAGCTTAAAAGCAAACTCGAACTCGACTTTGCTATGGATAAAAACATCCTCGGAGGTGTTGTTCTTCAGGTTGGCGATAAAGTTCTTGATGCAAGCATTCGCGCACAGCTGCAAATGATGAAAGAACAGATTAAAAGGGGTGTGTAGGGCCATGCAAATTAAAGCGGAAGAAATCAGCAAAATCATTGAAGATCAGATTCAGAATTATGAGTCTAAGGTCGAGATGAGCGAAACCGGTACCGTTCTCTATGTTGGTGACGGTATTGCTCGTGTACATGGTGTTGAGAACGCAATGGCTATGGAACTTCTTGAGTTCCCCGGCGGCCTGATGGGCATGGTTCTCAACCTCGAAGAAGATAACGTCGGTGTCGCTCTTCTCGGTGACGATACCGGTATTAAAGAAGGTGATCCGGTTAAACGTACCGGCAAACTCTTCTCCGTACCTGTCGGTGACGCAGTCATGGGCCGCGTTGTTAACCCTCTGGGGCAGCCCATTGATGGTCTCGGTCCCATTGAAGCGGAAGAAGAACGCCCCGTTGAGCTTAAAGCTCCCGGTATCATCGCACGTAAATCCGTACATGAACCCATGTACACCGGTCTCAAGTCTATTGACGCAATGACCCCGATCGGACGTGGACAGCGCGAACTCGTAATTGGTGACCGTCAGGTCGGTAAAACTGCGATTTGTGTTGACGCTATCCTCGCTCAGAAAGATTCCGGTATCCACTGCTTCTACGTAGCTATCGGTCAGAAAAAAGCAGCAGTTGCTCTTGTTGCTGACATTCTTCGTAAGCACGGTGCAATGGAATACACCACAATCATTTCTGCAACAGCATCCGAGCCTGCACCTCTGCAGTTCATTTCTGCATACACCGGTGCAACCATGGCTGAATACTACCGTGACGGTGGTAAGCACGCCCTGATCGCTTACGATGACCTTTCCAAACAGGCTGTTGCATACAGACAGATGTCTCTCCTGCTTCGTCGCCCTCCGGGACGTGAAGCATACCCTGGTGACGTTTTCTACCTGCACTCAAGGCTCCTCGAGCGTTCTTGTAAGGTAAATGATGACCTCGGTGCTGGTTCTCTGACCGCACTGCCCATCATTGAAACCCAGGCAGGTGACGTATCCGCATACATCCCGACCAACGTTATCTCCATTACCGATGGTCAGGTTTACCTCGAGCCTAACCTCTTCAACTCCGGTATCCGTCCTGCTGTTAACGTAGGTCTTTCCGTATCCCGAGTTGGTGGTGCTGCTCAGATTAAAGCTATGAAGCAGGTTGCCGGTACTCTGCGTCTTGACCTCGCACAGTATCGTGAACTGGCAGCTTTCGCAGCTTTCGGTTCCGACCTCGATAAGGCCACCCAGCAGAAGCTGAACCGCGGTGCCCGCATGGTTGAGCTTCTCAAGCAGCCTCAGTACAAGCCCATGAACGTTATGGAACAGGTAGTCTCCCTGTATGCCGGTACTCGCGGTTACATGGATGAATTCCCTGTTAGCGCAGTACGCAAATACGAAGACGAACTCCAGGAATTCATCGCTAACGCGAAGCCTGAAATTCTGGAAGGCATCAAGACTAAAGGCGCTATTGACGACGAAATCGAAGGCAAGCTGAAGGCCGCTCTGGAAGAGTTCAATAAAGGTTTCACAGCTTAATCCTGGGAGGTACTGATGGCTTCTCTTAAGGATGTCCAAAACCAAATCGTCAGTATTAAAAAGACTAAGCAGATTACCAAAGCCATGAACATGGTTGCGTCGGCTAAGCTGCGCGGTGCTCAGGACAGAATTGAGCGCTTTCGCCCCTACGCAGACAAGTTCTACGAAATGCTTGGCGATCTGGCAGCAGGCGCGGATTCTTCCGTTCACCCGCTGCTCGAAGTCCACGAAGAGATCAAGACCGTAGGTATCGTACTTACCACCTCTGATCGCGGACTTTGCGGTAGTTTTAATGCGAATATGATAAATGCGGCCCTGAAAAAGGCTGCAGAAAAGAAGGCTGAAGGTAAAACTGTAAAGTTTTACTGCGTAGGTAAAAAAGGTGCCGCCGCTGTTGCGAAGACCGAATATGAGATCGTCGAAGCTTACAAAGACGACATGACTCACTTCGACTTCAATCTGGCTGCATCCATCGGTAACAAAGTTATCGATGCCTATCTTGCCGAAGAGCTTGATGAGGTTTTCCTCGTTTTCGGTGAATTCGTAAACGTCGCCAGCCAGCCTCCGAACACCCTTCAGATCCTGCCCATGTCTTCCGAGGCAGCAGGTGAAGAAGCTGAATCCGGAGCTTCCAGCGAATACATTTACGAACCTTCCGTTGAAGGCCTTCTCGCGGAGCTGCTGCCCCGTTTTGTTAAAGTTCAGGTTTACCGCGGTCTGCTCGACACTTCCTGCAGTGAACACGCTGCACGTATGGCTGCCATGGATAACGCATCCAGAGCATGCGACGATATGACCGAAACTCTGACACTGCTTTATAACAAAACCAGGCAGGCTGCGATTACCGCGGATCTTATGGACATTGTCGGCGGCGCAGAAGCGCTGAAAGGATAATATAGGGGGTTACTCTGATGAGTAAAGTTTCAGGTAAAATTGTTCAGGTTATCGGCGCGGTTGTTGACGTCGAATTTCCTGAAGGGCAATTGCCCAACATTCTGACTGCGGTCGAGATTGATAACCCGAACAACACCGACGCACCTGATCTGGTGTGTGAGGTTGCACAGCACCTCGGTGACAACGTTGTTCGTACCATTGCTATGGACGCTACCGAAGGTCTCGTTCGCGGTATGGAAGTAGTTGCAACCGGTAAATCCATCTCCGTACCTGTCGGTGAGGGCGTACTCGGTCGTATCCTTAACGTTGTTGGCCGTCCTGTTGATGAAATGGGTCCCATCGACGCTAAAGAATCTCTTCCCATTCACCGCGCAGCACCCGAGTTCACCGAGCAGTCTACCAAAGTTGAACTGCTGGAAACCGGTATCAAGGTTGTTGACCTTCTCGTCCCCTTCCCCAAGGGTGGTAAGATGGGCCTTTTCGGCGGCGCAGGTGTTGGTAAAACCGTTATTCTGATGGAAATGATCAACAACATTGCGAAACAGCACGGTGGTAAATCCTGCTTCGCAGGTGTTGGTGAGCGTACCCGTGAAGGTAACGACCTCTACCACGAAATGAAAGACGCAGGCGTTCTTGAGAAGTCTGCTCTAGTATACGGTCAGATGAACGAACCTCCGGGAGCACGTGCTCGTGTTGCACTGACCGCTCTGACCATCGCTGAGTACTTCCGTGATGTAGAAGGCGAAGACGTTCTTCTCTTTATTGATAACATCTTCCGTTTCACCCAGGCAGGTTCCGAGGTATCCGCACTTCTCGGTCGTATGCCTTCCGCAGTTGGTTACCAGCCGACTCTCGGTACTGACCTTGGTGGACTTCAGGAACGTATTACCTCCACCAACAAAGGTTCCATTACCTCTGTTCAGGCTGTTTACGTCCCTGCGGATGACTTGACTGACCCCGCACCGGCAACCACCTTCTCCCACCTTGACGGTACTCTCGTTCTTTCCCGTCAGATTGCAGAACTTGGTATTTACCCTGCGGTTGACCCTCTGGACTCCACCTCCCGTATTCTCGACCCCAACATCCTTGGTGCCGAGCACTACTCCACTGCACGTGAAGTACAGATGGTTCTCCAGAAATATAAAGATCTTCAGGACATCATCGCCATTCTCGGTATGGACGAACTGTCCGACGAAGATAAGCAGACTGTTGCACGTGCACGCCGCATCCAGCGTTTCCTCTCCCAGCCCTTCCACGTTGCTGAAGTATTCACCGGTACCCCCGGCGTATACGTAAAGCTGGAAGACACTGTTAAGGCTTTCAGAGGCATCCTCGACGGCGAATACGATGACATGGCTGAAAACTCCTTCTACATGGTTGGCGCAATCGAAGAAGCCATTGAGAAAGAGAAAAACAAATAGCATAGGACGCGATTATGGCTAGTAAGCTCCTTTTGGAAATCGTTACTCCTGATCGCAAGGTCCTTTCCCAGGAAGTCGACTATGTCGGCGCCCCCGGGATTGAGGGTGAGTTTGGTATTATGGCCAATCACATACCCTTTCTTTCGGCTCTCGGCGTAGGTAACCTCTACTTTAAAGAAGGTAACCGCACTCACTACATATTTGTTTCCGGCGGCTTTGCCGAAGTAGGAAATAATAAAGTGACTATTCTCGCTGAAGTTGCTGAAAAGGCCGTTGAGATCGACATCGCTCGGGCTCAAAAAGCTCAGGAAAAAGCGAAGGCTCGTTTGGCTAAAGCACAGGATCGCATTGAATCAGCTCGCGCACAGGCCGCTCTCCAGAGAGCACTTGCACGCCTGACCTGTAAAGATGCGGCCCAGAAGGCCGGGACTACCACTCATTAGAGCTTAGTTTCAGCCCCAAGCCCATATGGCTATCAGGGAGCAGACTGTTAATTCAGTCTGCTCCTTTTTTTGTTACCTCCGGCTGTTTCTATATTTACGCAACCTCATCAACCTGCTAACAAGTGTCGAGCAATTAATATTGGAGAGTAATTGATTATGAATAATTCATTTGCTTGCGCTCTTGTCCTCGCTGGGGGCAAGGGAACTCGTATGCATTCGGACAGCCCCAAAGTTCTCAAAACCCTGATGGGCGAGTCCATGCTCTACTATGTATATAAGGCACTGAAACCATCTCTCGGTAATGATATTTTTACCATTGTCGGCTTTGAATCCGGACAGGTTGAAAAGGCTTTCCCGGAAATGCAGGACCGTTTTATCCTTCAATCTGAACAGCTTGGGACAGGGCATGCCTTGCAGATGGGCTGGGGTCGGATTAAAGCTTCCGGGGTTGAGTACTGTCTGGTCATCAATGGTGATACCCCGTTGATTCAAGAGCAGGTTGTAACTGATTTTCTGGAAGCAGTTAAAAAGGATGGTGCTGATCTTTCTTTCATGAGCATCACCCCTGACGAGCCTGCTTCTTTCGGCCGGGTCACTCGCGATAAAAAGGGGCAGGTTACTGCAATTGTCGAAGCTAAAGACTACGATGAAGCTGTGCACGGACCAGTTAGCGGTGAGGTTAATGCCGGCATCTACTGCCTGAAAATTTCCGCAGTTGACAGCCTTCTTAGCAAGCTGGACAATAATAATAAGAGTGGTGAATATTATATTACTGATCTTGTTGACCTTGCTGTGGAATGTGGCATGAACGTCACCGCAGTTAATGCCGGAAATTCCATTGATCTTATGGGGATTAACAGTCCGTTTGAGCTTGCTCAGGCTGAAACCGCCCTGCGTTTAAGAACTGCTGAAAGGCTTCTTAAAAGCGGAGTTACCCTGCATAGCTGGGAGTCAGTCGTTGTAGGTACCGGTGTTGAGATTGAATCCGGTGCTGAGATTTACGGACCTTGTGAAATTTACGGTTCCTCAAAGATTAAGCGCGGTGCTGTTATCCAGTCACACGTTCGTATTGTTGATAGCGTCGTTGAATCCGGTGCTTTGATTAAAGCATACAGTCACCTTGAAGAAGCACAGGTCGGGCCTGAATGCATGGTCGGTCCTTATGGACGTTTGCGTCCCGGTGCTGTTTTGGAAGAAGGATCCAAGATCGGTAATTTCGTGGAAATGAAGAAGGCCGTACTTGGCAAGGGCGCGAAAGCCGGCCATCTGACATATCTCGGTGACAGTGAAATCGGAGCGGGAACAAACATCGGTGCCGGCACTATTACCTGCAATTATGATGGGGTGAACAAGCATAAAACCGTAATCGGTGAAGGTGCTTTCATCGGCAGTAACACAGCTTTGGTGGCCCCGGTGACAATCGGCAAAGGTGCCCTTATTGGAGCTGGTTCCACAATAACTAAGAATGTAAAAGATGGTGATCTGGGTGTCGCAAGAGGCAAGCAGGTCAACATTTCCCGGGCTTCTAAGAAGTCTTGATTTTGTAAAGATAAGGTATTAGGTTAGAAGTATGGAAATAATCGCTCATTTGGAAGAACGTTTCGATAAAATGCTGCAAAAGATAAAGCAACTCGAAGAAGAAAATGCCTTTCTTCTTGAGGAGCTTGAGCAGGAGAAACAGCGTAAGGACGAAGTCCGCAGTCGCATTGAAGTTCTCCTGAACAAAGTTGAAGGTAACATCGAATAAGGGTTTTCAGGTCCTTACCTCCGGTTAACCGGAGGTAAGGATTTATATAAATTCTACAGGAATACTGTCGCCGGATTAATATGCCCCGTTATACTATGCCCGTTCTCGGTCTGGAGATTTCTTTTAAGACCGATGCGGATAAAGAAAGAATTGAAGCCGCAAAAGATGTACTCGAAGAAAGATTCGGTGCGCTTTCACGGGGAGGGACAGATGTCAGCAGGGAAAAACTGTTGACCTGTCTGGCGTTGAGTCTGGCCGATGACTACCTTGAACACAGCCGCAAACTCGAAACAATGGAAGAGAAAATAAACGCGCTGTTAGAGAAGTGATAAGTTGTGCATCGCACATCTTTTTAAGATATAAAGAAATTTCCCTGGGGAGTGCGTGATTGCCCTATGGCTTTTGAACCAATATAAAAAGTAAGGGAGCAAGCATCACCGGAGTGGTGAGCATGCCCGGTTCGACCGGGAAGCCTAAAGCTCCGGGGGCAGCACCCACCTGTTAGACTAGGTTCTAACGTATACGGCAACACGGCATCTCCGGGGTCCCATAACGGGAGTTTTGGCATTGGTATGAATTTACAGGTTTAATTTATTAAATTTTCTGCCGGTCCACTTAAAAGCACACCTCATTCAGCCTTTAAAAATCTCTTCTTTCCATTGCAGATTGTTATAATCTTTCCGATTTAACACGTCGGTAATGACGAATCAGGTCCATTGAGTCCTGTCAACATACAAAGGAGAAAGGCATGTTTGGGGATTTTTTTCTGATTTTATTTGGAATAATCCTGGGTGCCGCAGGCGGTTACGTTCTGCATAGGTACGTGAATTCCAAACGTCTGGCTGATTCGCAAGGATTGGCGGACCGCATCGTCCAAGAGGCTCGTAAAGAAGCTGAAGCCATGAAGAAGGAAATCAAACTTCAGGGCCAGGACGAAGTTTATGCTCTCAAAAAAGAGCAGGAAAATGAGTACAAAGAAATGGAGCGCTGCCTGAAAAGGCATGAGGAGCGCCTTCAGGAAAAAGAAGAGCGTCTTGAGAATAAGCTTGAGAAAGTAGCCAGCAAAGAGTCCGAAGTTGTGGCTCTTGAAAAGCGCATGATCAAGCAGGAAAAGAAGCTCGAAGGTCTTCGCGAAGATCTCGAAAAAAGAAAAGACGAGCATGAGCGCAAATTGCAGGAAGTTTCCGGACTGACTGTGGAGGAAGCGCGCGAAAAGCTCATGACTGAAATTGAAAGCAGGACCCGCCACGAAGCTGCCAAAATGGTTCGCGCCATTGAAATGGAAGCAAAGGAAGAGGGCACCCGCAAAGCCCGTAAGATTCTTGCCCTCGCTATTCAGCGTTACTCCGGCGACTATGTAAACGAGCAGACTGTTACCGCTGTGACCCTTCCCTCTGAAGACATGAAGGGCCGCATCATCGGGCGTGAAGGTCGTAACATCCGCGCTCTTGAAGCTGCAACCGGTGTTGACCTGATCATCGATGATACCCCGGAGACCGTTGTTCTTTCCGCTTACAGCCCGCTGCGTCGTGAAGTAGCAAAGCAGGCTCTTGAGCGTCTGATCCACGACGGACGTATTCATCCCGCACGCATTGAAGACATCGTCAACAAGGTCGAGCAGGAAATGGATGTCAAGCTTCGTGAAATCGGTGAGCAGGCAACTTTTGATGTCGGCGTTCACGGTATCCATCCGGAAATAGTTAAGCTCATCGGTCAGTTGCAGTACCGCACCAGCTTCTCCCAGAATGTGCTTCAGCACTCCCTTGAAGTGGCTTTCCTCTGTGGAATTATGGCTGCAGAACTGGGTATGGATGAGAAAATCGCCAAGCGCGCCGGTCTGCTGCACGATATCGGTAAGGCTGTTGATCATGAAATCGAAGGTCCCCACGCGATGATCGGTGCTGACCTTGCCAAGAAGCATGGTGAATCCAAAGAGATTATCCACGCAATTCAGGCTCACCACGAAGATGTGCCGCCTCTGTCCGTACTCGCAACCCTCGTACAGGCTGCGGACTCCCTGTCCGGTGCCCGTCCCGGTGCGCGTAAGGAACTGCTGGAAAACTACGTTAAGCGTCTTGAAGAACTCGAAAACGTGGCTACCGGTTTTGACGGTGTATCAAAAGCCTACGCCATTCAGGCAGGCCGTGAAATCAGAGTTATGGTTGATGCTGAAAAAGTATCTGACGATAACACCCATATGCTCTGTAAGGACATTGCCACTAAGATTGAAAACAACATGACCTATCCAGGCCAGATTCGTGTGACCGTTATCCGCGAACGGCGCTCGGTGGGCTATGCTAAGTAAATAACTTCTCGAAAGGCCCGGTTTACCGGGCCTTTTCTTTAAGAATTGACCTGATGTGCTTCGCGCTTTTGATTATTTGATTTCGCCTCCGGCGGTCAAAGGAGCTAAGCCGCGCTGCTCTCACTATCCGTAAAACTCGAAGCAAAGCTTCTCGCCTAACGGCTACAGGAATTTGGAATCTCTAATAGTTTTATTTTAGGCTTGTCTCTACACGTTTTACCTTAATCCGGTTAAGCTGCTTTCAAATTAAAGATTATCGCATGCGTATTTTATTTCTCGGTGATATATTCGGTAGGCCCGGTCGGAAGGGAATTGCCGCTAAGGTGAAGGTGCTTCGCGAGGAGCTGAACCTTGATTTGATCATTGCCAATGGGGAAAATGCCTCACAGGGGATCGGACTTTCCATTAAAAATGCGCAGCAGCTTTTGGATTACGGGATTGATCTTCTTACATCCGGCAATCATATCTGGAAATTCAGCAATATTTATTCTTTCTTGAAGACCAGTGATAGGATTGTACGTCCCGCGAATCTGCCGGAAGGAACACGCGGAAGGGGCTGGACATCTTTTAAAGTCCGTGATGAAGTGCACGTTGCAGTTATCAACTTGCAGGGCAGGGTCTTTATGAACCCCGTGGAATGCCCCTTCAAGTGTGCAGAAAAAATTTTAGAGGAGCTTGACCCGGAGATAAAAATAATTCTGGTCGATTTCCATGCCGAGGCCACTTCCGAGAAGCAGAGTCTGGGGCGGTATCTTGATGGACGCATCAGTGCCATGCTCGGTACCCACACCCATGTGCAGACCAATGATGCCCGTATTTTTGAAAAAGGCACCGGATATATCACTGATGCCGGAATGTGCGGTCCCATTGAGTCCTGTTTGGGCCTCAGTCCTAATCCGGTCATTAAAAGATTCGTGACCGGGCTGCCCCAGAAATGGAAAGTAGCAGGTGGTCCCATAGAACTACAGGGCGTGCTGCTTGATATAGACGAAAAAACAGGCCGGACTGTCTCAATTGAGACATACAATTCAGGCCGGATGAACGTATAAGAAAAATTTTATAAAATCACTGCCTAGTAGCGAATCATACCAGCTAATTTCAATAAAAGTTTTTGGGATTCTTAAATCCTTTACCCAAAAAGGGTTTAAGCCGCCGGAGGCGAAATCAAATCGTCAAAAGCGCGAAGCGTATCAAAACGTTCCTGAAATACCCGCCGGGAGGCTCGCCGAAGGCAATAAGCCTAATGTAGGCAAATAAATACATTCTAAAGAGGTTTAAGAAATGAACATTTACGACGAACTAAAGTGGCGAGGGCTGATCAATCAGGTGTCTGACGAAGAGAAGGTACGCGAGTATCTGGATACTCCCGGTCAGTACATGTATTGCGGCTTCGACCCCACCGCTGACAGCCTGCATATCGGTAATCTTGTTCCTCTGCTCAGCCTCGTGCGTATGAAACGTGCGGGTCACAATCCTCTGTTCCTGCTCGGTGGTGCGACCGGACGTATCGGTGATCCCAGCGGTAAGGACAAGGAAAGGGAATTTACTTCTATCGATAAAGTTGAGTCTCAGGCAGCAAATATTAAAGCCCAGATTGAAGCTTTTGTTGAGCGCAATACCGGTGAAAAGGCTGAAGTTGTAAACAACTATGACTGGATGAAAGAGATTTCCTTTCTCGATATGCTGCGCGATGTGGGTAAACATTTTACCATCAACTGGATGATGGCCAAAGAGTCCGTAAAAGGCCGTTTCGGCCGGGATGATGTGGGTATTTCCTACACCGAATTCAGTTACATGCTGCTGCAGAGCTACGACTACTACTATCTTTTTCAGGAAAAGGGCTGTAAGCTCCAGATCGGCGGCGGAGACCAGTGGGGTAACATCACCGCAGGTTGCGAACTGATCCGCCGTAAGGCACAGGGTGAAGGCTTTGCCGTAACCTTCCCGCTGATCACCACAGCATCCGGTCAGAAGTTCGGTAAGAGTGAAGGTAACGCAGTTTTCCTTAATCCTGAATTGACTTCGCCGTACACTTTCTACCAGTTCTGGATAAACACTGATGACCGTGATGTGATCAATTTCCTTAAGTACTTCACTTTCCTTACCGGTGAAGAGATTGCTGAGATCGCAAAAGCGCATGAAGAAGCGCCGCACACACGTGCTGCCCATAAGCGTCTTGCTGAAGAGACAACTATCATGATCCACGGCAAGGAAGAGCTGGAAAAAGTTCAAGCTGCAACTGATGCTTTGTTCGGTAAAGGTGACATCAAGTCTGTTGATGCAACCACCCTGCGCGGCGCAATGGAAGCTGCTCCCGGCGTTGAATATGCCAAGGATGAACAACCTGACCTGCCCCAGATTCTTCTTGATCTCGGGATGGTGAAATCTAAAGGTCAGGCCCGCAAGGATATCAAGGGTGGCGGGCTCTACATTAACAACGAACGTGTTGCTGATTTTGACTACGTTCCCGGTGATGCTGACTTCATCGGCGGTGAATGCATGCTGATCCGTAAGGGTAAAAAGAACTACGGTTTGGTTACCCTCAAGTAAACTGGAATTAACATCGATTTATCAGGCCCGCTGGAAGTCTCTTTCAGCGGGTTTTTATTATGTATACTGCTTTGCAATCATGGTTAAGCAATGTATCGTGGGCAGGCAATTTGAGTAGAGGGTAGTTTATGCGACTGTTTTTCATTGTGATGTCTTTCGTCTTCGGTGCACTTGCACCGACACAGGCCGGGGTAAACCTTAAGCTTCGCGGCTTTGTTGGTGATCCTGTACTTGCGGCAATTGTTTCCTTTGCCGTTGGTACTATCAGTCTGCTTGCGTATGCATATATTACGAAAGTGCCTCTTCCGCCTGCTGTTGCGGTGGTGAAAGGGCCATGGTGGATGTGGATCGGCGGTTTTATGGGAGCTTTCTTTGTGGCTGCTGCGGTAGTAGTTGCTCCGGTCTTGGGGGCTGGAACAATGATGTGCTGGATGGTTGCCGGACAGATGGCAGCCTCCCTGTTGCTGGACTACTACGGTGTCATAGGGTATGCCGTGCGTGAGGCTTCGCCGGGGAGAATTGCCGGGGCATTACTGGTTATTGCCGGCGCAGTGCTGATTGAAAAATATTAGTTGCTATCATCGGGTAAAAGATAAAGGAGTGGGGTTTTGAAGGATATTCTGTGCAAGTATATAAAGAAGCTGTGTAAAAATACTATTCTGGTCTGTCGCATGATCAAGATCGAGCATTCCATCTTTGCATTGCCGTTTGCATATATGGGACTGTTTTTGGCCAGCGGGACATGGCCTGAGTTTAGGCCTTTCGCATTGTTGACTATTGCTATGGTAGCTGTCCGTTCATTTGCTATGGCGGTTAATAGACTTTTTGACATTAACATTGATAGTGAAAACCCGCGTACCCGGACCCGCCCTTTGGTGACCGGAGAGCTTACCCCGTTTTTTACATTTTGTTTTATAGTTGTCTGTGCGGTTGTGTTTGTTTTTGCTTGTAAGGGCATGAATGAACTGTGTTATGAACTTTCATATTTCGCGCTGGGTTGGTCTGCTTTCTATTCTTTGACCAAACGGTTCACTATGCTTTGTCACTTCGTTTTGGGCTCAGTGCTCGGTCTTGCTCCAGTTGCCGGATGGCTCTGCATCGAGCCTAACTTCACCCTGCCTGCGATCTTGTTCTTCTTGGGTGTTACTTTCTGGGTTGCCGGATTCGATATTCTTTACGCTACACAGGACCGTAAGTTTGACCGTAACCGGGGGCTGAATTCAATTCCAGCGAATCTGGGTATCCAGAAAGCTCTGACTATTTCTACCTTCAGCCATGTAAATACCGTTATTTTCTTTGCTCTGGCTGGGCTTGCAGCGGGCTTGGGCTGGATTTACTTTTCCATTCTCGCAGTTGTCGGTGGAATCCTTATTTTTGAGCATCAGGTTATCTCTGCTGACGATATGAGCCGCGTTAACATGGCATTTTTCACCATGAACGGGGTTATTTCAGTTCTGCTTTTTGTAGGAACTTTTATGGATATAATGCTTTAGCCTTTAGAATAATGCATTTTTTGCGAGTAGATATTTAAGATAAAAAGGAGCTGATGTGATGCATCGGCTCCTTTTTATTTTTGCAATCGAACGTACTTATCCCCTCAACCTGAGGAGCTTTCGTTTCTTTTGTCAGAATCCGTAACGCAGGTAGTCCTTGTCCCTGCGGTTAATCAGCTGGATGTAGCGGTAACGGCTTTTGACCTGTGCTTCTTCGAGCAGTGAATATCCATGATTGCGGCATTTATCACAGGCAGCTGCCGGGATTTCCAATCCGAAGCCCATGGGGCCGCCTTCACGCTGGGTCTCAACTTTGAGCAGTCCCCGGCAATGGTCACAGAGTAGCAGTGATTCGGTCTGTGATTCAGTGAAGCCTTCAGTATCGTAGAAAATATTACGGTGACGTACAGACCATTCTCCGCTGATCACACCTTCGATGCTTTCACTGGGGGGGGTGAAGTAAACGTCTTTTACTCCTTCGCAAAGAGTGGCGATGTAGTCTATGATCTCGTCAGATTCCCTCAGGGTTTCGGGGTTGAACCCCGGCTCACGCACATGGGAATAATCCACCCCGGCCATTGCCAGGCTGATACCGAGGTTTACGTAAGGCAGTGCCCCCTGAATGGCATATCCGCCTTCAAGCACGGCAATATCAGGTTTGAGCATGGAGTTCAGTGCCGCATAACCTTGGGCAGAGAAATTCATGTTGGTGATCGGATCGGTGAAATGGTTGTCCTGTCCGGCGGAGTTGATGATCAGGTCCGGCTTGAAGTCTTCAAGAATGGGCATGACCGCATTTTCCATAACCATCATGAACCCGGCATCTGATGTGTTGGGCGGCAGGGGAATGTTCACCGTGCGACCAAGGGCTTTGGGTCCTCCGCATTCCTTGGGGAAGCCTGTTCCGGGGTAGAGGGTGCGTCCGTCCTGATGCAGTGAAATGAACAGGGTGTCGGGATCATGCCAGTAAACATCCTGAGTCCCGTCCCCGTGGTGGCAGTCGGTATCCACAATGGCGATGCGTTTGGGGCCGTACTTTTCACGGATGTATTCGCACATGATGGCTTCGATATTGATGGCGCAGAATCCGCGTGAACCTTGAACAGTTTTCATGGCGTGGTGTCCCGGAGGGCGGACCAGCGCAAAGGCCCGCTCGCGTTCACCGCTCATGACCAGTTCTGCTGCTTTAATGGCACCGCCTGCGGAAATACAGTGCGAGCGTGTTGCGACCGCTTCAGCTTCCGGAAAGCAGAAATGGACCCGTTCAATATCTTCGCTGGAAGCTACTTCGGGCTTATATTCGCGGATACCTTCGATGTCGAAAAGACCTTCCTCGCGCAGCTGATCCTGCGTGTAGAGCAGTCTTTCTTCCCGTTCCGGGTGAGTGGGGGAGATTGCCCAGTCAAAGGCGGGGAAAAATATGATTCCCAGACTGTTTTCAGCCTTGAGCATTGTTAACTCCGTTCTATGAATATGTCCGGTCTACGCCGGGTTTGATCTGACATTTAACCCTGATGTTCCGCCCCACGGTGCTGGAGCCACTGACCATATTAAATGATGAAGAGCTGGTGATCTGGGCATTGGAACCGTCCGAGGCCACATGCATTTCACCCAAGTGGGCCAGCAGGTGGTTCATGGCATCCTTTTCCGCGTCTTCGATACGGTAGTTGCGGGGGATGTTTTCGCGGTGTCCCAAGGATGGGATGAACATCAGACCACGCTCGGTGTCGGCGAAAAGTTCCAGCTCGGTGGTTGTGCGGGTCAGGGCCGCTCCGATGGCATTGGCTACATCGTAGTTCTGCGGCACTTCGGTGGAAAGACGGAACTTGCGGAAAACATCCATCTTCATGGCCTGAGCAGGGCCGCCCATGATGTAAATTTTGCGGGGTATAATCTTCCGGTTCTCAAGCAGTTCGTGAATGGTGTAAACCGGCTGCTGGTTGATTTCATCTACCAGAGCGCGGGTAGAATCATGAATCCTGTCCACTGCATAGCCGATGGCCTGATCTGCAAGCCTATCTGCTTCCATAACATTCCCGGCAGCAAAGGCGGAGAATCCTGCTTTGGACTGCTCAATATTTCCGCAGCTGCAGGAATCCTTCCAGATCAGCGCATCAGTCAGTGTGGGAATTTCACCACCGAAAGCGATGGACGGGCCGAGGCGGTTAGGACCGACCCGAACAGAACCATCCATTATGGATATGGCGGAGTCTCCCCCAATACCGATGGAATGAACCTTAAGTGCCCGCACAAGCGTGGGGTGGGAACCGATGTGGATGCCTTCCTGTTCGATGAGCGGACTGCCTCCGGCGAAAATTGCGATGTCGGTGGTAGTCCCGCCGATATCGTAGATGATGGAGTCATGGGTGATGTTGCTCAGGGCGATAATCCCCATGACGCTTGCAGCCGGACCGGAGAAAATTGACTGCACCGGAACTTTACGCGAAAGGTCCAGTGGCATGGTTCCGCCATCGGCTTTGAGGATGTTTACCTTGATCTGTCCAAGGCCCATTTCATCAAGGGTAGCGGAGATGGCATCCGCGAATTTGTTGAAGACCCGCCAGACCGCACAATTGTAAAAAGCTGTGGATATGCGACGCGGGAAATTAAGTCGTCCGGTGATCTGGTGGCCCAAGGTTATGAAATCTGCATTGTCGCCGATTGCCAGCTCAATTGATTTTTCATGTGACGGGTTGCGGGGAGAAAATTTGGTGATCGCGGCGTAGACTTTGATGCCTGAATTGCGGCAGGAGGCAATTGCTCCTTCAAGAGCCAGATTGTCCAGCCTTTTGGTTTCCGAGCCGCGATGGTCCAGTGATCCGGGGATGACATGGAAATCTTTGCAGGTCATGAAAGAGTGGGGATCGAGCCCCGGACCTGCGGATACAATAACCCCGACATCTTCGTAGTTCCCTTCCACTATGGAGTTGGTGGAGAGGGTGGTGGAGAGGTTGAGCTGTTTAATACGGGCCGGGTCTGTATGGCGGAGAATTTCCCCAAGGCTGTTCTTGATGGATGAAAGCAGGTTGTCGTGTTCTGTAGCAACCTTAACCTGTGCTTCCAATCCGTCAGGACCTATGGCTACGGCATCTGTGTGGGTTCCGCCGACATCAATTCCGAGAAGGAGCATCTGTTAAATCCTTGAATTATTACTCTCGTTTCATACGGGAGGATGGTGAGCAGTATTATATTAATGAAGTAATCCGGTCCGCACACGGCAGATTCTCCGGATTTTCAGCCATTCATTTAACTATCACCCGTCCAATGTTGCCGTCCAGAGCTTTTACTGTCAGCGGCTTGATGTGTTTGGTAAGCGGTTTGCGCTTCAAGTTTACGGATAAGCTAGCCTCTTTTGCTGATTCCAAGTTTACGCATGCGTGAATCAAATGTGGAGCGGTTAACATCTGCAGCTCGGGCAGCACGGCTGATATTCCAGCGGAATTTTTCCAGCAGGCGCATAACGTATGTGTGTTCCATTTCTTTCCAGGTCAGTCCGCTGAAATCTTCCTGTGGCTGCTGATTGGTTTCTGCCTCATCTGCCGGTGAAAGCTTCGGTCCATCACTAGAGGGTTGTGTTCCGGGATGCTCGATGTGTAATGGCAGGTCTTTTATTGAGATGCTGTCGCCCGGAACTAGGGCCTGAAACTGTTTGACCATGTTTTCCAGTTCACGGATGTTGCCCGGCCAATTGTAATTTTCCATGACTGCCATGGCTTCCTGAGTCATACTTTTGGGCAGCATGTGACTGAATGAAGCTTCACGGTTCAGGAAATGTCCGGTCAGCAGATGGATATCTTCCTTGCGTTCGCGCAGGGCCGGAAGTTTGAGTGGCAGAACGTTGAGACGGTAGTAGAGGTCTTCCCTGAATCTGCCGGAACGCACATCTTCTTCAAGGTTGCGGTTGGTTGCTGAGATAATGCGGATGTCGATTTTCTTAGTTTGGGTTCCGCCAAGAGGTTTGATTTCATTTTCCTGCAATACTCGCAGCAACTTGGCTTGCAGGTTGATATCCATATCACCTATTTCATCTAGGAAGACGGTTCCGCCGTCCGCTGCCTCAAAGAGACCTGATTTGTTGCTGGTCGCCCCGGTGAAGGCACCTTTTACGTAACCGAAAAGTTCACTTTCAAGCAGGTTCTCAGGGATAGCACTGCAGTTCTGGGTCAGAAAAGGTTTTTGGGCCCGTGCGCTTTGGGCGTGGATTTCTTCAGCGAAAAGCTCCTTACCTGTTCCGGACTCACCGTAGAGCAAAACTGGGTAGCTGGTCGCGCCGTAGTTTTTGACCAGTTTCAGTGCTTTGTTTACTGATTGGCTTTTTCCGACAATTGCCTTGTTGTTTCTTATACTGCTCAGGGTCCGGCTTAGTTGGGCATATTCAATGCGCTGTTTTTGGAATTCAAGGGAATTGCGCAGGGAAATTGAGCCGATATCAACCATATCCTGAAGCATTGTCAGGTAAGCAGGTTCAAGGTTGAGCTGTTCGCCTGCGGCACTGGTATCGATAACCTGTACTGCGCCGTATATGTCCTGTTCTTTAAGTTTCAAGGGAAAGCAGAGGATTAGTCGGCTTTTTACCTTAAAATCTTTTTCCAACATGCTGAAGTGACGTGAGTCTCCCGCCTCGGCAATGGTCATTTTGCCGTTCTGGATGACCCACCCTACTATGCTCTGCTCTTCCGGTGAAATTTTTATTCCTTTAACGTCTTCGCTCTTGTCTCCAAGGGCTTCAACGCACTCATACATGCCGTCACGCTTTAGCCACAGGGAGCCGCGCTCAACGTTTTGCAGTTTTAACAGCAGGGTAAGGATTTGTTTCTGTAATTTGTCCGGGTCCAATTCTTGCGAAAGGGCCTTGTAATCATTAATAGAAATAGTCATGATAGGTAAATTGGTTCACTCGGGCTGATGTTTTTATTTAGGTATATTAACTAAATATCGTTAAAATACTGTTAAGTCAACACTAACGGCAGATTGAATGCTGGGATTTACTTGTCTTAGTTTTGCGTGATCCCTTTTAGGTCGTGATGTTAGAAGTTTCTGCTCTGTTTTGGCACGGAAGGTGCTATGTAGAAAACAGCTTGTTAGTCAAGTATGGACCGGAGAGCCCACTCCACCTCCCCGACCCCTCCGGGCTTTCCGGTCCATAGCCTTTTCAAAAGCAAATTCGACGCAATTTCTCGAATATACGGAGATGATATGATAAGCAGTGTTGAATCCTTAATATCAATGCATCGTGAAGATATGGCTATGTTGCGCACTGAAGCAAAACAGGCCAGAAAAGAGAGACTGGATAGTTCCCGCGAAATGGATTTGGCCTTGAAGGAACTCCGTGCCAGGCTTTCCGAAGATATGCCGGTTGTAACAAGTTCTTTTTCTGTAAAGCTTCGTGCTCCGATTGCCTTGATGGTGACTCTTATGGGAGTGTTCAGTTTTTAATTGGTTTTGTGTTCTGCTGCTGCAGTAGAATAATCGCCATTAAAAAAGCCCGTTCGTTAACAGCGAACGGGCTTTTTGCGTTTAGTGGCTTTGGGTAAATGTTTTGGCGACCTTGCGCATGTTTGCTTTCCAGTCTTCGGCAAGCGGGTCGGCAACGAGGACTTTGGCTCCAATGGAGTTTGCGATTGCTTTGGCACTTTTTTGTGAGAATTGAGGCTGAACGAATATGGCCTGCACAGATTCTTTTTTTGCCAGTTTAATGAGTTGGGCAAGCTCTTTGGGGCTCGGTTCTTTGCCTTCAAGCTCAATGGGCAGCTGGGTCAGTCCGTAAGTGTGCGCAAAATATCCCCATGAGGGATGGTAGACCATGAAGCTGAAGTGTTTTCCTTTGTTGAGGAATGTGTTCAGCAGGTCTGAATCGAGTTTGTTTATCTCCTTGGCAAAGTTCAAGTAGTTCTGGTTGTAGGTGTCTATGTTTGCCGGGTCGTGTTTAATTAAAGTGTCTCTGATTTCCTGGCAGATGATTCTGACCAGCGGTGGCGAGAGCCATATGTGTGGATCTTTCATGCGGACATCAGCGTAGTGCTCGTGTTCTTTATGGTGTGCAGTGGGGTTGTGTCCGCCGTGGTGTTCTTCGTCATGGTGAACATGTGCTTTCATGGTTTGGTGTACTATCTCATCTCCAAGATTTACAATTTCAAGTTTTTTGCTTGCTGATTTAAAACGCGGCAGCCATGCCTGTTCAAAGGGGACACCAATGGCAAAATAGACTTCTGATTTACTGAGCCGGGCCATCTGGCGTGGTTGTGGTTCGTAGGTTGCGGGGCTGCTTCCCGGTTTAACCATGATGCTTGTCGCTACGTTTTCTCCGCCGATTTTTTCTACAAAATGTTTCAGTGGTGCAATGGAGACTGTGGTTTGCAGTTTGGCGGCGTTGGCAGGTCCGCATGCTAATATCAGGGTGATTGCGGTCAGGATAAGTATTCTTGGTGTTTTCATTTTTTCTCTCCTCTGTATTTGAAAGTCAATATCATTTACATAAAATGTATCATATTCCATATGGAGTCAATTGTCGCTTGTGTTTTTTGCTACGCTTGCGCTCTTTGTTGTGCGTTTGATCTTTTTGTTTTTAAAATTGTGTAAATCACTAAAATTGTATCTAAAATTATCTGTATATTTTTCAAAAGTGTATTTTATATGCATTGTGCGAGTTTTTTTAGGGTATAATACTGTTTTTTTGGCATAATGAGTGCTTAGTAGTATTTAAAATGCATTTTTGAAGGGTTTATTTGCTAAAAATGTTAAAAAACGCCTCTTTTGGACATGTTTAACGACATAATTGTCAAAACAAATAATTGAAATCAACGGGGGTTGGTCAACAATGAATGCGGCAGATACTTCATTTATACTTATTTGTGCAGCTTTGGTAATGTTCATGACGCCGGGGCTGGCTCTTTTCTATGGTGGCATGGTGCGCAGTAAAAACGTATTGGCGACCATCATGCAGAGTTTCATCATGCTCGGCCTTGTCTCAATCATCTGGGCTGTGATTGGTTACTCCCTGTCTTTCGGGACAGATATCGGGGGAGTCATCGGCGGCATGGACTTCTTTGCCCTGAACGGCGTGGGCATGGATACAGCTAACAGTCCTGCCGATAATCTGCCCCATCTTTTATTCATGATCTTCCAGTGCATGTTTGCGGTCATAACACCCGCACTGATCACCGGGGCTTTTGCCGAACGTATGAAGTTCGGTGCCTTGCTTCTCTTTTCCTCATTTTGGGTAATTCTTGTCTACGCTCCCATGTGTCACTGGGTTTGGGGCGGCGGTTGGATGGGCGACCACGGTGCACTAGACTTCGCCGGTGGCGCGGTTGTTCACATGAGTTCCGGCGCAGCAGCCCTTGCCGGTTGTCTGGTCGTTGGTAAGCGTAAAGGATATGGCAAAGATCCTTTTATTCCTCATAACCTGCCTATGACCTTGCTTGGTGCCGGAATGCTCTGGTTCGGTTGGTTCGGTTTTAATGCCGGTTCCGCTCTTGCTGCTGACGGTCTTGCTGCTAATGCTTTTGTAACCACCCATCTTGCTGCTGCTACTGCAGTGCTCGGTTGGTTGCTGGTTGAAGCTATGCACGCTGGCAAGCCTACAACGCTCGGGGCTGCTTCCGGTGCTGTAGCCGGTTTGGTTGCCATCACCCCGGCAGCAGGTTTTGTGACTCCCATGGCTTCTATCGTTATCGGTTTCGGTGGCGGTATTGTTTGTTATGGTGGCGTGCTTATAAAATCCAAGTTTGGCTATGATGATTCCCTTGATGTTGTAGGAATTCACGGTCTTGGCGGAACTTATGGCGCCATCGTTACCGGCCTTTTCGCCAGCATCGGTGCAGAAGGGTTGTTCTACGGTAATGCTTCCCAGCTTTGGGTTCAGATTGAATCCTGCATCGCCACTTGGGTATATTGCTTTGCGGTTAGCTGGATTCTGTTTAAACTGATCGACAAGTTTTATGGCCTGCGTCCTTCCGAGGAAGAAGAGGTTGCCGGTATGGACGTTTCCGACCACAGCGAAACCGGCTACCAGATTTAATAACCATCACACTTAATATAGGATAATTCTTATGAGAAAGATTGAAATAATTATAAGGCCTTTCAAGGTCGATGATGTGAAGGACGCTATTGCTGCGCTCGGCCTTAAAGGTATGACTGTTACTGACGTTAAAGGGTTTGGGCGGCAGGGCGGACATAAAGAAGTATACCGTGGTGCCGAGTATCAGGTGGACTTCATCGCTAAAACCAAGGTTGAAATTGTGGTCGATGCTGATCGTGTTCATGAGGTAATTGAAGCGGTCAGCGAGGCAGCCAAAACAGGAAAGGTCGGTGACGGTAAAATCTTCGTACTTCCGGTAGAAGAAGTTGTACGTATCCGTACTGGCGAGACCGGGCCGGAAGCCATTTAAATGAACGCTGAATCAATCCCCGGTCCGCCATCAAATTCATCTGTCGATAATTTGTTGGCAGGACGTGAAATACTCCTCGCGGCATGCTCTAAGAGCATGCCGCGGGATTTCCCGCAGCAGATGTGTGCATTGGTGGATAATTACTTCGAGAGTAGAATCAGAGAGGCTGTTTCATTAGGTATTCTCTCTTCACATGAAGACTTAGCCATTGTTGCAGTGGGCGGCTACGGACGCGGTCATCTGGCACCCTTTTCTGATATTGATGTATTGATTCTCACCGATCTTGATGTTCATAAGGATCTCGAAGAATTAGCCTCTTATCTTTTTTACCCGCTCTGGGATCTCAAGTTTGATGTTGGGCATGGTGTGCGTGATGTTAAGCAGAACCTTGAATTAGCGAAAGAAGATTTTAAAGTTTTGGCTTCACTTTTGGATTTGAGGTACATTGCCGGGGCTGAAGAACCTTTCCGGCGTTTGCCCAATGAATTCAGGTCGGAGGTTTTGCCTGTTGCAGGTGATGATTTTTGCCGCATCCTTTGGGAGAATCGTTCCAAGGCCGGCAAGGGCATGGATTCCGTTGTCCTTGAACCGGATTTAAAGGACGGTTGGGGCACTCTGCGCGATGTGCAGTTTATTCGCTGGTGTGCGGATATCAAAGGTGAATATGCCCCGCTGAATGATGCTGATCTTATCGGGCTTTGCAAAGATGAAGCTCTGCTGATGCAGGCTCGTTGTGCGGTTCATTTGCTGCGTAAACGTAAACAGGATAAACTGATCCTTGAGATTCTGCCCGATGTGGCATCTTTCTGCGGATTTAAAGGTTATGATCCCGCAAAGCGCGGTAATAACTTGCTCACAGCCATTCACCGGGCCATGGTCAGGGTCCGGTCAATGGGCGATGCCCTTTACCGGGAATCTTTTGATGCTGACTCCAGATCATTCATCGATCACGGTGGGATTGCCGGACTGGAGACCGGGCTGGAAGTATTCGGCATAAAATCCAGAACCGGAGCACCTCTCACCCGGGAGGCGCGCAGGGCGGTTTCCTCTATTCATTCCGCAAATGGAACCAGCCTGACCCGTTCTTTGAAGATGCTCATAGATATTTTCAAGGGCGAATTCGGCTGGCGTGCGTCTGTGGAAATGCTTGATAGTGGAATTTTTAAATCATTTTTACCTGAATTTGCGAAGGTTGCGGACCTTGTTCCTTATGATGGCTACCATCAGTATCCTCCCGGTCGCCATTCCTTGCTTACTGTACATAAATGCTGCGATATTTTCCGTGATGAATATTCTGAAGATGGAAGGTTTATTTCTGCCACCGATTTCGATGCCTTGATTTTAGCCGCTTTCTTCCATGATATCGGCAAGGGCAAGCCTAATCATAGTGAGCGCGGCGCATTGATAACTGAAGATATCCTCGCACGTACTGATTTTTTTTCCCACTTTAAAGGCGATGTGGTTTTTCTTGTCCGTGAGCATCTGCTTTTGATCCGTTCCTCACGGTCAATGGATTTGAGTTCTGTAGATGCCTTAAAGAAGATTGCTGAAAGGGTCGGCTCCCTGCGTAGGTTGCGCATGCTGTTCATTCTTTCCATGGCGGATTCCATGGCAACAGGACCGAGAGTCTGGAATTCGTGGAGTGAATCGTTGTTGCGGGAGATTTATGCTGGACTGGAGTTGGTTCTTACTGATGAATCTTACGCTGAAATTGATCCCGGAGAGCAGCTTGGAGATACTTTGCTGCGTATCAGGGAACGGGCAGAGGGCATGATCGATCCGGGCATGGTAGAGTTTTTGATCGGCTGCATGCCTGAAAGATACCTCCTGGTCGAAAATCCGGATGAGATTGCTCTACACATGCAGCAGGTAATTGAATTCAATCAGGCTTACGAGCGGGATATAATCCGCAAGCCAATGGGCAAAGGCGGTCTCGGCCTGAATCTGGTCCGTGTTTTTGAAACCGAAGCCGCAGGGCGCGTCAAGCTGGTTATCACTGCCAAGGATCAGGTTTTTCTTTTTGCTGCCCAGAGCGGTGTTTTGGCTCTTCATTCGGTGAATATCCTTTCAGCTGAAATTTTTTCATGGTCCGATGGAACGGCAGTGAATATCTTTATTGTGGAAGCTCCTGCAGAGAATTGTCCCGAAGATATCTGGGCCCGTGTGGAACGCTCCATAATGTATGCCCTTACCGGTCGGCTGGCCCTTGATTACCGGTTGCATAAAAAACGTAATTCTTTTCTCGCCAGAGCCGTGCCTAGCAGGGTTCCTACACGGGTCAGTATTGATAACGGGTCCAGCAGCGAATGCACTATCATTGAGGTAATTACGCAGGATCGGGCCGGAATTTTATATGATATGACCGCATTTTTCGCGCGTATGAATATCAATCTGCGTATGGCCCGTATTTCGACTACCGGACAGTCCGTCTTTGATGTCTTCCATGTCGAAGGTCCTGACGGCAGACGGATTGAGGATAATATTCATTTACGGGAGCTTGTCAGTGCTCTTGAATATACCCTCAACACAACCGGCTGATATTGAAGTCGATTTGTCTTTTTAAGTTAAAATGAACAGTAGTTCACTTATGTTGTTAAGCCTGTAATTAAGCTTTACAGCTATGCAGGTAGTGCCTTTTGTGGACGCAAAGTTGTTTTTGATGGTATAATTTAAGAGTCAAGGCAGGGCTGAAGTGATGTTGCCGGAGGGACCAGACTCTCGTTGTTATGTGCCAAAGTTCCCTTTGGGGCGTACGCATTTTCTTGCCAAAACCGCAATATTTATCTAAGTGATCATTGCTGCCAAACTAACAGTTTGGGGGCAGTTACCACCCACAAGTCACTTCAGCTCAATCCGAAGAGGAATTTATTTCATGAAAATACTTGTTGTAGGTTCAGGCGGAAGAGAACACGCTTTGGCTTGGAAAATAAGCCAGAGCCCCAAGGTCTCTGAGATTTTTATCGCACCGGGTAACGGCGGAACTCGTCTGCATGGTACCAACGTACCCATCAAAGATGATGACCTGCCCGGGTTGGTTAAATTTGCCAAAGAGAATGAAATCGATCTTGTTGTGGCAGGTCCCGAACTGCCTCTGGTTCTGGGTATTAAAGAA